>CAZDAR010000015.1:0-45099 GCA_964503665.1 uncultured Flavobacteriales bacterium
GCCAAATGTTTTTACACCTAATGGAGATGGAGTAAATGATTACTTCACATTGGATTTTGATATTTATAAAGAGTACGATATTGTTATATTGAATCGATGGGGAAATGTTGTATATGAGAATAAAAATCAACAAGGAATGGTCATTTGGGATGGAAAAGTAATTGGAGGACAATCCTGTCTTGATGGAGTTTATTTTTATAAATATAGAGGCTTACTAAAGGACGAAAAAACAGAAGTTAAGACAGAAGGATTTTTTCACATACTTGGTGTGAAATAGTGCAAAGTAAAAACAGCTACTTATTTTTACAACTATGGAAGAATTAGTAAAGAAATATTTAATTGAAAATAAAACAATCATCATTCCTCGATTAGGGGCACTTACATTAACAAATGAAGTGACGTTAGAAGTGATGTTTTTATCCTACTTGAAGTTTGACGACGGTAAACTAATAGAAGCTTATGCGAATTCTAATAATGGTACTTTAGAAGAAGCGAAGGATAGCGTCTATAAATGGGTTGATAAGATCGTATCAGACTTAGATAACGATCTAGAAGTGACTATGTCTGATATAGGGATTTTCTTTAAAAATAATGAGGGAGAATATGATTTTAGATCTGGAACTACTGTTAAAGATTCCTCGGACTTAAAAGAGCATGAAAATTTAGAAGCTGAAAAAGATACTATCACTGAAAATGTTATTATAGCACCTCCTGTTGAGGAAGTAGCTTATGAGCCAGAGAAGGTAGAAGAGAGTGGTGAAGAAAATGATTTTGTTGAATCAGAGAAGGAGGAAGTTCAAGAAATTGAGCCAGAAACAATACTCCAAGAGTCGATAGTAGAAACAACAGTAGAAGAATCGAAATCAGAGCCAGTTTTGATGGAGACTGAGACTATTTCGCAAGATAAATCGGATATTACTTTAGAAAAGGAGGAAAAGATAATTCCACCAGAAAATCCCTCTATTCAACAAAATGAAGCTATTATAGAAAGGAAGCGTCGTAGTCCAATAAATAAGATTTTAATTGCTTTAACAATTGTTTTATTACTATTAGGGACTGCTTCTGTCGTTTTTTACGAGGATTTAAGACCATTTTTACCATTTACTAAAAATGAAAAGTTCACTAAAGTAGAAGTTAAAAAACCAGTTATTCCTGAAGATGATTTAGCAGAAGAGCCAGAAGATGTAAATTTGATTGAAGAAGAAACTAATACAGATGCAATTGAAGAAAATGGGAGGGAAGCTGAAAAAGTAGAAGTAAAAGAAAAAATCATAGAAACACCTAAAATTGTTAGTGATTCAAAAGTGACCCATTCAGAAAGTGGTTTTTATGTTATCGTTGGGTCTTTTAGTAATCGATCAAATGCGGACAATTTATTAAATGACTTAATTTCAAAAGGTTATAAGTCTGAGATTGTTGAAGGCAGTGGACTTAATATGGTTTCAATTGCCCGCTTTTCAACCTTTCAGGAGGCGCAAACTATGAATACTGAAGTAGAAAATTCATGGATATTAAAAAAATAGTTGTAAAATTACCAACCTTTTACGGTATATTTACGTTTTGTAAGAAACATAATAATTTTGCATAACATCTTAAAATTTAATGATATGAGAATAGGACCTATTATTACAGCTGCATTTATAGGATTAGCAGTAATCTCTTGTAAAACACATGAGATCATCCCTGCTCCTGAGCAAAAAGTAGATTTGAAATTCCATTTTCAAGGCTATATGAGAGGATCATTTGTTGAATTCAATCAAAATGTAGATGGGTTTGATTTAGAAGCAAATAAAGTCAAAACAATTATTCCTAATACGTTTTCAAGAGCTACTTATTATTCTTATATTAAATCTCCACAGAAAGGAATCGGAATCAAATTACTTGTAGGTGAAGCATTATGGGACGGAGATAATTCAAGTGATCCTGACGTAAATGTTTTTACAGATTTATTTAAGAATTTCACACAACCGGTTTTTAGTCCAGAAGGTAAGTCAGTAAGTCTTTTTGGGACAGAAAGTGCTGGCTTTGATGTTCATTATAAAGATGTGAATGGTAATTTTTGGAAAGGACAACCTGGAGCGGCTAATTCATTAGAGTTTACATACTTAAATCAAGAGACGGATAAGACTGGAGACTATATGAAGTATATCGCTAAGATGAATGTAACTTTAGAAAGATACTGGTGGGAATATGACTACGATAATTTAGGTATTGTAATTGATTCTACTCAAAAGCATGATGAATTTCAGATTACTGATGGAGTCATGAAAGGCTGGTTTAAACGATAATATTCAAAGGGTCGATTAATTTTTAATCGACCCTTTTTATATTCTAGAATGCAAAGAACAATCAAAATAGCTGTCATAGGCGATTTCAATTTCACCTACAATACGCATCATGCCATTAATTTTGCAATCGATCACACGATTCATTTTTTAGGCATCGATTGTGACTATTATTGGTTGAAACCGGAAGAGTTTACCAGTAAAAAAATGACTCAATTAAATCAATATGATGCTTTTTGGGTTAGTTCTGGACCATATAAAGATGAATCTTTTATTGATAAAGCCATCACAAAATTGATGCAGTTAAAATTACCAGTATTAGTCACTGGAGATGCTTATTCTAATTTTTTCAGAGCGCTATCTACATCATTCCATTTAAATCCTAACGAAGATAAAATCATCTCTGATAATCTTATTCAAGGCAGCGTCTTTGACCGTATTGAAGTTACGCCACTAAGTGACCAGTTAAAGAAATTATACGAAAATCACTCTACCACTGAGCTTTCTTCAAGTCGCTATAGTTTATATCCAAATTACATTGACTACCTAGAAGATTCTACGCTTGATATTGAAGCGATAAACCAATTTGGTGATCCTGAAATTGTTAGCTTACAAAATAAAAATTACTTTGTTGCCTGTGGTTTTTGCCCCCAGATTTCATCTATGAGAGATCATCCACATCCATTAGTATATACATTTGTCAAAGCAGCAATGCTATAATTATTTTAACTAAAGTAGTTCTGAATCTTCATTTTTGTTTGCCTCAAAGAACGAATCGGCAGGTAAGTTTTTAGACATTGCGGCGTTTACTGCTAATTCATCACATCGTTCGTTATAATGATGTCCAGCATGCCCTTTTACCCAAATGTATTCAACTTTTAATGGTTTTTGAACGTTGTACCAACGCATCCACAAATCTTGATTCTTTTTCTTTTTAAACTGTGTTTTAATCCAACCATAGACCCATTTTTGATTGATAGCATCTACGATGTATTTTGAATCCGAATATACTTTTACTGGAATATCTTGTGTCTTTAATGCTTCTAATCCACTGATAACAGCCAGAAGTTCCATTCGATTATTAGTTGTAAGACGAAATCCGCCAGATAATTCCTTTTCTTTTCCGTTATAACATAAAATAGTGCCATAACCTCCAGGACCAGGGTTTCCTCTTGAAGAACCGTCAGTATATATTTCAATATAATCTTTCATTCAATTTGTTGAAATTCATTATTTTAAATGGATGGTTTTAGCATAATAATTTTGTCCAAAAATCAATTGTGTTCTTTCATCAAAAATAGCAGCGTCTTCTGTTGTTAATACTGTTAATTGGCCATTTTTGGATAGTTGTTCTTCCAGTTCAGGATGACGAATTAGATAAGCTGACAATTTCTTTGAAATAATGCTTCCTTGGGCAATAAGTTGGATGTTTTCCGGGACATATTTTCTAATTTGTGAATATACGATAGGGTAATGTGTGCAGGCTAGAATTATGGTGTCGATATCAGCAGATTGTTGCAGTAATTTAGTGACATCTTTCTTAATAATAGCCTCTCCTTCCATATGCATAGCTTCACCGTCTTCAATAAGTGGAACCCAAAGTGGGCATGCTTGCTGAAAAACTGTTATCTCAGGGTGAAATTTATGTATTTCTAAAACATACGATTCTGATTTTACCGTTCCTTCGGTAGCTAAAACACCAATCTGATTTGTTTTTGTATAATCCCCAATATCTTCGGTACTTGGTCGAATAACACCTAAAACACGTTTGTTAGGATATTTTTCAGGAAGTACTTTTTGTTGGATACTACGTAGTGCTTTTGCAGAAGCTGTGTTACACGCTAAGATGACTAAATCAACTCCTTGACTGAAAAGATATTCTACGGCTTGAAGTGTAAATTCATACACCACATCAAAAGAACGAGAGCCATAAGGAGCACGAGCATTGTCACCTAAATACAAATAATCATATTCTGGCATATTTTGGCGAATGGCGTTTAAAATGGTCAGTCCACCAAACCCTGAATCAAAAATACCTATAGGACTTTTTCTCTGCATGTTACTTTAAAGCATTTTAAACGGTTATAAAGTTAATAAGATTCAATAAGATAGCAATCAGACTAAGATTCAATTTGGATTAATGTTCCAACCGTACTTTTTATAACAAGCAAAAAAGAATACAGCCATTGTTATGAAAAGTTGTAAGAACAGCCAGCATAGATTGTTGCTTTCAGTGGTGAGTTGAAAAATGGAGGGTGTTTTTAAGACTTGACTTTCACTGCTGAGAAACAATAAAGCGAGCATATTATTAGAAAAATGATACCCGAGTGCTAACCAAATACTATTGTCTAAATAAACAATTATACCTAAGAATAATCCATGTAAAACATACAATAGAATTAAAAGTCTTCCATAGATTACTACTTCTGGATTATTTCCATGTAAAACACCAAATAGTATTGAAGCAAGAACTATCGCTCCCATCTTTGATAACCCGAATCCAACCAGTGTTTGAGGAAAGAAAGCTCTAAAGAACAATTCTTCAAAGCTTATCTGAATAGCGATAAATATAGCTAGAATAAAGGTTGTCAACCAAAAGGATGAATTGATGAAGTTCATCTTTATGTTATCACTGTTCCAATAATAAATAATCGAAATAATTAAGAAAATGGCAGTATATAAAATAAAAGAAAAGCCAAATTTATGAAGTGCTTTTTGTCTATCGCCAAATAATGAACTGATAGGTCGAAGTAACATTTTTTTTGTCACAAATAGTATAGAGCCAATTCCTAAGAGGAAAGGAATTAAATGAAAGCCAAGTTGTAATATGATTACCGATAGACTTTTTGATCGTAAATCAAATAAAGGACTGAAATTGAAAAACTTGATGAAAAATTGTTGTGCGCCACCTCCGATACCAATAATTGCAGAAATAACAAAAAGTATGGCCATTAGCAAAGTCATTTTGGATATTTCCTGATATTTCTTAGCGTCTAAAAAATGCACGTGTTTTTTGTGTAAAATTATTATTCTTCCATTTGAACATTAAAAGTATCGTCTAAAATAAGATACGCATCTTTTTTAGTTTCACTTCCAGGAATAACGAATCCTTTGATCTTGGTTGTTTTTCCTTTCTGTAATAAATCAATTGTTTGCTTGTCTGTTAGTTTCTTACCAATAATTATAAAGGGAAGTTTGAAGCCGCATTCTTTGAAGTTTGAACAACCATATGCCGTTTTTCCTTTCATTAATTTTGCCGACTTGCATTTAGGGCAATTCAATTCCTCAATCTTAATTTCTTCCTTTTCTTTTTTTGGCTTTGTTTCTTTTGGCTTCTCTTCGGCAGTTGTGTCCACTATGTGAATCACTCGATTGGTGTTAAAAAGAACTTCATTTGTAAGGTCAACAACCATGTCAACCAATTCTTTTTTAAAATCATCTACTTGGTATTCCCCTTTTTCGATGAGACGTAATTTTCGCTCCCATTGCCCCGTTAATTCAGGACTTTTCAATAGCTCGTTTTGAATTGTGTCGATTAAGCCGATTCCAGTAGCAGTAGCATAAAGGTTCTTCTTTTTGCGCTCAATGTACTTGCGTTTAAACAAGGTTTCAATGATGTTTGCTCGAGTCGATGGACGACCAATTCCGTTATCTTTTAGTAGTTCTCGCATTTCATCGTCATCAACTTGTTTACCTGCGGTTTCCATGGCACGCAATAAAGTTGCCTCTGTGTACGCTTTGGGTGGAGAAGTTTTTCCTTGATGAACTTTAGGTTCGTGTTCACCTGTTTCGCCTTCTGTAAATAGCGGCATTACTTTTTCTTCTTCTGATTCTTTTTTAGAAATTTCCTCGTTCTTGTAAACATCTCTCCAACCTTGTTCGATGATTTGTTTTCCTGTCGCTTTAAATTCGATTTGACTAACTTTCCCTAAGACGGTCGTATTGGAAACTTTACATTCTGGATAAAATACGGCAATAAAACGCCTTGTGATGAGGTCGTAAATATGTTGTTCTTGTGGAGTAATTCCTGATGGGACAATCCCTGTTGGAATAATAGCGTGGTGATCGGTTACCTTCTTATCATCAAATACTTGTTTTGATTTTGGAAGAGGGCTTCCTTTCAACGGTTCTGTTAATTCACTGTAATATTTCAATCCACTTAGAATATTCGGTATTTTGGGATAAATATCTTCTGAAAGATAAGTGGTATCGACTCTTGGATAGGTAACTAATTTACTTTCGTATAATTTTTGAATCGACCGTAAAGTGTCTTCCGCAGAATAGCCATATTTTTTATTGGATTCCACCTGCAAACCTGTCAAGTCAAACAATCTAGGATTTCCTTCTTTTCCTTCTTTTTGTTCAAAAGATGTAACTTCAAAGGGATGTTGCTTTAGATATTCCAATCCTTTTTCAGCCTTATCTGCTGACTTTAGACGTTCTATGTTAGCCGTAAATTCCACATCACGATAGAGCGTTTTGAGCTCCCAATATTCTTCTGTGATAAAGCGATCTATTTCTTTTTGACGTTGAACAATCATTGCTAGCGTAGGAGTTTGCACTCGTCCAATGGATAAGGTTGCTTTACCTTGACCAAATTTCTTGGTAAACAAACGTGTAGCATTCATTCCAAGCAACCAGTCACCAATGGCACGTGCACTTCCAGCTGCATATAAATTATCGTACTGATTGGAATCTCGTAATTTCTCAAAGCCTTCTTTAATGGCTTCCTCGGTCAAAGAGGATATCCATAAACGTTTGATAGGTGCCGTACATTTTGCTTTTAGTAAAACCCAGCGTTGAATGAGTTCTCCTTCTTGACCAGCATCACCGCAGTTGATAATCATGTCGGCTTGTTGAACTAAGGTTTGAATGGTGGCAAACTGTCGTTTAACCCCATCATTTTCAATAACCTTTACACCAAAATTGGAAGGTATCATGGGCAATTCTTCTAAACGCCAATATTTCCATTTTTCGGTATAGTCGTGAGGTTCTTTTAAGGTGCAAAGATGCCCAAATGTCCACGTCACTTGATAGCCATTACCTTCCATATAGCCATTTTTTGCTTGATTCGCCCCAATAATTTTGGCAATATCTCGTGCGACACTAGGCTTTTCGGCTATACAAACTATCATTAATGGAAAATAATTTTCGTGAGCTACAAATATAATGGTTTTGTACTAGATTCTTGTTGCTGGTTTTTAGCTCACCATTAATAATATATTTGTTAAATAACATATATAAGACAACTTAAGTATGAAATTAAGGTCGGAAGCTTAGTATATTTGCGCAAACAATTTAATGCATGGAAGTAATACTTGAGTCATTCGAATATCTTACTGACCCGAACTGGATAATGGCTCGAGGAGGTTTATACCTTATTTTGATCATACTCTTTATTGAAACGGGATTGTTTTTTGGATTTTTCTTACCAGGCGATCCGCTTCTTTTTATTTCTGGGATGATTATTGCAAGTGCTGAACAAGCAGCTCATCCATTTGACAATCAGTTGTTTAATATAATATTCTGGGAAAGTTTATTTATTGGAGCAGCTATTTTAGGCAACCTTGTCGGCTATTGGACGGGCTCCAAATTTGGACATTTAATTAATAATAGAGAAAAGGATTATTGGCTTTTAAAGCGAAAACATGTGGAAGCAGCCCATCAATTCTATGAAAAGAAAGGTGGTTTTGCTATTGTTATTTCTCGATTTCTTCCAGTAGCTAGAACTTTTGTTCCCATTATTGGAGGGATGGTTAAAATGGATTTTAAAAAATTTGTACTTTTTAGTTCCTTGGGAGCCATAGTTTGGGTAGGAAGTTTGGTTACATTGGGTTATGCTTTGGGCGAAAATTCATGGGTAAATAGAAATTTAGAATGGACGCTTTTAGGTATTGTGTTGGTTGTGACTTTACCTGTAGTGTTTAAATTTATTTTCGCTAAAAAGGAGAAAGAAAGCCAATAATATCACTATTTTAACTACTTATTTTCGTTCCAATAAAAGCTATCTAAAGTTGGTCTTTTTCCAAAAATAGAAGTTCCCACACGGATAATAGTCGCACCTTCTTCAATCGCTGCTTCAAAGTCACCACTCATACCCATAGACAATTCTTCCATTTCGACGTTTGGGATATTTAAAGCAATCGCTTGTTCTTGAACACTTTTCAAAAGTCGAAAACATTTGCTCACCTTTTCATTTTCAGAGCTTAGTAATCCAATAGTCATCAATCCTTTTATTTTTAAAGTACTGAATTTCGCAACTTGTTTGATTAAAGCTATTGCTTCATCTGGATCAACACCAAATTTACTTTCTTCAAACGATGTATTTACTTGAATCAAAACATCCATTGTTTTTTCTTCAAATAACAAACGCTGATGGAGTTTTTCGGCTAAATCGAGTCGGTCAATCGAATGAATACAGGCTACATCACATTTTAAAACATCTTTGACTTTGTTGGTTTGTAAGTGACCAATGAAATGATTTGTATGTGGTGTGTCTTTCAGTGCTTCGTATTTTTCCTTTAACTCTTGCACACGATTTTCTGCAATAAGTGTATTCCCATTTTTTAGAGCCACTTTAATAAGTTCTGGAATAACTGTTTTAGTAGCCAGTAATAGTTTGACATCTTCGATGGGTCGATTGCTTCGTTCGCAAGCAGTTTGAATTCTATGTTCAATGTGTTGGATGTTGGTAAGAATGTCTGAATCTGAAATCATGATGAAGAATTTTTGTGTTACAAAGTTACCACCTATATTGAAGATTTCCTTATGAAAAAGCAAAACAAATTATCGTGTAATAATACTAAATTCTTTGTTGGTTTCTGTTTTTAACTTATATTTACGGCATAAACAAAATATATTATTATGAGAAAAATCGTATTATTTATTGCACTTGTTATTTCAACAGTAACTGTAGCACAAAAGCCTACAAAAGGTAGTTTTGCCAATTTAAAAGGAGTAACAGAATTTAATCTAATTTTTGACTACGAAAATTTGAAAGTAGATAAATTCAAGACAGAAGAAGATTTCTTGAAAGATAAAATGGATAAAAGAGAGGAAAAAGGAACCTCGGAAGATTTTAAAGCTTCTTGGTTTGCCGATCGTGAAGCGAAATATGAACCTAAATTCATTGAGTGTTTTAATAATGCTTCAAAGAAAACAGGGGTAACTGTTCAAAAAGATTTAACATCAGCTAAATATACGATGTTAATTAAAACGGTTTGGATTTATCCAGGTTACAATGTTGGAATGGTGGATCAACCTGCAAAGTTAAAGACATTAATCACTGTTTATGAAACAGATAATCCTTCAAAAGTGGTCTTAGTTGTTCCTTTCGAAAAAATTCAGAGTGTAGATGTGATGGGGATGGAATATAATTCCGGATCTAGAATTGCATCCGCTTATTGCACACTTGCTAAGCAGTTTTTAAAGAGTTTGAAAAAGGGAACTAAATAAGGTTCTACTAACTAAAATTAAAAGAGGCGTGGTTCATCTAGAATCACGCCTCTTTGCTATTAATAAATGGGCTTCTTATTTCTCTTCCTCTAGATTAATAATGTGCGCCATGTTTTTTATAATATTCGCGTGCTTTGTTACAAAAGGATTGCTTTGATCCCAAACATAACCCGCTAACACAGAACACATTTTTCGTTTAACATCTTTGTTTTCAGGTTGATGGAAGAACAATGTTTGAAGATTTCCTGTGTACCATTCTTTTACGTACGTCGTAAATACGTTTACACCACTTAGAATATATTCAGCATATTCTTTCTCCCAATCCACTTTCTCCCCTTTTAGTTGTCGGATGCATAATTTAGCTGAGAGCAATCCAGATTCAGTCGCAAAACAAACACCTGATGAAAAAACAGGATCTAAAAATTCGGAGCTATTACCTGTAAGTGAAAATCCGTCTCCATAGAATTTTTTTACTGCACATGAATAATTTTCAATTTTTCTAGGCTCAAATAAATAGGGGATATCTTTAAAACGATCACGGTAAAAATCAGATTTGTCGAAAGCATTTCTTAAAGCTTCTTCTGTCGTATTACCTAAAGATTTGATGTAATCAGTAGGTCCAACAACACCAAGACTTGTATTTCCATTAGAAAATGCAATCACCCAAATCCAAACTTTTGTTTCTAAGATGTCAAATGTTATGACTGTTCCTTCTTTTCCTGCTGGTCTATTTACTTCATGAACATGCGTGAAAATAGAAGAATTTTCTGTTACCGATGATGGTTGCTCTAAGTTTAACATTCGAGGCAAAACACGACCATAACCACTGGAATCAATGATGAATTTTGCATGAATTTCTCTTTCATTACCACTCTTGTCTTTTACTGTAGTAATGGAATCAGACCCGTTGAAAATAACGTTTGTCACTTCCGTCTCGAACTCTAAATCAATTCCTTTTCGAATAATTTCTTGTGCTAGTGCATTGTCAAAATCGGCTCTTGGAACTTGCCATGTCCAATCCCAACCATCTGTAAATTTTTCAGCGAAATCAAAATAACAGATTTCTCCATCTCGAATAAATCGAGCGCCATGTTTTTTTTCAAAATCCATAGCTTGTAAGCACTCTAAAAGATCGGCTTCTTCAAAATTATCCATCACACGAGGAATCAAACTTTCTCCAATTACAAATCTTGGGAATTTAGATTTCTCAACTACCTTAACTTTTACACCATTTTTATGTAAATAAGAGGAGGCAACACAACCAGATGGACCAGCACCTATTACCAATACATCAACAAATTCTTTTGTCATTTTAATTTAATTTCAAGTTATAAATATATTATTTTTTAGATACAAACATCTCAATTAAACAGCTAATATATTAAAGTAAAAGGAGGTTTTGTATTTTTTGATGTTTAAATCTTAAAGATTAATCACTTGTATATCAGTTTATTTTAGTTATGTTAATATATTTTCCCTGTAAAATTAAACTTTTTTTAGCGTAATCCATTGTTTTTTACCTATTAGATTTGTCATAGCATAAAGAAAATTATATCTTTGTAAACTAATATTTTCTGGCCTACTTTAACATCAATTTATCATCTTTTTAAACATAGTAAATGAAACAAATAAACGAATTTCTAACCATTAAAGAATTTATTTCAATTGTTTTTAGTAAAGATACAATTCAAGTTCAAGCATCTGTTCTAAAAAGAGTAAATGAAAGTTTTGATTTTCTGAAAGTTTTCTCTCAAAATAAAGTGATTTATGGAGTAAATACAGGATTCGGTCCTATGGCTCAATATAGAATCAAGGACGAGGATCGTATTCAACTTCAATATAATTTAATTCGAAGCCATTCATCTGGTTCAGGTTCGCCGTTAAAACCAGAGTATGTTAAAGCAGCAATATTGGCTCGTTTAAATACGCTTTCATTGGGGAACTCAGGTGTTCATCCATCCGTGATTGGATTAATGGTAGAGCTCATTAATAGAGATATTACGCCTTTAATTTTTGAACATGGTGGTGTAGGTGCTAGCGGCGATTTAGTTCAATTAGCGCATTTAGCATTGATTCTTATTGGTGAGGGTGAAGTGTTTTATAAAGGTGAAAGAAGAAGTACCCAAGAAGTTTTTGAAATAGAAGGATTAAAACCGATTCAAATCGAAATTCGTGAAGGCCTAGCATTAATGAACGGAACTTCTGTTATGACAGGAATTGGCATTGTAAATGTTCGCAATGCCCAGAGATTACTTGATTGGTCCATTAAATGTTCTTGTGCAATTAATGAAATTGTTCAAGCATATGACGATCATTTGTCAGCAGAATTGAATAATGTAAAATTGCATTTTGGCCAACAAGAGGTGGCGGAAAAGATGCGTAAAAACTTGTTTGACAGCAAATTAACGCGTAAAAGAGCAGATCACTTATACACTGGAGAGAATAATGAGGATGTTTTCAAGGAGAAGATACAAGAATATTATTCATTGAGATGTGTGCCTCAAATTTTAGGCCCGGTGATGGATACCATTCAATCGGTATCAAATGTGTTAGAAAATGAAATTAACTCAGCAAACGATAATCCAATTGTCGATGTGAAATCAAAACAAGTATATCACGGTGGTAATTTCCATGGTGATTATATTTCGTTGGAAATGGACAATTTAAAATTGGTTATTACGAAACTATCAATGTTAGCTGAAAGACAATTGAACTACTTATTAAACTCTAAATTGAATGATGTTTTACCTCCATTTGTTAACTTAGGAAAACTAGGATTTAACTTTGGTATGCAAGGAAGTCAGTTTACAGCAACCTCTACAGCTGCTGAGAATCAAATGCTTTCTAATCCAATGTATGTTCACAGTATTCCAAATAACAATGACAATCAAGATATTGTAAGCATGGGAACAAATGCTGCTTTGATAGCGGGTAAGGTAATTGAAAATGCGTATGAAGTCTTAAGTATTGAATTGATAACTATAGTTCAAGCTATCGATTCGTTGAACTTTAAAGATGAAACATCTACTGTAACTAGAAAGATGTATGATGATATCCGACAAATCATACCAACATTTGAAGAAGATATAATTATGTATCCGTATATTCAAAAAGTAAAAGATTATTTGATAAATCATTAAAAGCTACAATTATGAAAAATATTTTAGGATTATTATTACTAAGTGTAACCGTATCTTTCGCACAAGAAATAGCCTTAGTCCGTGATAATGGACTGTTTGGCTATATTTCTAAAACCGGAGAGTATCTGATACAACCTAAATACAAAGTGGCAAAGAGCTTTTCGGATGGATTAGCAGGAGTGTTAGATAATAAAAAGTGGGGTTTTATTAATTCAAAAGGTGAGTGGGTAATTCCTGCAATTTATAATGATGTTACTGAGTTCGACAACGGAGTATGTTTGGTGAATTTGAACAAAGAATATTTTTACATCAATAAAAAAGGGGAGAAATTAACGTCACCAAAAACAGATAAATTGTATCCTTTTGAAGATGGAATCGCCTTTATTAGAGATGGTAAAAAAGTAGGTATAATTAATCCTAAAATGGAAGTTGTTTTAGTACCAACGTATGAATTAATTAAACCTTTTGTTGGAAATTATGCGAAAGTTAAAAATAACGGAAAGTGGGGGATTATTGACCGCAAAGGAAAGGTGATTGTTGAACCGATTTACGACGAAATTGGAGAGTTACATAAAAACATAACTTGGGCAAGAGTAGAGAAATCGTATGGGCTAGTATCCAACAATAAATTCAAAGCAATTGATAGTGTGATGAAGATTTGGGATTTTGGAGACCAAGATTTAGCGTACGCTCGTAAAAATGAAAAAATAGGCTTTATTGATTTAAATGGAAATTGGGTCATTGAACCTAAATTTGATAAGGCAAGAGCATTTGCATTTCAATTGGCCCCCGTTTGCATAGAGAAAAAATGGGGATATGTGAATGCGAAAGGAGAAATGGTTATTGATTTTATCTATTTTGATGCCGAAGTTTTTAGTGCGGATGGCTTAGCACCAGTCAAAACCGTTAAATGGGGATTTACAGATAAAACGGGTAAATTAGTTATACCGGGTAATTATGATATTAGTGTAGTTGGTTTTAATATGTTTGGTAATTCAGAAAAAGGATTTATTAATGGATTAGCACGTGTTAAATATGCTGGAAAATGGGGGTTTATTTCTCCAGACGGAAAGTTACTCGGAAATAAGTGGTACGAGAATGTCGAATTGTTTCAAGAATAAAAATAACAATATGAAATGTGCATTGGTTACTGGAGGATCAAGAGGAATTGGTCGTGTTATTTGTCAGAAACTGGCAGAAGATAGCGAATACCATATTTTGATTAATTATCATTCCAATCAAGTTGCGGCTGAAGAAACACTTGCGATAGTTCAAGGACTTGGTCGTACAGGTGAAATATTAAAATTTGATGTTGCTAATTTCGAGGAAGTAAAAGCTGTTTTATCAGATTGGGAAGAGAAGAACCCTGAAGCTATTGTAGAAACTATTGTCAATAATGCTGGAATCACTAAGGATGGTTTGTTTATGTGGATGACACCTGACGATTGGAATCAAGTAGTAAAAACGAGTTTAGGTGGTTTTTTTAATGTTACTCAATTTTTTATTCAAAAAATGTTACGCAATAAATATGGACGAATTGTCAATATTGTTTCTGTATCAGGTGTAAAAGGAACTCCAGGACAAACAAATTATTCTGCTGCAAAAGGAGCCGTTGTTGCTGCGACAAAAGCATTAGCACAAGAAGTTGCAAAACGAAAAATCACCGTGAATGCTGTAGCTCCTGGTTTTATTAGAACAGATATGACCAGCGGTATGGATGAAAAAGAACTAATAAAAATGATACCAGCCAATCGGTTTGGTGAAGCTGATGAAGTTGCTGATTTAGTGAGTTTTTTAGTTTCTAAAAAGGCGAGTTATATAACTGGTGAAACGATTAATATTAATGGGGGTATTTACTCCTAATAATTTGAAAGATGAATAGAAGAGTTGTAATTACAGGGATGGGAATTTATTCATGCATTGGAACTTCATTGGAAGAAGTAAAGCAATCGCTTTATGAAGGGAAATCAGGAATTAAATTAGACGAACAACGAAAAGAATACGGCTATCAATCAGCATTAACGGGAATGGTTCCTAAACCAGATTTGAAAGATAAGTTGACGAGACGTCAGCGCATTACTATTGGTGAAGAAACAGAGTATGCATATGTCGCTACGATGGAAGCATTAAGAACTGCGGGTATTTCTAAAGATTATTTTACAGAGAATGAAGTGGGTATATTATACGGAAATGATAGCGTTTCCAAAGCAACTATTGAGGCTACTGATGTGATGCGTGAGAAAAAAGATTCTAGCCTTTTGGGGTCAGGAGCGATTTTCAAATCGATGAACTCATCTGTCACAATGAATCTTTCTACGATTTTTAGTTTGAAAGGAATAAATATGACCATTAGCGCAGCTTGTGCAAGTGGTTCGCATTCTATTGGTTTAGGATTTTTGTTGATTCAGAATGGAATGCAAGACATGATCATATGTGGTGGGACACAAGAGATTAATAAATATGCCATGGCGAGCTTTGATGGCTTGGGAGTTTTTGCCTCAGATAATATTGATCCGACATTAGCTTCTCGACCATTTGATGCTGACAGAAATGGTTTGGTTCCAAGCGGTGGTGCTGCTACTGTAATTCTAGAGAGCTATGAGTCGGCAATTGCTCGAGGTGCAAATATTATAGCTGAAGTTGTGGGATATGGATTTTCATCCAATGGAGGACATATTTCTACACCTAATGTGGAAGGGCCTGCAACAGCCATGTTAAGAGCATTGAATAATGCAGGATTGAAACCAAGTGATGTCGATTACATTAATGCACACGCTACTTCAACACCCGTTGGAGATGCTAACGAAGCGAAAGCTATATTTAATGTTTTTGGTGAAAATGGACCATATGTCAGTTCAACAAAGTCTATGACTGGCCACGAATGTTGGATGGCAGGAGCAAGTGAAGTTATTTACTCCACCATCATGATGCAAAACTCATTTATAGCACCTAATATCAATTTGTTAAACCAAGATGAAGATTCTAAGAAATTAAATCTTGTTCGAGAAACTTTAAACTCAAATATTGATATATATTTGTCAAATTCCTTTGGATTTGGAGGAACCAATTCAGCAATTGTCTTAAAGAAATATACTAAATAATAATGAACAAAGAAGAAATTATTGAAAAAACAATAACAATTTTATCCGACGAATTTGAAGTGGAGGAAGAAGTGATTCAACCCAATTCAATTTTGAAAGATACCTTAGATCTTGATAGTTTAGACTATGTGGATTTGGTGGTGACCATTGAAACAAACTTTGGTGTGAAGCTAGTAGAAGCAGATTTCGCTGACGTTAGCTCTTTTCAAGATTTTTATGATTTAATTGATCTTAAATTAAATAAGTAATAAATTTTTCATGGCAGATTGGGATGGAAAATCAAAAGGTACACTTTTAGGATATAAAATATTTATTTTCAGTATTAAGAAAATTGGAATTAGAGCTGCGTATCTAATTTTATATTTTGTTGCCTTGTATTACTTTTTATTTTTAAAAGAAAGTAATCGTGCTATTTTCTATTATTACCGAGAACGCCTCAACTATACATGGCTAAAATCAAAATGGTGTGTTTATAAAACATACGTTGTTTTTGGAAAAACGATTATTGATAAAACAGCCATTTCATCTAATTTACGTAATAGATTCACATATGAATTTGATGGTATAGAAATACTTAAAGAATTACTAGCCGAAAAAAAAGGAGGTGTTTTAATCAGTGCTCACATTGGGAATTTTGAAATTGCTGAACACTTCTTTGGAGAAATCGACTTGGATTGTCAAATAAATTTAGTGACAGTCGACTCAGAGCGTTCTGTTATCAAAGAATATTTAGACTCAGTTACTAAGAAATCATCTATCAAATTCATTTACATAAAGGATGATTTGTCACATGTCTACGAAATTAATAATGCACTGTCAAACAATGAACTAGTTTGTTTTACGGGCGATCGTTTCTTTGAAGGGACGAAACATTTAGAAGCTGAATTATTAGGTGAAAAAGCACATTTCCCTGCTGGTCCTTTCTTGATTGCTTCTCGATTGAAAGTACCGGTGGTTTATGTTTATGTAATGAAAGAACCCAAATTACATTACCATCTATATGCTCGATTAGGAGAAGTTAAACATCGAGATGCCCAAGGTCTTTTGGAAAATTATATCCAAAGTTTGGAAAGCATGTTAAAGTTGTACCCACTACAATGGTTTAATTTTTTTCAATTTTGGGAAAAAATTAAATAAAAAAGATACTTATCTTTGTAAGTTGAATTGGAGAATAAATGAAGAGAGTATTAGTAATAACATATACACAGTCAGGACAATTAGATCAGATTTGTCATCGAATTACTACGCCTTTTCTAAACGATTCCAACATACAAATAACAAAATATAACATCGAATTAAAACAAGATTTCCCCTTCCCATGGACAGGTGAAGCTTTTTTTGATTCATTTCCAGAATCTTTTAAACAAATTCCGAAAAGTATAAAGGCGCCTTCAGAAGAGATCCTGAATCAAAAATATGACTTAATTATTTTGGGCTATCAAGTCTGGTATTTGACACCATCTATTCCAATTAATTCATTTTTGAAAAGTGAATATGCCCAGCGGATTTTTAATCAGACGCCAGTTCTTACTGTTGTAGCTTGTAGAAATATGTGGGCAAAAGCACATGATAAAATGCAGGTCTTATTGAAAGATGTGGGTGCAAATCATGTAGGGAATATTGCGCTAGTTGATCATGCTCCAAATCTTATTAGCGTTATCACTATTGTGAAATGGATGTTCACAGGAAGTAAAGAAAGTTACTTAGGAATTTTCCCAAAACCAGGGATTTCAAAAGAAGATATTGATAATTCTATCCGTTTTGGTGAAGTTACTTTAAAGTATTTACAAGAAGGTTCATGGTCAGAATTACAACCAGCTTTAGTTTCAAACGGAGCAATAGAAATCAGACCTTTCTTAATTATGATTGATCGGACTGCGAATCGAATGTTTACGATATGGTCAACATTAATATTGAAAAAGAAAGAAAATCGTAAAGGATGGATGAAGGCCTTTAAATATTATTTATTGTTTGTATTGTATGTTATTTCGCCAATTGTGTATATCTTGTTCCTCCTTACTTACCCACTGAGATTGATAAGGATTAAGAAAGACACCTTACATTATAAAAATATTTAATATAAAAGCATGTTTGACGTTTACATAACAAAATCCGCAAAATTTTTGCCTAACGACCCTGTCACAAATGATGAAATAGAGGCTCGTTTAGGATTAATTAATGAAAAAGCATCTAAGACTCGTCGTATCATTTTAAGAAATAATAAGATTCAAACTCGTTATTACGCAATCGATAAAGAAGGAAATAAAACGCACACCAATGCTGAATTAACAAATTCGGCCATCAATAATCTTTTTGACGAGAATTTTTCTAAAAAAGATGTAGAATTAATTTCATGTGGTTCAAGTACCCCTGATTTAATCTTACCTTCTTTAGCAGCAATGGTTCATGGACTCTTTAAAGAAAAGAATGTGGAAATAAATTCCGCTGCTGGTTGTTGTAATGCGGGAATGAATGCGCTTAAATATGGCTACATGTCTGTTCGTTCAGGAAATACCAATAATGCCATTTGTACAGGTTCTGAAAGAACTTCTTCATGGATGCAAGCAAATAAATTTGAAGCAGAAGTAAACGCATTGACAGAATTAAATGAAATGCCCGTTTTAGGATTTAATAAAGATTTCTTAAGATGGATGTTGTCGGATGGTGCGGGTGCTTTTTTACTTGAAAATAAGCCAAGTGGAGCTCATCCTCTTAAAATCGAATGGATGGACGCTTATTCCTACGCACATGAACTTGAAACGTGCATGTATGCAGGTGGAGACAAAATGGAAAATGGTGATATTTTACCTTGGAGTGATTACCAAACGAATGAGTGGGAGGAGAAATCTATTTTTGCAATCAAACAAGATGTGAAGTTGCTCGATGCTAATATTTTGGTTAAAGGCGCTGAAAGTCTAAAAGCTGCTATGGATAAACACGGAGTTGATTCTTCTGAAATTGATTACTTTTTACCGCATGTCTCTTCCTATTACTTTGTGGATGGTTTAAGAAGAGAAATGGAATTAGTAGGTGCCGCAGTACCTAAAGAAAAATGGTTTATGAACTTAGATAAAGTGGGAAATATCGGTGCAGCTGCAATTTATGTTGCTTTAGATGAATTAATCAATTCAGGGAAACTTAAAAAGGGAGATAAGATTATGTTATCAGTTCCAGAAAGCGGTAGATTTTCATATACTTATGCATATTTAACAGTTGTCTAATGAGTATATTTCCAATAACAGATAAGGCTTTTGTCGAACAATTGATTCCACAAAAGAAACCTTTTGTAATGATTGATAAATTGCTTCATTTTTCAGATAAAAAAGTAGAAAGCGGATTGACTGTGGAAGAAAGTAATATTTTTTTTCATTCTAATTTTTTTCAAGAAGCTGGATTAATTGAACATATGGCGCAAACTGTTGCCCTCCACACAGGATATAGTTTTTACTTACAAGAAAAAGAAGCACCAGTTGGATATATTGGTTCTATTAGCTCTGTCGATATTGACCGTTTACCAAGACTAAATGAAAATTTAACTACAACTGTCGAGATAATTCAAGAATTTGCTGGTATCACATTGGTGAAAGTAGAAGTGAAGATAGATAATGAGAAAATTGCTTCAGGACAAATGAAAACTGTGTTAGCTTAAATATAAACGATTGGAAGAAATAGATATAAAACTTTTTTTACCTCACCGTCCACCTATGTTGATGGTTGATAAATTAACACACATTAATGAAAGTGAAGTTTCAACATTTTTCACAGTAAAGGAAGACTCACTTTTCGTCCAAGATGGACAATTAAATGAATTTGGATTGATTGAGAACGCTGCACAAACCTGTTCAGGTATCGTAGGTAAATCTTATTTTTTTGATGGTGAAAATAATGTAATTGAAAATGTAAAAGTACTCGGTTTTATTAGTGGGATTAAAGAATTAAAAGTACATGATTTTCCACCAATTGGAAGTACAATTAAGTCTACATCACATTTAATTTCTCATTTTAATTCCCCAGATTATACTATTTGTACCATGAAATGTAGTACTTTTCAAGAAAACAAATTACTTTTCGAAGCGGTAATTAATCTATTTATTCAAGAAGACAAATGAAAGAAGACGAAGTTCCTCAAGATAAATCTTATTTGACGGATAGCATTATTCGTGAAATGTGTTATGCGGTTGATAAAGATGGTAATTATACAACCGTTGTCAGCGAAGGTTGGGAACCTAAAGATATTGCGCTCAAAAATTCAATCCAACTAATTAAGGAAAGAACAGAAGAAGCACGAATTGAATTCATAAATGGCCATCTAAGTCCTTTGGTTTATTTTATGGAAAAAAATAAAATGGATGTTGGAATTCTTGCTAGCTATGTAGGCATGTGTAAATGGCGTGTAAAAAGACATTTTAAGCCAGCTGTATTTAAGAAATTAAGTCATAAAACACTATCTAAATATGCGAAAGCTTTCGACATATCTGTGGAAGAAATAATTACCTTTAAAGGAGAAGAATGAAAATTGATTTCACACATCATCAATCAGCACATTGTGAAAATGGAGTAGCGTCAAACCTACTAAAACATAACGGAATTAATATCAGTGAACCGATGGTTTTTGGTATTGGAGCAGGATTGTTTTTCGTTTATTTACCTTTCGTAAAAGCCAACCATGCGCCTGCCATTAGTTATCGACCAATGCCTGGGATTATCTTTAATCGTTTATCCAAACGATTGGGAATAAAGATTAAAAGAGTGAAATTCTCAACTCCTGAACAAGCGAAAAAAGCATTGGAGGAGAATTTAAAAAACAATATTCCAACAGGTTTGCAAGTAGGGGTTTACGGATTGACCTATTTTCCAGATGAGTATCGATTCCATTTCAACGCTCATAATTTAGTGGTGTTTGGTAAGAATGGATCGGAGTACTTGGTTAGTGACCCGATTATGGAAATGACGACAACTTTGACGGAAGAAACAATGGAAAAAGTACGCTTTTCAAAAGGTATTTTTGCTCCCAAAGGACATATGTATTATCCTATTTCATTTCCTGATCAATTGAATTGGGAAAAGGCCATTCGAAAAGGAATTAAACAAACATGTACCTTAATGCTTGCAAAAGCACCAATTATTGGCGTGAGAGGTATGCGTTTGGTCGCAGGAAAGATTAGAAAGTGGGCTGATAAATATGGAACACAAAAAGCCAATTATTACCTCGCCCAAATCGTTCGTATGCAAGAAGAAATAGGTACTGGTGGTGGTGGCTTTAGATTTATATATGCCGCTTTTCTTCAAGAAGCTTCAGTGGTTTTAAAAATAGATGAATTAGCAATCCTTTCGAAAGAAATGACTGAGATTGGCGATTTATGGCGAGATTTTGCTGTAGACGCTTCTCGTGTTTACAAGAATAGAAGTAATCAATCAGATGTCTACAATACACTTGCTGATGAATTAATCGAAATTTCATACCGTGAAGAAGCTTTCTTTAAGAAATTACAAAAAGCGTTAAAGAAATGAATTCTAAAGTGATTGTCATTCAGAATCTAAGTAAAAAGTACAAAGATGCAGACGACTTTTCAGTCACTGACTTGACATTGAATATTAATAGAAATGAAATTTTCGGATTGTTAATGGTGCAGGAAAGACGACCCTTATTTCAATGCTTTGTGGGTTGATCAAACCAACTGCTGGGGAATTCACCATCGATGGTTTCTCGTACGAGAGCAATGCCATGGATATCAAAAAAATGATTGGTGTCGTTCCACAGGAATATGCACTTTATCCTACTTTAACTGCAAAAGAAAATCTGATGTATTTCGGAAGTATGTTTGGTCTCAAAGGAAATGATTTAAAACATAAAGTTCATGTTGCATTGGAACGGTTAGGTTTGGAGAAATTTGCTAACAAAAAAATTCAGACTTTCTCTGGCGGGATGAAAAGACGTATCAATATTATCGCTGGAATCCTGCATGAACCCACAGTTTTGTTCTTGGATGAACCAACAGTAGGAGTGGATGTTCAATCAAAAAATGTGATTATTGAGTATTTGAAAGAGTTGAACCAAAAAGGAACAACAATTGTTTATACATCTCATCATTTAAGTGAAGCACAAAATTTTTGCTCTCAGATTACCATTATGGATCAAGGGAGAATACTAATTTCAGGAACTCCAACAAGCTTGATTGAATCGGTAGCAAATGCCCATAATTTAGAAGATGTTTTTGTTTCATTAACTGGTAAAGCCCTTAGAGATGATGTATAAATTGGGAATGACCATTTATAAAGAGATGCTTTTACTCAAAAGAGATTTTGGTGGTTTGGTGATTCTGTTTATCATGCCGTTGGTATTGATTATTACCATTACATTGATTCAAGATACCAGTTTCAAGTCGATGTCCGAATTGAAAATGCCTATTTTATTGGTAGATAACGATCACGGTGAAATCTCTCGTAAGGTGAAAGAAAGCTTGAACGAAAGTGGTACTTTTCAAATTGTCAGTACATTAAATGATAAAACGTTGAATGAGGAAATGGCTAAAAATGCTGTTTTTAAAGGAGATTACCAGCTTGCCATCATTCTACCGAAAGATTTAAGTAATGATTTGAATATTAAAGTCAATCATAACGTTCAAAAAATAATGCAAAATTTTGAATTGAACGAACCAGTTGAGGTGGAAGATATTAAACAACTGAATTCACATAGTGTCAATTTATATTTTGATCCCGCTTCCCAACTATCCTTCCGAAATACGGTCAAAAATAGCATTGATAAATTAATTGCTAAGATTGAGAAAGACAAAGTATATACCGCTTTTCAAGAGAACTTAGGAATAGAAGATATTTCGTTTCAAGATGATAACTTTATTACTTATGAAGAAATTAGTCCTGAAATTAAGGAAGGAAAAGCAATTATTCCCAATTCGGTCCAACACAACGTTCCCGCTTGGTCATTATTTGCCATTTTCTTTATTATTGTTCCACTTTCTATTAATATTGTAAAAGAAAAAGGACAAGGGACACAAATTCGTTTATTGACCAATCCCGTTCCTTATTTTATTTTAATTGCTGGAAAAACAATCACCTATTTAATCATCTGTATGATCCAGTTCATTTTGATGTTATTAATTGGAGTGTTCTTTTTTCCATACTTAGGATTGCCTAAATTAGAACTACATGGAACATTTTTCTTAATGACTATAATTGCCTTGTTCTCTGGTTTAGCGGCAATTGGGTTAGGTATTTTATTAGGGACGATCGCTAGGACACAAGAACAATCTGCTCCTTTCGGAGCTACATTTGTTGTTATTCTGGCAGCAATTGGAGGAGTTTGGGTACCCGTTTTTGCAATGCCTAAAGTGATGCAAATTTTATCGCATATTTCACCGATGAATTGGGGCTTAAATGCTTTTTATGACGTTTTACTTAGGAAGGCGAGCTTTTTAGAAATATTTCAAGAGATTATTTTATTACTTTTGTTCTTTATTTGTACAATCGTAATCGCTATTCTTTATGATAAAAAGAAAAGAGCCGTCTAAAGAAATAACCGTATCTAAAGAAATCCGTATCCGTTTTAATGAGACAGATCCATTGGGGATTGTATGGCATGGATACTATATTACCTATTTTGAAGATGGCAGAGAAGCCTTCGGGAGAGAACATGGTATTTCTTATTTAGATGTTCAAGCTCATGGATTCACGACGCCGATTGTAAAATCTATTTGTGAACATAAATTAGCCCTAAAATACGGCGACATCGCAAGAATTGAAACTACTTTTATCAATACGCCTGCTGCTAAGATGATTTTTAAATACCAGATTTTTAATACCGAAAATAAAGTCGTTTGTACGGGAGAGACCGTTCAAGTGTTTTTAGGGTTAGAGGGTAATTTAATTTTGAACAATCCTCCTTTTTATGAAGCGTGGAAAACTAAAATGGGATTACTAGATTAAATGTTAAAGCGAATTTTTATATCAGACTCGAATTGCGTTACTTCATTAGGTCTAAACCTCGCTAGTAACTGGAAAGCCGTGTCGAATGGTATTTCTGGAATTGCATGTCATCATCGAGACGATCTTTTAGAAACCCCGTTTTATGCCTCTATGGTGAATGACGAACTTTTAGATCAAGCTGTTGCTGAAAACCTGAAACCTGGAAATTATACCAAATTGGAAAAGATGTTGCTTTTAACATTACTTCCATTAATCAATAGAAATAAAGTGTCCGATAATTCCATATTGATTTTATCAACGACAAAAGGAAATATCAGTTTGCTAAAAGATAAAAATATTCCGATCCAAGAAATTCAATTACCGACCTTAGCAAAAAAAATAGCTACTTATTTTGGATTTAAAAAGGATCCAATCGTGGTATCAAACGCATGTGTTTCAGGTTTGTTGGCAATATCGGTAGCAAAAGATTTGATTCGAGGAGGAATGTGTGAAAATGCGTATGTACTTGCTGGAGATGAACTATCAGAATTTATTTTGTCAGGTTTTAATTCTTTTCAAGCGATGAGTCAAAGCGTTTGTCGTCCATACGATAATGAAAGAGATGGTGTTAATCTTGGAGAAGCCAGTGCAGCAGTTTTTATCGATTCAAATTTTGATGGTGCTAATTTGATAGAAGTTATTGGAACAGGAGCTGTTAATGATGCAAACCACATTTCTGGACCTTCTCGAACTGGAGAAGGATTGTATTTGAGTGTGCTGAGTGCGTTGAATGAAGCGAATATTTCTAAAGAGGATATTGATTTTATTTCTGCACATGGTACAGCAACAATGTACAATGATGAAATGGAAGCGATTGCGGTCAATCGATTGGGATTGAATCACGTTCCGCTGAATAGCATGAAAGGATATTATGGGCATACTTTGGGCGCGTCGGGTTTACTTGAAACAATTTTGTCCATTGAAAGTGCTAATAATAAGCAACTTATTGTATCTTTAGGTTATGAAACAAGTGGTGTTACACAAGAAATTAATATCATTCAAAAGCCAGAAGAAAGTAGTATTATTTATTTTCTAAAAACGGCATCTGGATTTGGTGGTTCAAATGCAGCAATTCTATTTAAAAAAGTTAACTAATTTGAATTCAACTCATTACATATCTCATTTGTGCAAAATTAATACATCCGCTATTTGGGTAGATAATCAATTAGTCATGGAGGCTCCAGAAAATTTATTTCCTGATTTTGCAAAGTTAGCATATCAAAAATTTGAAATAAAGTACCCAAAGTTTTTTAAAATGGATAAGTTAAGTAAATTAGCTTTTTTATCTGCGGAATTGATATTAAGAAAAACGATTAAAGATGAGATGAATAAAAATATCGCATTAGTTTTTGCGAACCAATCTGCGAGCCTAGATACCGATGTGAATTATCAAAAAACAATTGACGACCGAAATGATTATTTTCCTAGTCCAGCGGTTTTTGTGTACACCTTGCCAAATATTTGTGTAGGTGAAATTTGCATTAAACATCAGTTGCAATCAGAAAATATCTTTTTTGTAACTGAGAAATTTAATTCAGAATTAATGTTTAACTATGCTGAATCTATCTTAAACCAAGGAAAAGCAGACCGAGTTCTTTGTAGTTGGGTGGAATTATACAATGAAGATTATCAGTCTTTTGTATATTTGGTGGATAAAGAAGGTCAGATAGAACACTCAATTGAAAATTTAAATAAATTATAGAATAAATACATATGGAATCGTTAAAAACAGAATTGAAAAATAAAATCATTGAAGTATTAAACTTAGAAGAAGTAACTGTTAATGATATTGATGATAAGGAGCCTCTTTTTGGAGATGGTCTTGGATTAGACTCTATTGACGCATTGGAACTAATTGTTTTAATGGATAAAGATTATGGAATTAAATTGACTGATCCAAAACAAGGAAAAGAGATTTTTCAATCTATTGAAACAATGGCTACTTTTATTTCTGAAAATAGGAAGAAATAATTTATGGCAAAGAGAATTGCAATCACAGGAATGGGTATTGTTTCAGCTATTGGAAATTCGGTAGTTGAAAACTGGGAAACTCTTTCGAAGGGTGGAAATACGATTACTAGGATTAAAAATTTGAATACCATACATCATGAATCTCTTAAATTTGGAGAGATTAAAACCACGAACGAAGAGTTCTTGAAATTGCTAGATTTACCTGAAGACAATAATTTTTGCCGTTCTGCATTGCTTGGAATGTACGCTCTGAATGAAGTTATTACAAGCGCTAACATTCAGGATATCAATGATGTATGTACTGGGTTAATTTCCGCTACGACCGTTGGTGGAATGGATATGACAGAAAAATATTTTCATTCGTATGATAAAAATGTTGCCGCTCGGAAACACATTGCTGGTCATGAAGCGGGAGATGTAACCAATAAAATGGCTGATTATATAGGTCTGAAAGGATTTGTAACAACTATCAGCACCGCTTGTTCGTCTGCTGCAAATGCCATCCTTTTAGGTGCGAAAATGATTGAAACGGGGCAGCTCGATCGAGTCATTGTTGGCGGTACAGATGCTTTATGCAAATTTACCATCAATGGTTTTAAAACCTTAATGATTTTAACGGATGAAGAAAATGCACCTTTCGATGATAATCGTAAAGGATTGAATTTAGGAGAAGCAGCTGCTTATTTGATGTTGGAATCAGATGAAGTAGTGAAAAGAGATAATAGAAAAGTACTCGCATATGTTTCTGGCTATGGAAATGCGAACGATGCTTTTCATCAAACAGCTTCTTCAGAAAACGGTGAAGGTGCTTATTTAGCAATGCATAAAGCGTTGGAAAGCGCTGGTTTAAGTCCGAGTGACATTGATTATGTCAATGTACATGGAACAGCCACGCCAAACAATGATTTGTCTGAAGGAATTGCCATGCAACGAATCTTTGGAGATAATCTGCCTGTATTCAGCTCAACCAAACCATTTACAGGTCATACTCTAGCTGCAGCTGCAGCGGTGGAAGCTGTGTATAGTGTTTTAGCTATTCAAAATGAAGTTGTTTATCCCAATAAAAACTTCAAAACACCCATGAAAGAATTCAACTTAATTCCTCAAACTGAATTGCTGAAGAAAAAGTTGAATCACGTCTTATCCAATTCATTTGGATTTGGAGGGAATTGTTCCACTGTTATTTTTTCAAAGAACGCATGAAGAATTGTTATATAAATGGTTTATCATCTATCTCCCATCAAAATTCGCTTGAAAGTGACTTCTTAGTAGAAGTGACTCCATTAACCAATGAAACTGTTTTTAAAGCAATCCAACCTTCCTATAAAGATATTATCTCCCCTGCTGCAGGTAGGCGTATGGCAAGAGGAGTGAAAATGGGCATGTACACCGCTTTGAAATCATTGGATGAAGCAA
Organism: uncultured Flavobacteriales bacterium; assembly: GCA_964503665.1. GTDB lineage: Bacteria > Bacteroidota > Bacteroidia > Flavobacteriales_D > Crocinitomicaceae > 40-80. Next base: position 27,352 of record CAZDAR010000015.1, read on the forward strand.
AAGTTGAAAACCCTGATTCTATTATCGTGGGAACGGGATTAGGATGTATGGAAGATTCAGAGAAATTCTTGCATGCTATTATTGATAATAATGAGCAATATTTAACACCGACATCTTTCATTCAATCTACACATAACACCGTTGGTGGACAAATTGCTTTGGCGTTAAAATGCAAAGGACCCAATTTTACCTACGTAAACGGAGGAGTTTCTTTTGAAAGTGGATTAATTGATGGGAAAATGCAAATCGACTTAGAGGAATCAAATACCGTTTTGGTTGGTAGCGTTGATGAGATTGCTACACAAACTTCTTATTTATATCAGTTAGCAGATTTAGTTAAAAAAGAAGAAGAACAACCGATTGATATCTTGACTTCTAAAACAAAAGGCGTTATCTACGGAGAAGGGGCACAGTTTTTTGTTTTAGAAAGTGAGAAAAAAGACTCTTGTTATGCCGTTTTAGAAAAAGTATCGATTATCAATACACTAGAACCAAATGAGGTAAATCAATATCTGGAACAATTTTTAAAATCTGCTGGGATAACTAAAGAAGAAATTGATTTGGTGATTTTAGGGATTGATGGAGATGTGGATTTTAAAGTAATGTATGAAGGTCCACAAGCTTTGTTCAATCAAACACCACAAGCATATTATAAAGACTTATCTGGTGGATATCATACTGCATCTGCTTTTGGGTTTTGGATGGCAAATAATATTCTAAAAAGACAGATCCTTCCAGAAGTTATTCAACTGAATAAGTTGACCAAAAAAGCCTATCAAAAAGTTTTATTATACAATCAATACCGAGGAAAAGACCATAGTTTTATTTTATTGTCAAAATGCTAAAACATCAGGCTGTTCGTCTATTTATTTTCACCTCTGGAATAATACTTACCATTTATTCTTACTATCATGGTGATTGGACGTGCTTAGCTATTTTAGTAGTGTTTTGGTTACTCCTTTTAGTTTGGGGATCTTTTGATATTCGTATAGGGTATTTTACTAAAACGCATTCTTCAAATCGAAATGAAAAAGAGCTGAAAGTGGCTATTACTTTTGATGATGGACCGACAGAATTCACCTACCAAACACTTGAATTACTAAAGAAATACAACGTAAAAGCGACTTTCTTTTGCATTGGAATACAAATCGAAAAACATCCTGACATTTTTCATCGTATTATAGAAGATGGACATTTGGTCGGAAATCATAGTTATTCTCATACCAAGAAATTTGGTTTTTTATCTACTCAAGAAGTGGTGGATGAAATTCAAAAAAACGATCAAGTGATAGTTGAAATGGCAAGTAAAAAAGTAGCATTTTTTCGCCCACCTTTTGGTGTGACCAACCCAAGCATACATCGAGCGATTCAAAAAACAGGTCATCAGGTTATTGGATGGAGCATTCGGTCGTTGGATACAGCTAAAAAAGACGAACTTAAAATTGTGAAACGAGTAGAACGAAAGTTGCATCCTGGAGGCGTGATACTTTTGCACGATACCAGTCAAAAGTCAATCAATGCGTTAGAGAAAATATTAAAGGTTATTTTAGAAAAAAAATATACGGTCATTCCCTTGGATAAATTGCTTGACATGGAAGCATATCAACCGTTGAAAGTAAATTAATTGTAATTTTGGAATAGTTGTTGCCATAACGAAAACAAAAAACAGATAGAATGAAAAATATAGGTTTATTGATACTGCTTTTATTGACACAGAGTTTATTCGCACAAGATAAAAAAATGACTACTTCGGAAATTAGTCAGTTTAAGACAACTACTGAAAAAGAAACGAAATCCATCAAGACAATTAAAACAGATTTCATTCAATTCAAGCATCTGGATTTTTTAGAAAAAGACATTGAATCCAGTGGTAAGATGATTTTTAAATCGCCTTCTTCATTGAAGTGGAAATATATAAATCCGTATCAGTACAGCATCACTTTCAAGAATAATAAAATTCACATCAACGACCAAGGAAATAAAAGTACCGTCAATGCCGGAAATAACAAAATGTTTGAAAGAATCAATAAACTAATCGTTGGAACCGTAAGTGGAAATATGTTTGATGACAAGGAATTTGTTATTGAATATTATAAAAATAAAGATTACAATATTGCTAAATTAACACCGAAAGAAAGTGCATTAAAGAAATACATCAAGCATGTTTATTTGTATTTCCCACCCAATGAGGCCGTTGTGTCCAAAGTGAAATTGATTGAACCATCCGATGATTATACCTTGATTATTTTCAAAAACAAAGTCGTAAATGTACCAATTGATGATGCGCTTTTTTCTAATTAGTCTATTGATGGTTGGATTTAGTGCTTGCAAAACATATTATCCAGCAGGCTTAATTCAAACAGAAATAAACGATTCGACCTATCAAAACATCTATTTCTCAGCAGATTCAACCTACTTGTACAAAACTCAAGTGGAGGTTTATGGCAATCAATTGAGTGGTGTTTTGGTTATTAAGAAAATAGATGATAACACACACCGAGTTGCATTGACCAGTGCTTTTGGAAATACCTTACTCGACGTTATTATTACTGAAAATGAGATGAAAGTCAAGTACGTCATGGATGATTTGAATCGCAAGTTTCTTCTCAAAACATTAGAAGCTGACTTTAGAATGATTTTAACCCAACATCATTTCATCCAAGAAATATTAGTTACTGGGCAAGATACGGTTTATAAATCCAAAATAAAAAAAGGGTTTTACTACTTTTTCAACTCGAATAAGACCAATCAATTGTATCGAATAAGCTTGGCAAGTAAGTCAAAAGAAAAAGTCAAGGTAAATATTACACCTAAAAATAGTACTTTTGCAGAAAACATTGTAATTCAACATTATAATATAAAACTGAGAATAGAATTGAGTGAATATAGAAATGAGTAATTCTGTTCAACTTTGATTATAACGTGTGTTACTTTTGAAAAAATATAAGAATGGAGATTGATTTTCAGAATACTAAAATGCTTTTAACGGATTTTTACACGATTCAAAAAATTGAAGAAGTGGAAAATGGTAAATACCTTGCGCTGATTCATTTGAATAAAGATCATGAAGTTTTTAAAGGACATTTTCCTGGAAATCCTGTTTTGCCAGGCGTTTGTACTATGCAAATTATAAAAGAATTGACGGAAACAATTTTGCAAAAGTCATTGGTCTTATCACGCGCGATTAATGTGAAATTCATGGCTTTAATTAATCCAGATGTTCATCCAACACTTAGGTTAGAATTAGACATTGAAGCCTTAGAGAATGGTGAAGTGAAAGTGAAAAATAGTACTTTTTTTGATACTACTTTAGCTTTGAAACTTTCCAATAACTATAAAGTGATTGACAAATGAAAATAGTATTGATTTTAATTGCGTTCGTATTTGCTTCCACTTCGAGTGAATTGTCTGAGTTGCGAAAACTTTATCCCAAAGCTGCTACCACAAAAGAAAATGCTGAAATTTTTTACTCTAAAACGAGTCAGATTAGTTCTGAAACTCCTTTAATGATCGGATACAAAGGCGTTGGATTTACGTTAAAAGCTAAATACGAAAGTGAATTAGCAAAAAAGAAAAATAATTTCAAAAAAGGAGTTGAAATGCTCGAAGAAAGTATTCAGAAAGCACCTGAAAATATCGAATTGAGAACGTTGAGAATGAGCGTTCAGGAAAATTCACCTAAATTCTTGAATTATAATAAAAATATAGAGGAAGATAAAAAGTTAATTGCCGATAACTTATTAAAGAGTAACTCGGAGGTGAAAAGCTTTGTGATGCAATTTATTTTTACTTCCAAATCGTTTACTGAAGCCGAGAAGAAAAAGTATAAGATTTAATTTTTTTGAATGAGTACTGAGACGATTGCTGAACAAATGAAACGATTGAAAGTGTGTGTGATTATTCCCACATACAACAATCACAAAACATTACAGCGTGTTTTAAATGGTGTTTTAGAACGAACAGATGCTGTAATTGTGGTCAATGATGGTTCTACGGATAATACGTTAACTACCTTATCTGATTATCAGCATATAACGCAAATTCATCTGCCTCAAAACAAAGGAAAAGGAAATGCGCTTCGCCACGGTTTTTTAGCAGCAAAAAGAGCAGGATATGAATATGCCATTACCATTGACTCAGATGGACAACACTTCCCAGAAGATATAGTCGTTTTTTTGAAACACATTGATGATGCTAAAGCTCCTATTTTACTTATTGGAAGTCGGGATATGACCTCTGAAAATGTACCTAAAAAAAGTAGTTTTGGACACAAGTTTTCCAATTTTTGGTACCATTTTGAAACTGGCGTGAAATTATCCGACACACAATCGGGCTATCGTTCGTATCCTTTGAATGCTATTCCTAAAAGACTTTTTACCCAAAAATTTGAGCTGGAAATTGAAGTTATTGTCCGGTCTTCGTGGAAAGGTGTTGAGGTGAAAAATATTCCAGTCAACATACTGTATGATCCAGAAGAAAGGGTGAGTCATTTTCGACCTTTCAAAGATTTTACTCGAATTAGTTTGTTAAATGTGGTATTGGTAATGATTGCTTTAGTTTATATCAAACCCCGGGATTTCGTTCTTAATTTAAAAAAAAAAAGCTTTAAAGATTTTATCCGCGAAGATGTTTTAGGAAGTTCGGATTCTAAATTAAAAAAATCACTCTCGATTGCGTTAGGTGTTTTTATTGGAATTTCACCGTTTTGGGGCTTTCAGACAGTAATAGTCTTATCGCTAGCAGTAGTCTTAAAACTGAATAAGGTATTAGCTTTCGCTTTTTCAAATGTTAGCTTTCCTCCGTTTATACCTTTTATCATAATTGGGTCTCTACAAATGGGGAAAATATTTATCAAAGAGACACAACCATTAGTTGTCAATAAATCCATTACTTTTGATGCTATTGCTGATAATTTAACATTATATTTGGTTGGAAGTTTTATTTTAGCAACGACAATATCGATTATAGCTGGCTTCACGAGCTATTTTGTATTATCAATCAGGTTAAAAAAATATCCTAAAACGAATTAATTCAATGGAGACTTTTTTCTATTTCATTTACCGTCTCATTAAAAATAATAAACTAATTTCCATTTTTATTGGATTGGTGTTTTTAGGAGTTTTTGGCTTTTTTGCCTCACAAATTAAATTTGAAGAGGACATTACACGTATTATTCCTAAAAATGAACAATCGGATGTTACCGCTAAAGTGCTGAAACAGCTTAATTTCGCGGATAAGATCACTGTCATTCTGGAGAAAAAAGAGCAAGGAACAGACGAAGACCTAGCAGATATAGCACAAACATTTTTAGATAGCATTGGCTATTGTTCCGCTTATATTCGAGATATAGAGGGTAAAATAGATGACGAAAATATTCAGGAAACATTTGAGTTTATTCGAAACAATCTTCCGCTTTTTTTAGAAGAGGATGATTATCAGCTAATAGCCAATAAAATACAGAGAGATAGCATTCAACAACAAACCGAACAGAATTTCAGAACGTTGATTTCACCAACAGGAATGGTGGCTAAAGATTTTATCTTAAACGACCCGTTTGGATTTGCTTTTATTGCACTAAAAAAATTACAACAACTGAATTTAGGAGAAGATTTTCATTTAAAGAATGGCTTTATTACTACTAAAGACAATTCGAAAATATTGTTGTTTATCAATCCTATTTTGGCTGGAACAGAAACGGAGAAAAATACGTTATTTGTTGGCGAATTAAATCGAATTAAAACGGATTTAAATGAAAAGTTTGCAGAGAAAGCTTCAGTAGATTATTTTGGTTCTTCGCTCATTGCAGTGGCAAATGCCAAGCAAATAAAAGGGGACATTATCAAAACAGTTGTTTTGTCGTTAACCGCGTTGATGTTGATTCTGATTTTGTTCTACAGAAGAATTTTCATACCTATTATTCTTTTTGTACCAACTGTTTTTGGAGGTCTTTTTGCCTTAGCATGTTTGTACTTCATGAAGGAAACCATTTCTGCTATTTCATTGAGCGTAGGAGCTATTCTATTAGGCGTAACCATCGATTATGCGCTACACATATTAACACACTACAAAGACAAAACGAATATCAAAGAGCTTTATAAGGACATTACGATGCCACTTATTATGAGTAGTTCTACTACAGCTGCGGCATTTTTATGTTTGTTATTTGTGCACTCTGAAGCGCTCAAAGATTTAGGGATTTTTGCTGCAATTAGCGTTCTTGCATCGTCCATTTTCTCTTTGATTTTGATTCCACATTTATATCATCCGAAACCACATGTTGAGCGAAAGAGAAAAAATATTATTGAGATTGTTTCAGGTTTTTCATTTGAAAAAAATAAACCTCTTTTTTATTCTGCACTTGTCGTAATTATCGCTTCATTCTTTCTGTTCAACAAAGTTCAATTTAACAATAATCTCGCAGATCTTAATTTTATACCACAAGAGATTAAAAATGCAGAAGCAAAAGTTGAGGCTACAACAAGTTTAACTTCTAAATCCATTTATGTAGCAGCTTATGGGAACTCAGAAGAAGAAGCACTGGAGAATAACTCTAAATTATTCGAGACTTTACAAGAAGAGCAAAATAAGAATCAAATATTAAGCTTCAGCAGTATTGGTGGGATTGTCCTTTCGGAAAAGGATCAGCAGGAGAAAATTGATAGGTGGAATCATTTTTGGAATCCACAAAAGAAAGAGGATGTTCAGGCTAATCTTATCCAATCAGGAGCATCGATTGGTTTTAAACCGAACTCTTTTCATTCTTTTTATGAACTCTTAGGAAAAGTTTTTCGGCCTATCACTTTTGCAGATTATCAGCAATTAAATGCGCTTCCTTTAAAAGATTTCGTCACTGATAAAAATGGTTTTCATACTGTTTTGTCCATTGTAAAGGTCTCAGATGAGCAACGAGAACCACTTATTGAACGTGTTTCGGAAGATACAAATGTGATGGCTATTGACCGCCAGCAAATGAATGAAACATTTTTAGGTCATTTGAAAAATGACTTTAATGATTTGGTGAATTATTCTTTTTTAGCCGTGGTTTTAATCTTATGGGTGTTTTTCCGACGTACTGAGTTAATGCTGATTGCTGTTGTACCAATTGCGATTACAGGAATTGTTACCGCTGGATTAATGGTGCTGTTTGATGTTCAGTTAAATATATTTAGCACCATTGTTTGTACTCTAATTTTTGGACACGGTGTTGATTTTAGTATTTTCATGACGAGTGCCTTACAGAAGGAACACACCTTTGGAAAAAGTGATATGAAAACCTATCGAACTTCCATCATCTTAGCTACTATGACGACTATTTTAGCAATCGGATCGCTAGTGTTTGCAAAGCATCCAGCATTGAAATCAATTTCAGTTGTTTCACTCATAGGTGTGTTTTCTGCTTTGATTATCACGTTTGTATTTTATCCAGTAATTTTCCGAATTTGCATTATGAATCGAGTAAAGAAGGGCAAATCACCGATTTCACTCCGTTTGTTTATTCATTCTTTATTGTCTTTTATTTATTACGGTATTGGAGGATTTCTCTTTTCTTTTTCAGGACAATTAATCATGCGTATTCTGCCTTTCAAAAGGGAAGTGAAAATGAAATGGTTTCGGGTTACGATGAGTATATTTATGAAATCGGTACTTTATTCGAATCCATTTGTGAAAAAACGAATTGTCAATCCAAATAACGAACAATTTGATCGCCCATCTATAATCATTGCCAATCACACTTCATTCTTAGATACTTTGGCCGTTGGAATGTTGAGTTATAAGGTTATTTTCCTAGTGAATGATTGGGTGTACAATTCTCCCATCTTCGGTAGAGCCGTTAAATTAGCAGGTTTTTATCCTGTTTCTCAAGGATTAAATAAAGGCGTCGACCATCTTCGAGCAAAAGTTAAAGAAGGATATTCTTTAATGGTTTTTCCAGAAGGAACACGATCTACTACAAATGCCATTCATCGTTTTCATAAAGGTGCTTTTTACTTAGCAGAAGAATTAAATCTGCCAATTTTACCTGTTTATATTCATGGGAATTCAGAATTGTTACCCAAAGGAGATTATATCATTTATAACGGTAGCTTAACGGTTCACATTGGCGATAGAATTGAGCCAAATGATCCTAATTTTGCAAATACATACCATGTAAAAGCCAAACAAATTAGTGTTCTCTTTAAGAATCAATTTCAGGATTTAAGAGCAATTTACGAAGATGAAAATTACTTTAAGTATAAATTGCATTTAAGCTATCTGTACAAAGAACGCGATCTTTTTAAGGAAATTAAGGCTGATTTTGCGTTAAATAAATCCAACTATTATCAACTCAATAGTTGCTTTGCCATTAAGGAGCGTATTTTTCATATAGCAGATGATTATGGACAAATAGATATCCTCCTTGCACTTACACAATCGGAAAGAAAAATTCAGACGTACATTAATAATGAAGAAAAAAGAGTAGTAGCGAAAACGAATTACCTGCTTCATTCGAGGAAAATTAAATACCTCGATCAACTTTCTGAAATAAATCCAAAAACAAAGACACTCCTGCTTTCAGCCAAAGAATTAGAGATAGATTGGGTGGGAATCATTCCTTCTTTTGATCAAATTATACTCTTTAATAACTCAGATTTGGTTGACAAAATCTTACTACATGGTTTTATATTAATCCGTGAAGAAGGAACAATAATCATTTTAAAAAAACAATAATGGCTAAGAAATACGATGTAGTAATTATTGGAAGTGGATTAGGTGGATTGGTTTCGGCTATTATTTTAGCCATGGAAGGTAAAAGTGTTTGTGTGTTGGAGAAAAACAATCAATACGGTGGGAATTTACAAACGTTTGCTAGAGATAAAAAAGTGTTTGATACCGGTATTCACTACATTGGTGGATTAGATAAAGGTCAGAATTTACATCGATACTTTTCATATATCGGCATCATGGACGGCTTGCGTCTAAAACGAATGGACATGAATGCTTTTGATAAAATTTCATTTGAAGGCGATTCAAATGAGTATCCCCATGCGCAAGGATTAGATAATTTTGCAGAGCAACTCATTCACTATTTTCCAGAAGAAAAAGAGGCAATTCATAAATATGTTAAAATGATGACGTATATCTGTTCTTCTTTTCCACTTTATAATTTAAGGAAGGAAGACGGCTATCATCAAGAGATTTTAGCTCTCAATGCCAAAGATTATTTTGATGAGTTAACCCAAAACGAAATACTCAAAGCTGTTTTAGCAGGTTCTAACTTTTTATACGCTGGAATACCTGATAAAACACCACTTTACGTTCATGCTTTGTCTACTAATTCTTACATGCAAAGTGCTTGGCGATGTATCAACGGTGGTAGTCAGATTACAAAATTATTAGTTAAGCAGTTGCGTAAATATGGAGGAGAAATCTACAAGCGCCGCGAGGTAACGCACTTTGATATGGAAAACGATGTGATTGTTGCTGCACATACCAAAAATTGTGATATCTATTACGGTGATTTATTTATTTCGAACATTGAACCCAAAACCACTCTAAAAATGATTGGGGAAGAAAAATTTAGAAAATCGTATTTTAAAAGAGTTCAAAGTTTAGAAGCCTCTTCAGCCTCTTTTAGTTTATACATTGTCTTTAAACCGAATACTTTCAAATATTTCAATTGTAATTATTACCGTTTCAAAACACCTCAAAAAGTATGGGAGTCACTTAATTATAGTGAGGACGAATGGCCAGAATCGTATATGGCGTCGATGAATATTTCGGAGGAAAACCAAGTGTGGGCAGAAAGTTTAACAGCTATCACTTATATGCGTTTTGAAGAAGTAGAACAATGGATAAAAACGCATAATACTACGGTAGATTTAAACGATAGAGGAGAATTGTACGCGGAGTTCAAGAAGCAAAAGATGGAAGCATTCTTAAATGCTTTGGAAAAACAATTTCCGACGATTAGAGAATGTATTCAGTCCATTCATGAATCTTCCCCCTTAACCTATCGAGATTATATTGGTATGGATAGAGGAAATATGTACGGATATGTAAAAGATTCAAATGATCCGATGCGCACCTTTATTTCGACGAAAACAAGAATAAATAATTTATTTCTAACGGGTCAAAGTATCAATATGCATGGCGTTTTGGGAGTTACTATTGGGGCCGTTTTAACTTGTTCTCAGATCTTAGGAAAAGAGTATTTAGTCGATAAAATTATTCAAGCTACGGAACCATGATGATTTATAAGTCCATTCGGTTAAGTGTTTGTTTGGTTCTTTTAATTTCCATCAGTGCTTGTGGAATTCGGAAATCTCAAAGGCATTTACCTTCTCTTGAAGGCTATAATCAAACGGTTCCAATTGTCTCTAAACTGTCTGACACCTTATTTTATACCAATCAAAACTATCTTCTAAAAAACAAGCATGATATTTGGGAGTTGTACACTTCTGGTGATGCCCTACAATTGGGATTGATTAGCGGAAGTTTATCACAGGAATTAATTAAAAAGCAAGAACGCGCCTTTTTTACGATGGTAGAAGAGTTTATACCATCTTCATCTAAACAACGTTTTTTAAAGTTCTTCTTGAAGGTATATAATCGAAAGATGTATTTGAATATCCCGAACGAATATCTGGCTGAAATTTATGGAATTTCACGCTTTTCTTCAGACGAATATGATTTTATCGCAAACAAATACCAACGTTGCTTATCGCTTCATGGTGCTCATGATATCGGTCATGCTATGCAAGATTTGATGTTGGTTGGTTGCTCGTCTATGGCCGTTTGGGGGGAGAAATCAGCTGATGGAAGTATGCTTTTAGGACGTAATTTTGATTTTTACGCAGGCGATAAATTTGCAGAAGAGAAAATGATTTCTTTCATTCGACCAGATGTAGGAATTTCTTATATGAGCATCTCTTGGCCTGGAATGATCGGTGTTGTTTCAGGAATGAATTTAGAAGGCTTGACAGTGACTATTAATGCGGGAAAATCAAAGATTCCATGGGGAGCAAAGACACCTATTTCAATTTTAACACGGGATATTTTACAACACGCCAGCACTATCGAAGAAGCGATTGAAATTGCTAAAAAAAGAAAAGTATTTGTCTCAGAATCCATTATGGTAGGAAGTGCAAAAGATAAAAGAGTGGTATTGATTGAAATTTCCCCTAAGAATTTTGGTGTTTATACGGTTGAAAATTCCAGTGAACTTATCTGTTCTAATCACTTTCAAAGTGAAGCGTACAAAGATGATAAACGCAATAACCAACAAATTGCAACGAGTCATTCGGTTTATCGCTATGAAAGAATGCAAGAGTTGATAGAAGAAAATAAAAAGATCACACCTCAAAAAATGGTAGACATTTTACGGGATACCAAAGGATTAAATGAGAAAGCAATTGGCTATGGAAATGAGAAAGCGTTGAATCAATTGTTAGGACACCATTCTATCGTCTTTAAACCAGAGCAACGAATCGTTTGGGTTTCCACAAATCCTTACCAGTTGGGAGAATTTGTTGCGTATGATTTAAATGAGATTTTCAATCAATCAGATAGTTCCTTTGTTTCCCATGAAGTAGATTCTTTGTTAATTACCAAAGATCCATTTGTGAATTCTACCACATTTCAAAAATACGAAGAATACCGCATCCAAGACCGTATAATAGATAAAGTATTAAAGGAAGAAACAGCTTTAGAAAACGACTTTATCGAAAAATACATTCATTTAAATCCAGAATTTTGGCTTGTTTATTTCAAATCTGGAAAGTATTATTATCAACAAAAAGATTATAACTTAGCAAAAGTTAAATTTGAAAAAGCATTAACCAAAGAGATTACGACAATACAAGGGAAGGAGAGTGTAGAGAAATACCTCCGAAAATCAAAACGAAAAAGGAAAAAATGATACCAGCAATAGAACAACAATCCACTGCGGAGATAATTGCTTTACAAGAAGAAAAGTTACATGAACTGCTTCGCTATTTGAAGGCCAACTCACCCTATTATAAAAATCTTTTTTCCAGCCGAAATATTGATATTGAAACCATCCTTACTTTAGAGGATTTGTCGAAATTACCGACGACTTCAAAAACTGATTTGCAAGAAAATAATGATGCTTTTTTCTGTGTTCCAAAAGAAAACATTGTCGATTTTGCAACTACTTCAGGTACGTTAGGTTTACCCGTTGTTTTTGGTTTAACTGACCGAGATTTAGATCGTTTAGCCTATAATGAATCAATTTCTTTTGCTTGCGCAGGAATTCAAAAAGGAGATGTGGTTCAATTGATGACAACGATGGACCGTCGTTTTATGGCCGGGTTAGCTTATTTTTTAGGATTGAGAAAGTTGGGAGCAAGCGCAATCCGAGTGGGCGCTGGTATTCCCGAATTACAATGGGATTCCATTCTTAAATTTCAACCTAAATATTTGGTATCCGTCCCTTCGTTTTTATTGAAATTGATTGATTATGCGGAGAAAAATAATATGGATATCAATAAAAGTAGTGTTAAAGGAATTATCTGTATCGGTGAAGCATTACGCAATCAAGATTTTTCTCCAAGTACGTTAACTAAAATGATTACCGATAAGTGGAACGTAAAGTTGTTTTCTACCTATGCCTCAACAGAGATGAGTACCGCTTTTACGGAATGTGAAGCACAAGTTGGAGGTCATCACCATCCAGAATTGATTATTACCGAGGTTTTGGATGAAAACGATCAACCTGTTCAACCTGGGGAAAGTGGAGAATTAACCATCACGACACTTGGCATTGAAGCAATGCCTTTGTTGCGTTTCAAAACGGGTGATGTGGTAATAATGCATTCAGAACCGTGTTCTTGCGGAAGAAATACGCAACGTGTTGGTCCCGTTTTAGGTCGAAAAAAACATATGATTAAATACAAAGGAACAACGCTTTATCCAACCGCAATGCATGATTTGTTAGCATGTATTGAAGGTGTTCAAAGTCATTTAATTGAAATATCTACCAATGAAATGGGGATGGATGAAATAATCATAAAAATATCATCCAAAAATCAATCTGATGCCTTATTGGATAAGATCAAAGATCATTTTAGAGCAAAATTAAGAGTGGTTCCAGTGATTGAATTTGTAGAGGCTTCCGTACTTCAAAAAATCAACTTTCCACCGATGAGCAGAAAGCCTATCTTATTGATTGATAATAGAAAGAATTAGTTTTGAGTACGTAGATAAATTTTCTTACTCTGTCTTTGCTTTCTTACCTTCCAATTCTTGAATTAATGTTCTTTTTACCGTTGTATAGGTATAGTCTTTTGCTTCTGCAAAGGAGATATCATATTTTCGCTTCAACTGTTGTAGATTTTCAGGAAAGGTACTCAAGAGTGTATCGTAATAATTATCTAAAACTTCTTTTGTCGGCATTTCAAAGGCTATCTTCAATTGGAATCTTCTCAGAAGTGCGGAGTCGATAATTTCTGGGTGATTCGTAGCACAAATTAATAAAGCCTTTTCAGGGAAGTAGTCAATTAATTGAATCATACTATTGACCAATCGTCTCATTTCGCCTACATCTTGTTCACTAGTGCTTCGTGCTTTTCCTATTTGGTCAAATTCGTCTAAGAAAAGGACCGCTCGCTCTCTATTTGCTTTGTCAAATACTTGTTTTAGATGTTGTGAAGTTTCGCCAATACGGGAAGAAATAACATTACTTAAATTAAGGATAAGCATATTTTTTCCTAATGCTTTTGCAATCGCTTTTGCCAACATTGTTTTTCCACAACCAGAATGACCGTGAAGTAAAAGTTTGTTGTTGACAGGAAGATTGTATTTGCTTAATTCTTCGACGTAATAATGTTCTTTTATCAGATTCTCCACCTGATTTCTATTGTCGTCATTTAAGAAAACGTCATTTAAAGAAATTTCTTCTTTATCAGAAATAAGTAGGTCGAAAATATCTAACATAGGTATATTAATTTAATTTCCTTGAATAACACTTAACATCACTCGCGCAATTCTTTCGGCTCTCATCTTTGCTTCGTCAGCTTTAATTCCTTCAAATAAGTCGGTCACGGTTTCGTGAAAAAGAGACAGCCATTCATTGTATTGAACAATGGACATTTCGGTACGCTCACTTAACTCTAAATGCCTAGACATTGGGTCACCGAGAAAGGTACGTTCGTGCAAAAGCATCGTCGCCCAAAAATTATACATCTTCGGCAAATGCGTTTCCCAATTTACTTTAGCAACATCATCGAAAATAAAACCAAGAATTTCACTTTCTTTTACTTTTCCATAAAATGTATCGACCATTAATTCAACATCCGCACGGTCTTCAATATCATTTTTCATGATGATAGTTGTCTTTTATTTTTTAAACTTATTCAATCCTTCTTGTAAGAATTTGTAGTACTCATTAATGTCAGGAGTATAACCAATTGGCGTAGTTAAATCATTTCCGTCAGCATCGACAACAACGTACAATGGTTGTGATACTTGATTATACTTCTTAATTTGCAATTCAGAAGAATTGTGACCAACATATCGTTTTTTAGAATTCAATATTTTAGAGAAAACTTGTTCATTTTTAGGTAACGGTGTTTTATCATCTACATATAAAGAGACAATCACATAATCGTTCAACAGCTTTGGCCTAATCTTTTCATTCGTCCAAATAGTAGATTCTGTTCTACGACAGTTAGCGCAATTGTAACCTGTAAAGTCTAACAAAATTGGTTTGTTCACAATCTTCGCATATTCCTCACCTAATTCAAGGTCATGGAAAACTTTGATGCCACCATCAACCTCATGCATTTGAGATGTAAATCGATATAAGGTATCACTTGCAGCTGATGTGCCAGAACCATCACCATAGCCAGTTACGAATTTAAAGTGATCTTCAGAATGAGCGCGTGGTGGAGCGACACCATCAATTATTTTCAATGGAGCACCAAACATTCCTGGGATTAGATAAACAGTAAACACTAAGAAAACAGTTGCAAACATGAATCGCGTAACAGATAGTTTTTCCGTTGGAGAATCATTCGAAAATCGAATTTTTCCTAGTAAATAGAAACCAGTAACTGCAAAAATAACAATCCAAGAAGCAATGAATAACTCACGTGTTACAATTCCCCATCTGTAGGCTAAATCAACGCCTGAAAGGAATTTCAACGCCAATGCTAATTCCATTAATCCTAAGACAACTTTCACAGAGTTTAACCAACCGCCTGATTGCGGCATAGAGTTTAACCATCCTGGGAAAATCGCGAATAATGTAAATGGTAACGCTAATGCTAATGAGAATCCAATCATTCCAATAATTGGTCCATAGAGTCCTGTTTGAGAAGCTTCAACGATTAACGTTCCGACGATAGGTCCTGTGCAAGAGAAGGACACTAAACTCAAGGTGAAAGCCATGAAGAATATGCCGATTAAACCACCTTTATCTGCTTTGCTGTCCGCTTTGTTAATCCATTTAGAAGGAAGTTGAATTTCGAAAGCTCCCAAGAATGAAAAGGCAAAAATAACGAAGATCGCAAAGAATAGGAGATTCATCCAAATATTGGTAGCTAAGTCATTGAGACCTGTTTTTCCAAGGAATAATGTGAGAATCAAACCAACAGTTACATAAATAGCTATGATTGAAAGTCCGTAAATAAGTGCATTGGTAATTCCTTTTCTTCTCGTGCTTGCCGATTTTGTAAAATACGACACTGTCATTGGAATCATAGGAAAAACGCAAGGAGTCAATAATGCAATCATACCACTACCAAAGCCTAATAAGAAGATAATCCAACCTGAACTTTTCTTTTCGGTATCTGATGTGTCGTTGTTTTTTGTAAAAGCTACTTGTTCTTGCTCTACTTGAGGAACAGTTGTGTCTACTTTTTCAGTAGGTTCAACTTCGATAGCGGTTTCGTTCTCGATTGCTGTGTTGTTATTGTCAATATTCGTTGGAGTATGAGTTACAGTATTAGCTTGTAGATAACCACTTAAGTCAAAAGTAAACTCTTTATCGAATGGAATACATCCTTTAATATCATGACAAACTTGCCCTTCAAAAATAACTGTTGCTTTGGCAGTGCTATTTTTTAATTCTATTTTTTGCTTGAATGTAGCTTTATTTAGAAAGATTAAGGAAACACCAAATTCATCGTTATGCACTTTTGCTTTCGGTGATTCTGTGAGTGTGCCATGTGCAACGTAATCCTTGCTCTTTTTTAATTCTAGTGTAGTTGGCATTCCAATGAAGTCCGATTTATTGGGATCGTGGTTTTTGGAAAAAATATGCCAATCTTTAGTAATGGTTACATCGATGACTAGGTAAGCTGTTTTATCATTTATTTTCTCGATAGATTGAGAAAATTTCAGACTCTCTTTCCAGGGTTGAGCAAACGCTAATGTCACAAAAAAGAAACTGAATAGAATAGGTATAAATCTTGTTTTTAACATATCTATGTGTTGAGTTGTAGAATAAAACCGTTAAATTACACTACTTATTTCTAGTACAATGTAACAACGGTTACAAAATAACAAAAAACAAGTATTGATCTTTGTCAAAGAAACTAAAAATATGCGAAAGACATTTATAATTAGACGTTAAAAACATTCGGTGAGATAGATAAATGGGTGTTTATAGTGTTAATGTGATGGCATTGCAAAAGTTTTTTAAAAATCAATTCAAGTAGTGTAAACAATTTTTATATTTATCAAAAAATGAGAAAAATGAGAAAAATGAGAAAAATGAAATATTTTAGCCTTGTTGCATTATCATTAGTGTTATTTACAAGTTGTGGATTCTCACAAGCTGACACTAAATCAGAGCAGAGCACGATACAATCTTTGGATGAAAGTTTTGTGAAAAATGTGGATGTCGCAACGTTTAAAGAATTAGCTGAAAAAGGAGAAGGAATTATTTTGGATGTTCGTACACCTGAAGAAGTTGCTGGAGGTTATATTCAAAATGCAAGCACCATTAATATTTATGATGAGGATTTTGAAAAGAAAATTAACTTGATGCAAAAAGACAAAGACATCTATATATATTGTCTTTCAGGAGGTCGAAGTGGACAAGCGGCAAAAATCCTTTCTAAGAACGGGTTCAAACACGTTTACAATATGGAAGGAGGAATGTTAGCTTGGAAAAAGAATAATTTTCCAGTTGTAGTTCCGGAAGGCGGAACGGATAAGAATATCCAAACATTTTCTTTAAATGATTTCAATGATTTAATCAAAAAGAATGACGCTGTATTAGTTGATTTCCATACTGTTTGGTGTGCTCCATGTAAGAAGATGGCGCCAATTATAGATGAAATTGAAAAGGAATACAATGGCAAGGCTACTGTGAAACGTATTGATGCTGAGAAAAGCTCAGATGTTACCGAAGCTTTTGATATCACAGGAGTTCCAGTATTTATTCTGTTCGTCAATGGTGAACAAAAATGGAAACACAATGGAATGATTTCTAAAGATGAAATTACCAACGAAATCAAGAAATATTTAAAATAAAATTGACGGTCTTAGGATAAAAGACCCTTCAATTCATAGTCTATTTTTAAAACAGTAGCGCCTAATTTCAATATTGGGCGCTACTGTTTTTAAAAAAATATCTTTAATAAAATGTAGTTTCAACTTTATATTTAGTCAATAGTAATGTATAACAACTTAAAATAGATGCTTTTATCTTAAATATTCAGCAAGTAGTTTATAGAAAAATATTTTTATCTGTTTATGATTTCAATTACATTATGTAGAATCATTAAAAATAATAACAGT
>CAZDAR010000016.1:0-19853 GCA_964503665.1 uncultured Flavobacteriales bacterium
GGTGAATTCAGCTCCTGTTAAGCTGTCAATGCTTAGAGCAATGTTGTTCAGCTCAAAAACTGTTTCTATGTCCAAAATATGGTCAGGGTCACTCACGTAGAATTCTTGTCCTTGCGTTTTAGGATTAGGTAAATTCTCTACGGTATATTGCCCAAAAGAAAGTGCCCAACTCAATATCAAGGAGAGTAGAAGAGTAGTTGATTTCATTTTTCCCATCATTTATTCTATAAACAGATGTGAAAATAAACAAAAAATTAGAATAACTACTAAACTATCATAAATTCTATTCGTCCGTTAGTGCTAGCAGATACTTATCTATGAATAATTGCTTATCTCTTGACTTATATTGTTGAATATAGCGTGGATGTTCTAAAACAATCATTTCCCCAAATAACTGCGCTTCTTGGTTTATTTTTTGTAAAAATTGAGCATTTTTCTTTCCTAAAACATACACCTTATCGGTATTAATGCCTAATTCAATGTGTTTTTTAAGTGATTCAATCATGAAGTCTTTCACCGATTCATACAGGAATCGATCATCGTAATAATTAGCATTTAACCAAATATCCCTCTTCGTATTACGTACAATAGCGAGTGGAAAAGGAGAGTT
Source organism: uncultured Flavobacteriales bacterium (assembly GCA_964503665.1). Taxonomy (GTDB): domain Bacteria; phylum Bacteroidota; class Bacteroidia; order Flavobacteriales_D; family Crocinitomicaceae; genus 40-80. Next base: position 611 of record CAZDAR010000016.1, read on the forward strand.
GATATAAAAATCGCTATAAAAGGTAGTCGCACCACCGTATTCCTTGATGACATCATATAAGTAAACAGATGAAACCTCATGCGTCCGTGCTGATTTCATAGTAATACCACATGCACTTTGTAATCGTTTAGTATCGGTGAATGGAACGCCTGTTACACCAGCTCCATGACGACTTGGATTGATACCAATAATAAATTTCCGTTGATTTGAGTCGTTGTAAAATTTGTTGTAAAATTGAGCCATCACATCCATCGTTTCTGGATTGTCTAGGTAAGGATTGAGTACATCGAAGCCTTTCGGCAACTTTCCTTTAAAATCTAAAGTACGATTAAAGTCAATAACGTTGTGTGCATATGTTTTTTCCATCGGAAGTTGAATTATGAACGTAAATTTAACGTATTTTAGCAGGGAATTACTAACTGATTCACTACTTTTTTAGGACCTATCCTTTAGAAGTCATACAAGATTTAATATATTTTAAATTTAACCTAATTAAAATTAACTAAAACCGTTCATAAAGATGAAACATTCATTTATTAAATATCAAATTTCTGCTTAAGTTTGTAACATGGATAAAAATCAAGTAGAAAATAAAGCTGCTAAACGTATTAAAAATAATACGTCTCCTTCTCTTAGTGAAATTGGAAGAGTAGTTCCACAAGCAACAGACTTAGAATCTGCTGTTCTTGGAGCTATGTTATTGGACAAAAACGCAGTAAATGATACGATTGATATTCTTACGGTTAATAGTTTTTATAGCCCCAAACATCAATATATATATAACGCAATAAGGGAATTATTTGCTAACTCTGAGCCGATTGACTTGTTGACGGTTACTAATAAACTAAAAAAATTAGGAGAGTTAGAATTGGCTGGTGGCGTTGTGTACGTTTCATCTTTAACCAATAGAGTAGCCTCTTCTGCACACGCAGAATATCACGCTCGAATTATTTCTCAAAAGCACATTCAACGAGAAATAATTAGAATGTGTAATGAAGTTTTAAAAGATGCTTACGATGAAACAATTGACGTTTTTGATCTTTTAGGGAAAGCTGAAAAAGAATTATTCTCTATCGCAGAGAACAATATGAAACGGAATGTGGACTTGATGCAAAATGTGGTTCGAGAGGCGTTGTTAGAAATTGAGGCAGCTTCTAAAAATTCGGATGGAATATCAGGTATTCCGACTGGATTGATAGAATTAGATAAATTAACTTCTGGATGGCAGCGCTCCGATATGATTGTTATTGCGGCGAGACCAGCGATGGGAAAGACAGCTTTTGTTTTATCAATGGCTAGAAATGCTGCTGTAGACTACAATCATGGAGTAGCAGTATTCTCATTAGAGATGTCTTCAGTGCAATTGGTGAAACGATTAATTTCTGCTGAAACACGTATTCCTGCAGAAAAGTTGAGAAAAGGAAATCTTCGTCCAGATGAGATGATTCAACTGCACGAACGTATTACAAAATTATCCAGTGCTCCTTTATATATTGACGACACTCCTGGATTAGGAATATTTGACTTACGAGCAAAATGTCGCCGTTTGAAAATGCAGTATGATATCCAAATGATTATCATTGACTATTTACAGTTGATGACTGGTAACGGAGGAAAAGGTGGTGGAAATAGAGAGCAAGAAATATCCTCTATCTCCCGATCTATCAAAGAAATTGCCAAAGAATTAAACGTTCCTGTTTTAGCGTTATCTCAGTTAAGTCGTTCGGTAGAACAACGTGGTGGTGATAAACGACCGATTCTTTCAGACTTACGTGAGTCGGGTGCTATTGAGCAAGATGCAGATATCGTATCTTTTATATATCGTCCTGAATACTATGGTTTTACAACAGATGAAAATGGCGAGTCCAATGAAGGTGTTGGTGAAATCATTCTGGCTAAACACCGAAATGGAGCAACAGGATCGGTTCGACTTCAATTCATTAAAGAATATGCACGTTTTCAAAACCTAAATACTTTTAATGAAGATTTTGAGCCAATAGGGTCATCGTGTAGTATCTTGTCAAGTAATAAGAACTTTGACAATAATTCACCATCTAGTATGTATACGCTTCAGAGTAAGATGAATGAAGATATTGATTTTGAAGAAAAAGACGATAGTCCGTTTTAAAAGCTGAAGTCATTTATTGAAAAATACTATGAAAAAATTAGTTTTAATTTTCTTTTTATTATATGGATTTCTCGGTCGTTCTACGGAAATATTAATCCCCATGGATGCGACACAAACAAATCACTTGAAAGCCTACGGTCTAGCTTATTGGGTATTGGAAAGAGATGTTGTTATTGAATGGTTGCTGAATTATAGAGGTGGTTCATTCATGATGCCACACGCAAAGCAAATAGAGGAGGAGTTGATGATTAGAGGTGTTCGATATGAATTGATTACCGATGGTCAAGCTAATAATATTCGCAATCAAATCGCTAATCCAGAAGTCAACCAAGAAATTGTTCAATTAGAAAAGCCACCTAAGATTGCCGTTTATACACCAAGTTCTGCCCTTCCATGGGATGATGCAGTAACAATGGTATTAGATTATGCAGAGATTCCGTACGATAAGATTTACGATTCTGCCATTGTGATGGGAGTTTTACCAAAGTACGATTGGTTACACTTACATCACGAAGATTTCACAGGACAATATGGTAAATTCTATGCACGTTACAAAAACTATAAATGGTACCAAGATCAAGTAAGAGATGCTGAGAAAGATGCGAAAAAATTAGGTTTTAGTAAGGTTTCTCAATTGAAATTAGCGGTGGCAATGAATATTAAAAATTTCGTGATTGGTGGAGGCTTTCTTTTCACGATGTGTAGTGGAACAGATAGTTTTGATATTGCACTCGCAGCACATAGCACCGATATTTGTGAAGAAATGTATGACGGTGATGCCAGTGAACCTGGTTTTCAAAACAAAATTGATTTTTCAAATACGTTTGCCTTTAAAGACTTTACCATTGAGAAAAATCCGTATGTGTATGAATATTCAGATATTGATGGTACGGATTTACATAGACTGCCTGAGAACCAAGATAAATTTACTTTGTTTGAATTCTCCGCAAAATGGGACGTCATACCAACCATGTTAACACAATGTCATACGGATATAATAGATGGATTTATGGGGCAAACAACTGATTTTAAAAAGCAATTTATCAAACCAGATGTTTTAATCTTAGGGGAAAATAACGCTTTGGGTACAGCTAAATATATTCATGGAACTTTAGGTGAAGGAACATGGACTTTTTATGCTGGCCATGATCCAGAAGATTTTCAACATTTAGTAGGAGATCCACCAACAGATTTAAATCTTCATCCTAATTCTCCAGGATATCGATTGATTTTGAATAACATCTTATTTCCTGCTGCTAAAAAGAAGAAAAGGAAAACCTAGAAGAATTTTTAAGCATAAAAAAAGCCACTTTCAAGTGGCTTTTTTTTAATTAAGATTTAATAAAATTTTCTGATTCTCTATTTCGACAACTTCGATACTTTTGCTATAATTTAGAATAGCCATCAAGGTCTCATCAGAAGGATTGAGATTAAACTCCTTAACCGTCGGAGCAACATTTTTTGTAACATCTTCTATCATAGGCGTGATTTTAAGATATAAACGCCTTATTTGATCGAATATTTTAATTGACTTTGTTAAATTTAATTTTTAACATAGATTGTAGCTTTTTTATCATTCCAATTTCTTCTGTAGAGACAAAACTGATCGTAATACCTTTATTGTTTCCACGAGCTGTTCGACCACTTCTGTGAATATACATTTCTAATTTTTCTGGGACGTTTTCGTGAATGACATAAGAAATATCGTCAATATCTAAACCTCTAGAAGAAATGTCGGTAGTAACCATCACTTTTACTTTGCTTGTACGAAACATACGCATGACTTTTTCTCGATCTCTTTGTTGTAATTCACCGTGCATTAATCCTGCTAGGATACCATTTTCAGTTAGATAAGCATGTAATTCTTCTACTTTATATTGCGTCCGACAAAAAATAATGCCTTTAACCTTAGAATGACTCTGAAGAAAATCAAGTATATAATTTTCTTTTTCTTTCTTTGGGCAGAGATAATATTGATGGAGAATGTTTGTATTCAACAAAGTTCCACCTTCAATATGTATTTTTTTACAATCCTTTGAAAGGTACTTCTTGACCATTTGGTTCAAATCATCTGGATAGGTCGCAGAGAACATCCATGTAAATGCCTTTTGATTGGTCACATTTAAAATTGCATCCAGCTCTTGTTTGAAGCCCATGGTGATAATCTCATCCGCTTCGTCGATTACAACCGTGTCAATTTGATCTAAGTCAATGATGTTTTTATTGATTAATTCCAATAATCTTCCTGGTGTCGCTACAATAATATGTGTTGATCGTTTTAAGTTTTCAATTTGTAGATTTAACGGCGCACCACCAATTATTTTTTCTATAAAAATTTTATCAGTGTGTTTGGTGAACTTAAAGATTTGTTTTGCAATTTGCGTACATAACTCACGTGTAGGAGTGATAATTAATACTTGTGCTTTGGTATTTTTCACATCGATAGACTGAATAAGCGGAATACTATAAGCAGCTGTTTTTCCTGTTCCAGTTTGTGCTTGACCTACAAAGTCCGTTTTAAATTTCAATAAAACCGGTATCGCTTGCTCTTGAATAGGAGTAGGAACTAAAATGTTATTCTCGTTTAATGCTTTTATGATAGAAGGTTGTACACCTAATTTTTCAAACTCATTCATTGTTTGGAAGTTGTAATTTAAATAAAGCACAAAGTTAGAGTTATTTTTCCATCTTTGGTTATTTTTAATTTCTTACATCCTTGAAATAGAAGATTATATTTCCTATTCTATTATTAATCTTATTCTATTTATAAAACTAAGGAATATAGCTAATTTGTATTTTATTGTTATCCTTTATGATTCTTTTATCTTAAAACTAAATATAGACTATATTTGTAATTAAAATATAGCTAAATAACCTGTTATTCTTATAAACTGAAGTGGAAAACGGATATTTTTAGCCTTTGTAAATAGTAATTGTCTTTTTATGAATTTTATTAATAATTTTTTCATACTTTTTTTAGTTTAATTTTCTCTTGTGCTAATATTCATGCCCAATCTTATGGTGTTATTCAACCTTCTGGGTCTGCTAGTGGAGGAACAACAGATGCAGGAGTAATTAATAATTATTACAAAAGAAATACCCTTCAATTTATCTATACAAAAACTGAATTAAATGCCGCAGGAATTGTTGGCGGAGCAACCATTGAAGAAATTAGTTGGTTTGTTATAACCAAATCAGATAATGCTTTACCTGATTATGAAATTTCTATGAAGCATACTACTTTGGCGAATGTCTTGACAAATGGATTAGGAACAAGTGGATGGACAACAGTTAAAAATGCTTTTGCTTATCAAGCACAATCATTAACAGATGATTCATGGAATGCTATTGTATTTGATAATAATTTTGTTTGGAATGGAACTGATAATCTTGCTGTTCAAGTATGCTGGTCTCAATCGTCTGCTTGGAGTAATTCTGGCATTGTAAAACATTGTAATTTAAATAATAGTTTAAGATCTACTCGAGATGATAATTCAGGATCGCTATGTGGAACAAATCCAACCAGTACAACTAGCCAAAAGCCCAATGCGCGTTTCAAATATTCAACAAAACCCGAATTTAGTAATATTTCCTCTAATCCTTCACTTTCAACTTCATTTGCACATCGTAAAGGTGCTAATGATATGCCTAAATTTACCATCAAGTCATCCTCTAACTTTAATGCCGTTCAAATTGAGTTGAATACCAAATCTAATTTCACAGGAACTGCTTTTGTGTCTACAATTACTGATGGAACAACTTACAATGGCAATTCGTTATATGATTTTTGGACAACAACAGCATTAACTGGTGTGAATCAAACTTACTTTGCGAGATGTAGAGTCTCCTCAAATGGCGGCACAACCTATGGTTCATGGACAACCGATTTATGGCCGTATTCATATTTCCCAGGAATTCCATATGAAGAAGAAGGCTGGTACTATACAACAGGAGAACAATTTTCAACTGGAACAGTGCAGGAATTGACCTATAATAATATAAGTGTGAATAGTACACCGCTTCCAGATAATGGTAATATTACGCTTAATCAAGGTGCTTTTAATATTAACGCCACAAGTGGGGATGCGATATTGGAGAATGGAACATTTTATTCATCTGTAAATTATATGACCGTTGGTTGGCAAAACAATTGTAATGGAAATTCGGCTATTTTTAATGGGTTTCCTTTTACCGTAAATATACCTAAAAATGGATTGATTCAGTCTGCCATTTTTTCAGTTGTAGCGACAGATGCTTGTGCTTGCGAATCACAGTCAGTTCATTTATATCTAATTGCAGATGCCCATAGTTCTGATAACGCTCCTTCAATAACCAGTACAAATATTAAAGCATTAACAGTAAGAACAACTGCTCAAAAAGTAATCGATTATACTTCCAATTGGTCCAATAACACCAGGTATGACTTTACTTCTGTTGATAATATTTTACAAGAAATTGTGAATCGTACAGGATGGAGTGCGGGAAATAACTTTAATTTACTTTTAAGATGGAATACGGCTTATAGCGCTGGGAGTAAAAATAATCGTTGTCTTCGTCAAGCAGACAACGGAGTATCAACTGCACCAAATATAAGGGGTACATTTACCAATTATAAAAACACCGTCAATTTTCCTTCAGTAGATAGAGCTATTTATGGGCCCGCTGGAACTACGTGGGATGAGTTAATAATTTCTGATAATACAACATGTACCTCTTGTTACACAGAATATGCTATTCATGATGCTGTCTCAAATGCAATAGTTGCTGGACCATTCCTTCGTTCGTCTGGACTTAATGGTACTCAAAATTTTGATATTTCAACGGTGACATCTCAAAAAATATACGTTTCGGCGGCTGTATATAGGAGTGATGTTTCTCCTATTATAAACGATATTTGGTTGACGACTAATTTGCCTTCTCCATTGCCTATTGAACTGACTTCTTTTTCAGTAAAATGTGATACAGAAGGCAATACACTCATAAATTGGGAAACTGCTTCAGAGTCTAATTCTGACTACTTTTTAGTACAGCGAAGTGAAGATCTTATAACTTGGACGGATATTGCTAAAGTAAGCGCTCAGGGAACTTCTACTTCCGCTGTAAAATACCACATGACAGATTCAGATGCGACTAGAGAAATCAACTATTATAGATTAACGCAGTATGATTTGAATGGAGATTATGAAATCTTTAATCCTATTTCTTCTAAATGTTCTCCAGAAAATTTCTCAGTTGTTTTATTTCCCAATCCATCTAATGGTAATTTTTCATTAAAAGTTGAAAGTAATGAAGAATTAAAAGATGTGAACATTTCTATATTTGATGTAATTGGCAAGATTATTTATACTGAAAAAGTAAATTTTGTTATTGGAACTACTTTATATCCTTTTTCAAATCTACATCTGTCAAAAGGAAGCTATTTACTAAAAATAACATCTCCTAAAAAAGAACTGAAAGGCATTCCATTTTTAATTTATTAATTACTCATATTGAGTTAATTTTAATTGGGGCCATTCGTTTTGGTTAATGTCAATTCTATAAATCATTTTCAATTTATTCCATTAAAAGTGAAGTATTCGATAAATAATTCAGTAAATTTATCGACCTATTAATCTTTAATAATTAATTTATAACTTAAAAATGGAAACTATTGACAATCGTAAACCTGTTTACTACAGTGAGTATCTTCAATTAGACAAGATTCTTAATGCACAGGAATTGGAAAGTAAAAAAGAAGGTTTAGAAGCAAATGATGAAATGCTTTTTATCGTTGTGCATCAAGTATATGAACTTTGGTTTAAAGAAATAATTCACGAACTAGGAGTTATTCGTAAGACTTTTCAACAACCGACATTACCCAACAATTCACCAGCGTTATACGATGTTGTATATCGTTTAAAAAGAGTCAATAAAATTTTAAGTTTATTAGTGGAGCAATTTGGGATTGTTGAAACAATGACAGCGTTAGACTTCTTAGATTTTAGAGATTTGCTACGTCCTGCATCTGGATTTCAAAGTATTCAGTTTAAAATTGTGGAGGCTACTTTAGGATTGACTTACAAAGAGCGTTTCGGTAAGCAATATTATCTTTCTCAATTAAATGAAAAAGATATTGAGCGTGTGAAACAAGCAGAGGCGGATGAATCATTAATTGTTTTGATCAATAGATGGTTAGAAAGAATGCCGTTCTGTCAGGAAGAAAACTATTGGGATTCAGAAAAAGCAAAAGCGGACAAACATCCTTTCTGGGACACTTATCGCGAAGCGTATGAAAGTTCGCTATTAACTACTGAAGGATTAAACTTAAAGTCGTTTGATGCTATTATCATGAATGAAAATGAATATCCAGAAGAAAGAAGATTAAGTCAATTAGCGAGTAAAAATGCACTTTTTATCATGCTTTACAGAGATTATCCATTATTACAAACGCCATTTGAGTTATTGAATATGTTGCTTGAACTAGACGAGTTTATGTCTATGTGGAGACACCGACATATTCATATGGTACAACGTACGATCGGAAAACGTGTTGGAACAGGAGGAAGTACAGGAGCAGGATACTTAAAAGCAGCAGCAGACAGTCATTATGTCTTCAATGAAATGGCAGAACTGACGTCGTTCTTACTACCAAGACAAAAATTACCAAAACTTCCAGCGAATTTAGAAAAAGATTTAATGTATCAAAAAGATTAACGAAGTTTTTAAGATAAAAAAACGCAGCTCTTATTGAGACTGCGTTTTTTGTTTTGTAGAAGTTTATTTAAAATGAAGTGTACTTTAGTTCGCCATTTCACTCATGAATTTTATACGCATTAGTCGAAGCTCTTCTTCTGAATAATCACCATCTAATTCTTTGTAGGCAGTAATTAAATCATCCGTTTCAGCTTCTCTAAAATATTCGTAAATTTCCTCTTGGTTATCAGAGTCTAATATTTCATCGATGTAATAATTGATATTTACACGTGTTCCTGAAGCAACAATTCCTTCGATTTCTTCAATAACACCCTCTAAGGTTTTACCTTGAGATTTACTAATATCTTCGAGTGATAGTCGTTTATCAATATTTTGAATTAATTGAACTTTTAAAGCTGATTTGTTAGCAATTGACTTTACTACAAAATCTAATGGTCGTTCTATATTATTTGATTCGACATATTCTTTTATTAATTCCACAAATGGCGCGCCGTAACGTGCAGCCTTACCTGTTCCTACACCTTGAATGTTCGTTAATTCTTCAATTGTAATAGGATATTGAAAACACATGTCTTTCAAAGAAGGTTCTTGGAAAATAACAAAAGGAGGGATGTTCTTTTTCTTAGAGATTGACTTTCTTAAATCAGTTAATAAAGTATATAATTGTTCATCAAAAACTCCACCTTTGGCATCCGATACAAAATCAATATCTTCCTCTTCATCGAACTTGCGTTCTTCAGATATCATAAATGTAGTAGGGTGGTCAATGTATCGAAGACCTTTCTCTGTTAGTTTAATGGTACCAAAAGTGTCAATCTCTTTGGAAATATATCCATTTACATCTGCTTGACGAATGACAGCACTCCAAAAATATTCATCTCGATCTTCACCACTTCCAAAAGAAGACAACTTGTTATGATTATAGGATTTTATTTCAGACGTTAATTTTCCAGCCATAAATGCACAAATGTATTTTGCTTTTTGCATTTCTTTTAAGTCTTTTACAGCTTTCAATAATTTCACTACATAGTCTTTTCCTTCAATTTTTTCAACTGGAAAGCGACAGTTGTCACACATGGTATTACAGTTGTAATCATCAAACTCTTCTCCGAAATAATGTAAAATATACTTTCGTCGACAGATAGAAGTTTCGGTGTATGAAACAATTTCATTTAGTAATTGTCGGCCAATTTCTAGTTCTGTAACTGGTTTTCCCTGTAAAAACTTTTCTAGTTTCTCAATGTCTTTATAACTATAAAATGCTAAACATTCTCCTTTTCCTCCATCCCTTCCAGCACGACCTGTTTCCTGATAATAACTTTCTAAAGACTTCGGAATATCATGGTGAATAACAAAACGTACATCCGGCTTGTCTATTCCCATTCCAAAAGCTATGGTAGCAACAATTACATCAATGTCCTCCATCAGGAACATATCTTGATTTCGACCTCTGACATTTGCTTCCAATCCAGCATGATAAGGCAATGCATTGATACCGTTAACTTGTAAGAGTTTAGCGATTTCTTCCACTTTTTTTCTACTCAAACAATAGATAATACCAGAGCTTCCTTCACGTGCTTTAATAAAGCGGATGATTTCCTTCTCTACATCTCGCTTAGGACGAATTTCATAAAAAAGATTGTCTCTATTAAAAGAAGATTTAAACACTCTAGCATCTAACATATCCAAGTTCTTCTGAATATCGTATTGAACTTTAGGTGTTGCTGTTGCTGTTAAAGCGATAATAGGAACATTTGAAATACATTCAAATATTTCTCTTAAACGACGATACTCAGGTCTGAAGTCATGGCCCCATTCTGAAATACAATGGGCTTCATCAATGGCGAAAAAAGAAATATTTACGCTCGTTAAAAAATCGACATTCTCTTTCTTAACGAGAGACTCAGGAGCAACATATAATAATTTTGTTTTTCCATCTTGAATATCTTTCTTCACTCTTGAAATTTCTGTTTTTGACAAAGATGAATTTAAGAAATGAGCAACAGAGTCACCTTCACTAATATTTCGAATAGCATCCACCTGATTCTTCATTAATGCTATTAATGGAGATACAATGATTGCAGTTCCTTCAGAAATTAAAGCTGGTAATTGATAGCAAAGAGATTTGCCTCCTCCAGTAGGCATGATAACAAAAGTATTGTGACCTTTTAATACACTACTGATAATCTCTTCTTGTTTTCCTTTGAATTTATCAAAGCCAAAATAAGTATGTAACGCATTTTTAAGATCTACTACTAAATCCATATTTTTAATTTAACTTACGGTTCATTTTTAAAAAGTAAACTAATTTAATACAAAAAAACCACATATGAGCCTATTCAGCTTAAAATAATTATTAATAAAGTGATCTCCACCCTAAATCAATTTTTAAATTTGTGGTATATTATGAAAGAGGGAAATCAAGAAATGAATTTTTTCGATCATCTTGAGGAATTAAGACATCGAATCATTAAAAGTGTAATTGCTATTTTAATTATGGCTGTTGTGATTTTCATTTATCAAGAATGGGTAATGGATAATATTTTCTTGATAAAGGCCAAAGTCTTGTACCTGCGCCACCACTTAGAATTAACGGGATAATATTTTCTTGATAATGAAAGATCCAGATTTTGTTTCGTATCGTATGATGTGTAAGTATTTTAATTTATGTATCGACGGTATCCCAGTTGAAATGCACAGTAATTCTGTAGGCGGGCAATTTGCGTACTCTATGATGATGAGCTTTGTAGGTGCTTTTGTTGTTGCATTTCCATTTGTCTTTTACCAATTGTGGTCTTTTATAAGTCCAGGACTAAAGAAAAATGAAATTATGGCGGTTAAAGGAATCGTTTTTTACGTAAGCATCCTTTTCTTTATTGGTATTCTATTTGGTTATTATGTTGTTGCTCCTTTAAGTATTCAATTTTTTGGAACCTATAAAATCTCTAAAGAAATCATCAACTTCTTCACGATTAATTCCTATATGAGTACAATTATATCCACTGTTTTTTATACTGGATTATTCTTCTTGTTACCTGTCGTTTTATATATAGCTGCCAAAATCGGTATCATTTCTTCCGCTATTTTGAAAAAACATCGAAAGCACGCAATAGTTGGGATATTAATTTTAGCTGCAATTATTACACCTCCAGATGTTATTAGTCAAGTTATTGTTACCTTTCCTATATTATTGCTATATGAAATAGGCGTATGGGTTGTAGCAAAAGTGGAACGTGATAGTTTGAAGGGATCAGAATGAAACAACCTTTTCTAATACTACTTATATTATTTTTCTCTTTGGCTAGCTATGGTCAACAGACAAAGGTATTTGGTAAAGTTCTTGATGCTAAAACAAAGGCGCCAATTGACTTTGCCAAAGTTGGATTTCATGAAAGTGATATTAGCACTTTTTCAAAAGAAGACGGAAGTTTTGTGATTGAAACGTATTATGCTTCTGATACCCTTGTCGTTTCTTCTTTTGGATATACTACATTTAAACAAAAAATAGCACTAGACGAATCTCAAGAAGTAACGATTTACTTGACCTTAGATGAAGAAGAAATAGAAGGTGTTGTGATAAAACCTTCTGGCGATTCTCCTGCTTTACGTATTTTAAAACGTATTATTCGTAATAAGCCTATCAATAATAAAGAAAAGCTAGAGGCGTATGACTATGAATTATATAATAAGATTCAAGTGGATATCAATAACTTAGATGATGAATTTGGAAAAGGTTCTGTTGTCAAGAAATTAGATTTTGTTCTTAATTATTTGGACTCAAACGATAAAGAGGGGAAAACCCTTCCTATTTTGCTAACAGAATCGGTGTCTGATTTCTACTATTTAAAAAATCCAACACGAAAACGAGAAATTCTAAAAGCATCTCGCATCACGGGAATTGAAAACCTTCAAATTAATCAATTGTTAGGAGATGTCTATATGGACATTAATATATATGATAATTATATTGATTTATTTCAACGTGCTTTTGTTTCTCCGATTTCTAACTCTGGAAAGAATTTTTATAATTATAGCTTGATTGATTCGATGTATATCGACAATCACTTTTATTTTCAAATTAACTTTAAACCAAAGCGTAGTGGAGAAACTACTTTTGAAGGTTCCATGTTGATTCATGATACAACTTATGCGGTGAAAGAGTTTAAGGCGAATCTTTCTTCAGTTGCAAACATCAATTACATCAATGGTATGTACATTGAGCAGTATTTTGATCAAGTTGAAAATGAAGTTTGGATGCAAACAGATGAACGATTGGTAATTGATTTAAACCTAGTTAAAGATGCGCAAAATCCAGGTATTTTTCTTCGAAAATCATCTTCGCGCTTTAATTTTCACATTAATAATATTCATTCTGCTGATTTTTATAACGCCAAAAGTACAACTGAGCTACTTGATGGAGCCAGAAATAGAAGCGATGCCTATTGGGATAGTATCCGACACACACCGCTTTCTATAAAAGAACAGAATATTGACATAATGGTGGATTCCCTGAATAACACACCTTATTTTAATTTACTGAAAAATTCATTTTATTTTATTGCTACAGGTTATTATCCATTAGGAAAAAAATTAGAATTAGGTGACTTATATAATTTTGTCAGTACCAATCCTATCGAAAAATTCAAGATGAATATTTCTTTACGTACTTCTAATGATTTTTCTAAAATAATAGAACTTGGTGGAAGAATAGGGTATGGGTTTTATGATAGAAAGATAAAGGGTGGAGGTTTAATCCGTATTAACTTATCTCAGCGAAAGCGAGGACTTCTATCTATTTATGCTAATTCTGATATTGAACAATATGGAAGTGGTACTTCTGCAGGAAACACCTTTGGAAACATTGCTAAATCAAAGCCATTGGATAAGTTATTCTATGTAAATAAAGCAGGATTTTCAATAGAGAAAGATGTTGGAAAGGATTTTATCTTGAATTTCTGTTCTGAAACAAGACAAATCCGCTCACTAGGATTGGCACTTTTTGAACGATTAACACCTGACAATGAAATTCAGCGTATAAATACGGTGAAAACAACTGAATTTAGCTTTAGTTTTAGTTGGGGGAAAGAACGTCAGTTTATTGATGCAGTTTACTCTAGAGCACTTATCGGTTCAAGATATCCTATTTTAACATTAGAGGCAACAATCGCTTTCAAGGGCGTTCTTGGAAGCCAATACAACTATCAACGTCTCTCTTTTAATCTTGATCATACTCGAAATACAGGTGCTCTTGGAAGAATTAGCTATGGTTTTTCTTTCGGGAAATATTTTGGAACAACTGCTTATCCATTTCTAAAAATACATGAAGGTGCGCAAACGTATTGGTTCTTAAAAAATGCTTACAACAAAATGAATTATTTTGAATTCATTTCTGATACATATGTTAATGCCTACCTAGAACATCATTTTCAAGGATTGATTTTAGATCGAATTCCAGGAATAAAAAAACTAAAATGGCGTTTAGTTGTTCATGGTGGTGCTACTTGGGGAATGTTAAACAGTAAGCAAAATGAAGCAATGCTGATTCCTTCATTTACAAGAAGTTTCGCTAATACACCATATACTGAAGTAGGGGTTGGCATTGAGAATATCTTCAAATTTTTCCGAGTTGACTTTATTTATAGAGCGACGCATCAAATACCAGGAGTAAGTCCTTTTGGTGTAAGAGCCCGTTTCGATATCATTATTTAATACTATTTTTGATAAAAATTGTTCCGTGAAATTACATACACATGAAATAAAGAAGACCTACAAAAACCGAATGGTTGTGAAAGGTGTTTCTATTGAGGTGAGTCAAGGTGAAATCGTAGGATTATTGGGTCCGAATGGTGCTGGAAAAACGACTTCTTTTTATATGATCGTAGGTCTTGTACAGCCAGATTCAGGAACAGTTTTTTTAGATAAGCAGGATATTACTGATTTACCGATGTATAAACGTGCACAGTTAGGTATTGGCTATTTACCACAAGAAGTTTCTGTTTTTCGTAAATTATCCGTTGAAGATAACATCATGGCTATTTTAGAAATGACTGACTTGATGAAAGAACAACGGAAAGAACGACTGGAAGAATTACTGAATGAGTTTAAATTAACACATGTTCGAAAAAACTTAGGAAATCGTCTTTCTGGTGGTGAAAAAAGAAGAACGGAAATCGCCCGTGCTTTAGCAACGAATCCTAACTTTATTCTATTAGACGAACCATTTGCTGGAGTTGATCCAATCGCCGTAGAAGACATTCAAAGCATTATCTCAGACTTGAAACGTAAAAATATTGGTATTCTCATTACAGACCATAATGTCAATGAAACTCTGTCGATAACGGACAGAGCCTATTTATTATTTGAAGGCGCGATATTAAAATCAGGAACAGCGGAAGAATTGGCTGCTGATGAACAAGTTAGAAATGTTTATTTGGGACAACAATTTGAATTAAAAAGAAAGAAGTATTGACCTTTCGACCAATACTTCCATTCTTCTTTAATAAGTTGTATTTATTAAATCATTTTACTAGGATCTACCCACTCATCGTATTGCTCAGAAGTGACATGACCTAAATGTAACGCTGCTTCTTTCAGTGTGGTGCCATTCTCATGAGCATAGTTTGCAATCTCTGCTGATTTGTAATAGCCGATATGCGTGTTTAATGCGGTTACCAACATCAATGAATTATCTAGATGTTGTTTGATGATTTTGTAATTTGGCTCAATACCCGATACACAGTGCTCTGTAAATGAAACACAAGCATCACCAATTAAACGAGCTGATTGAAGTACGTTGGCTGCAATCATTGGTTTGAAAACATTTAATTCAAATTGACCTGTTGCACCTCCAACACTAACGGCAACGTCGTTACCTATAACTTGTGCTGCTACCATTGTAATCGCTTCTGGTTGTGTAGGATTAACTTTTCCTGGCATTATAGAAGAACCTGGCTCGTTCGTTGGAATAATGATTTCACCAATACCACTTCTTGGTCCAGATGAAAGCATACGAATATCATTTCCGATTTTCATTAAAGCTACCGCTGCTCTTTTTAACGCCCCTGATAATTCCACCATAGCATCATGCGCAGCTAATGCCTCAAATTTATTATGCGCTGTAATAAAAGGAAAACCGGTTAATTCAGCAATTTTCTTCGCTACTAATTCAGAATATCCTTTTGGCGTATTCAAACCAGTACCAACAGCCGTTCCACCTAATGCTAATTCACTCACCGCTACTAACGCATTGTTAATTGCACGGATACTGTTGTCTACTTGTGCTACATAACCACTAAATTCTTGACCTAGACTCAATGGTGTAGCATCCATAAAGTGTGTACGACCAGTTTTGATGATGTCTTTAAATGCTTTCGCTTTTGCATCTAATGCGTCGCGAAGTTGTTTCATTCCTGGTAAAGTAATCGTCGCTACTGAAGTATATGCAGCAATATGCATCGCAGTAGGGAAGGTGTCGTTCGATGATTGTGACTTATTGACATCATCATTCGCCTTTAAGAATTTGTCTTTATCGGTTAAAGCACCACCTTTTAGTACGTGTGCTCTATTGGCAATGACTTCGTTTAAGTTCATGTTCGATTGTGTCCCTGATCCTGTCTGCCAAATGACTAATGGAAATTGGTCATTTAACTGATGGTCTAAGATTTCATCACAAACGGTTGAAATTATTTCCATTTTGTCTTTGTCCAATACACCCAACTCATAGTTTGTCATCGCGGCTGCTTTTTTCAAATATCCGAAAGCATGAATGATTTCTTGTGGCATAGAAGCCTCTGGTCCAATCTTAAAATTGTTTCTTGAACGTTCTGTTTGCGCACCCCAATATTTATCTGCGGGTACCTTTACTTCACCAATTGTGTCTTTTTCGATTCTATATTCCATTTTTTTTTGTTTTTTTAAATTACTTTTTTAACTTTACGACGTTTTCACAGTTAATAGTTAATAGTTATGAGTATAAATGGTGTTGGTATATTGCTTTTCTTGATTTTCGGTGGATTAGCATTTTGGGTATTATTCTTCTTATTAAGCTTTATTTTGCCAACTTGGATTACATTAGGAATCTTTGATAAAATCAAACCAAAGAGAGTTTTTGAAGATCCAATTACAGAAGAAAAATAATTCATTATAGTATTTTTATGAAGAGACTGTTGTTTACAACGGTCTTTTTTTTTAATTTTACGTTGCTAAATTAACAATTTTAAATTGATTTCAAATCACTCAACTCCTACGAAATGAAAAATATTATCTACTTATTATTATCGATCTTTAGTTTCGGTTTTTTAAACGCTCAAGAACAATTTCCTTGTCATTCGGATGAAATGCATTATCAATTAGTTCAGGCAAATCCAAACATGTTGTCGCATTTTGAATTAAAACGTCAGGAGCTAGAAACGTTCACGAAAAACTATGAAGAATTTCAAGCGAAATCAGGACCTTATATTATTCCAATTGTTTTTCATGTTATTCATATGAATGGAGAAGAGAATGTTTCGGATGACCAATTATTCGACGCTGTCAAAAATTTAAATGAACAGTACAATAAAAGAAACGCGGATACTTCATTGACAATTGCAGCTTTTAAAGGTATTGCGGCAAATGTCCAGATAGAATTCAGATTAGCGAAACTAGATCCAGATGGTAATTGTACCAATGGAATTACACGTCATTATTCTCCCACTTCAGCAATTGGAGATCATACCGTAAAGAGTGTCGTACATTGGCCACGTGAGAAATATTTAAATGTATATGTCTGTAAAAGTGCTACTTCTGGTATGGCGGGGCATTCATTAATGCCTCCTGTTGCGGATACATTGCCTGATTGGGATGGAATCGTGATGAGCCATAATTATATCGGTACAATAGGAACTTCTGATTGGACACATAGAACTGTTCTTTCTCATGAGGTAGGACATTATTTGAATTTGTATCACATTTGGGGTGGAAATAATGTTCCTGGATTTTATTATCTACCTGTTGCTTCTAGTGGAAATTGTGCTTATGATG
The DNA here is from genome assembly GCA_964503665.1 of uncultured Flavobacteriales bacterium. Classification (GTDB taxonomy): domain Bacteria; phylum Bacteroidota; class Bacteroidia; order Flavobacteriales_D; family Crocinitomicaceae; genus 40-80. The sequence goes on from CAZDAR010000016.1 coordinate 18,453, forward strand.
ACGAAGTAACAGATACACCTAATTCAATTGGATGGCAATCGTGTAATACTTCTGGTAGCTCTTGTGGTGATTTAGATAATGTTCAGAACTATATGGATTATTCGTATTGTTCAACGATGTTTACAGAGGGACAAAAACTACGTATGCATGCGGCATTAAATTCGCCAATAGCGCAACGTAACAATTTATGGCAACCTCAAAATTTAGCCGAAACGGGAGTTTTAGGCACTGGAGAACTTTGTTATGCAGGAATTGAAGTGAAACGACCTTATGCATGTATTGGTGATACAGTTGAGATTTTTGATCGCTCGTATCATAATGTTCAATCCAGAGTTTGGGACATTCCAAACGCAACAATAGTTTCTCAAGAAGATTCATTAATTAAAGTTATCTTCAATCAGGAAGGTAAGTTCAATGTAGGTTTAGTCATTTCTAATAGTGTCGATACAATGACTGTCTTTGAAGAGGATTTCATTGAAATCTTACCATCCGCTCCAACCAATAATTTCTTATGGGAAGACTTTGAAAATAGCGACATAACAACAAGAACTGTTTTATTAAATGACAACAATAATTGGAATTTCACAAATCATAATGCAAGTGGAGAAAATGGTTATTTCATGAATAATTTTGAAAATGGAACGCAATCCTATAATTTTGATTTACGACCTATCAATTTAGTGGGTGTCACGAATCCAGCAATTATATTTGACCGAGCTTTTGCTAAATTAGCAAATACAGAATTAGAGATGTTAGAAATTAAGGCTTCCAATGATTGCGGTGTAAAATGGTATACGTTTCGTTCATTTACGCTTAATTCTTTAAAAACGGTTGCTACTGAATTGCAAGTTGGGCCTTATGTTCCTTCCTCTGAAGATTGGGCTTCAATTCCTTCATTTACCATTCCTTCAGGGTACAGAAAAGCGCATACAATGATTCGTTTTTCCTATCAAGGAAAAGGTTTTAACGATTTGTATTTAGATAACATAAATGTAGGTAATCAAGATGAACTAAGTACTACGAATGTAAGTGATAACGTCATCGCTATTTATCCTAATCCAACTACAACTGCTTTTACAATTAGTAGTTCAAAAGATGTTGGGTATTTTGTTTCAATCTATGATTTAACTGGAAAAGTAGTTGCTTCTTATAATTTTGATTTCGGCCTAGAACACATTATCGATGTAAAGGAATTTAACGCTGGTTTTTACTTGGTGAAAATAACAAGCGCTGGTAAAGAGTTGACAAAACGATTAATCATTGAACGATAGAATAGCAGCTTTCTATAATAAGTTATGGAAAGCTATTCTACCAAATATCATTTATTTCTTATTGCTTTATATTCTTACAAGGAAGTTGAAATCCTAATCCTCCAGTACCTGTAAATTGGTCATAAGGACG
>CAZDAR010000016.1:19863-43105 GCA_964503665.1 uncultured Flavobacteriales bacterium
GGTTGATGCGAATATTGAAATTCTACAAAGAAGTAAAAGTAACTATAAACATGATAATTAAGTCCAGCTTTTACAGCAATGACGGAGTTTAATTCACGCTGACCGATGCGTTCATTGGTTTCAATCAGCGATACACCGGCTTGAATTCCAACAAATGGATCAAATCGCTTTATGGGAAAATAGCGCAGGAATCCTGCTAACACTTGAGTATTGTTCTTTAGATATCCAGGTTTCTTTTGAGAACCGATAAATTGATAAATATCTCCTCGAAAGCTATATTTATCATCAAAATGATAATTTGCATAACCACCAACATAGATGTTCATTCCCGAAACATTTAACTGTTGCGAAGGGTAAATGCTAGCCGTTACTTGTACCAATCCTTGTCTTTGTCCTTCTGCTAGAATTTGTGCATTGCTAACTGATGTTATGAATAGCATGAAAAGTACAAGGCTTATTTTCTTTTTGAATTCCATAGATCAGCTATTTTATAGTTAAAAGTAAGTGATGTTAATAAATGTCCTTCTAAAGCGCCACCTTTATGTTTTTCGAATTCAACAACTCCTACATGAACCTGAGAGTGAAGATCTTGGCCTAAGTGAATCATATACTGACTGGAGAGCGAAATATCAAAACGTGGTGTCAATTTAAAGTGAACACCTAAGCCAGCTTGAACAGCGCTGCTCCAACGTTTAGCATTATTATCTCTATTAGCTAATTCATATTGTTTTGAATAGTCAAAGCAATGTCCTGCAACAACATAAGGTTGAACGATAGGTGTTGGTTTTTTAAACCAATAAAACATGACGCTCCAACCTATATGCAAGTCATTTCTGCGCGTGTATTCATTCGTTGCTGGTAAATAGTCCATAAACCATTCTGTATTAACTCTGTCAGATAACTGAACACGGAATTGTCCACCTGCTCCGATAGACATTCTATCATGAACACCGTTAAAGGAACTCATTGTTGACCTAAGTCCTAGAGAAACAATTCCTCCTCGTCCTCCTTTGATAGTTAAATCTTGAGAAAATAGGGTGGTGGACACAAATACAAAACTAATTAGGATTGCTGTTTTCATATGCCTTCTTTTATTTATGAACGATTTAATTAAAATAAGATACAAAGAATAGCAAAAAAAATCGTTCAACATCTTTAGATGAAGAACGATTTTTGAATAAATATCTCTAATAGATTAAATACCGAGTTTTTCTATAACGGTATTACTAATTCCTGTGGAAGAATATCCTCCATCGTGGAAAAGATTCTGCATTGTTACCATTCGTGTTAAATCAGAGAATAAGGTGATACAATAGTTTGCACAATCTGCTGCTGAAGCATTTCCTAGTGGAGACATGGCATCTGCGAAATCGTAAAAATCACCAAAACCCTTAATTCCTGAGCCAGCCGTAGTTTTAGTTGGTGATTGCGAAACAGTATTGATACGTACTTTTTTCTCTACGCCATAATGATAGCCAAAACTTCTTGCAATGGATTCTAATAAGGCTTTTATATCAGCCATATCTGTATAGAAAGGATAAGTTCTTTGTGCTGCTGTATACGTTAATGCAACAACGCTTCCCCATTCATTAATAGCATCTAGTTGTTTAGCTACAGCTAACATTTTATGCAATGTTAAGGCAGAAACATCAATGCCTTTTTGGAAGTAATCGTAGTTTAATTCGGTATAAGGAATGTCTTTACGAATATTGATACTCATACCAATTGAATGTAAAACAAAATCAATTTTACCTCCTAAATGCTCCTGTGTTTTGGTATAAAGATTTTCAAGGTCCTCAACACTTGTGGCGTCAGCAGGGATAATTATAGAATTTGTCTTTTCAGCTAATTCATTAATCTTACCCATTCTCATCGCTATTGGAGCATTTGTAAGAACAAATGTTGCTCCTTCTTCATGTGCTTTCTCTGCTACTTTCCATGCAATAGAGTTTTCATCCAACGCACCACTAATAATACCTCTTTTTCCTTTTAATAATCCGTATGACATAAGTTATGATTTAAGGCAAATATAAAAATATTATGTGTAATTCAAGATGCAGCATAACATTTATCCAATTTCTCAACTCTATCATTGTATCATTACATATAATGGCTAAGTCAATAATCGTTTTTGTATTATTTAAAAATTATTCAGAACTTAGATATTAAAAATCACTATTTAATCTATGTAAAATACATAAAGTTTAGTTGAACAGAATTACTTTTCGAACAAATTCACACATTATTTTTCATGTTAATCAGTGCTGATTTATTTATTTTAAAAAAAAATGCCTATTAATACATTGTAACTTGACTTTCTGATTAAATTTGCACCCCTATTTTCAAAGTTTATATGACAGTTAATACTGATACTAAAAAAGCGATAACTCTCTCTGGATTACTAATAACTATTGGAATTGTTTTTGGAGATATTGGAACCTCTCCACTATATGTCTTTCAAGCGATTACCGAAGGAGGAAAGCATATTGATAAACAGACTATCTATGGTGGTATTTCGAGTATATTTTGGGTCTTCATACTAATCATCACATTAAAGTATATTATTTTCGCTCTCAGTGCGGACAATGATGGTGAAGGAGGAATCTTTGCTTTATATGCACTTCTGAAGAATAAGAAGATGAAGTGGATTATTATCCCTACATTAATAGGTTGTGCGGCATTAATGGCAGAAGGATTTATTACACCTGCTATTTCAATTTCTTCCGCAGTAGAAGGATTGAGTTATATTGCACCGAATATCAACCCCAAACCGTATGTTATTGGTATTATTTTAGCCTTGTTTTTTGTCCAGCAATTTGGTACTGAAAAATTGGGAAAAACGTTTGGTCCTGTTATGCTTGTATGGTTTGGTATGGCATTTTTTCTAGGAATTATTAATATAATCAAAAACCCAATTGTTCTAGAAGCAATCAATCCTAAATATGCTTTTGACTTGATTGTGAGCTCTCCTCGAGTTTTGATTATTTTAGGAGGTGTAACGCTTTGTATTACAGGTTCTGAAACTATTTATTCAGACTTAGGGCATTGCGGTAAAAAGAATATTCGAATTACTTGGGTCTTTATAATGATCAGTTTATTAGCTAATTACTTTGGGCAAGCGGCAATATGTACGATGCCAGGCTTTGAACTTCAAGCAGGAGGTACTATTTTTTATCAAATGGTTCCTAAATATATGATTGGTACTTCAATAGCAATTGCAACAGCTGCTTCTATAATTGCTTCTCAAGCTGTTATTTCAGGTGTTTTTACCTTGATGAATGAGGCTATGAAATTACGTTTATGGATCAACTTTAAAGTAAAATATCCATCGGAACATAAGGGACAAATATACATCCCTGCTATTAATTGGTTCTTAATGATTGGTTCTCTTGGTGTTGTCATGATCTTTAACGGCTCTGAAAGTATGACAGCCGCCTATGGATTGTCGATTAATATCAATATGATAATGACTTCCGTTCTTCTTGGATTCTTATTGATGCGTAGATATAAGAAATTCAAAGTATTTTATGGTTTTATCTTTATCTTATTTTTAGCTATTGAATTACTATTGTTAGTCGCAAACTCAAGTAAAATTCATACAGGAGGATGGTTTACTTTATTTCTAGCAATTATTTTCTTCTACTTTTTATTTATGTACTTCAAAGCCCGACAATTACGTTCTTTTATAACGGAGTACGTGCCTATGCGAAATATTATGTCACTGATTAAAAAGGTACGAGAAGATGATGGAATTCCATATGAAGCGACAAATCTTGTTTATCCTGCTAGAACAGCTGATGAAACAATTTTAGATTCTACTATTTACCACTCATTATTCAGGAAAAAACCTCGAAAAGCAGAAGTAATATGGTTTGTGCATCTAGATATCACCACCAAACCATGGGAAGTAAGTTACTCTCTTAAAACGATTGTTCCTGGCCATTGTTATTATGTCACTTTTCATCTTGGATTTAAAGAGGAACATAAGATGGAATACATGATTCGTCAAGTACATCAAAAATTGGTTGAAAAAGGAGAATTACAAAATAAGAGCATCTTCAAATCAATCGATAATCAATTTGATGAAGTTGATTTTAAATTTGTTGTTATAAATACGCGTGTTGCATCAACGGAAATGTTGACACCTTTTCAATTGACCATTGTTAAGACCTACCGATTAATTAAAAGAATAGGTTTAAACTCGACAGAAAACTTTGGATTGGATAGAACAAATGTTGATTTGGAATTTGTACCTATTAATATCGGTAAGAAATTTAACCTGAAAATGGAAGAGAAAGACCAATAATATTGATGATTTAAGCATAATTGATCAATTTATTTTTTTGGCACTTCTTTTTTCAATTTCATTAAACAAATTAAGGAATTGAAAATGTAGTTTATTTGCATTTTTATATTGCTAACTATATATTACTGACAATTAGATGATTAGAATTATTGTAATAGATTTATTAACTCATATCTTTAATTTCTTTCTTTCATAAATCTACACAATTTATTTTTAATTAAATCTAATTTCAAATAATTAATGAAAATGTTTATAATAAATTTTCATTAATTACTAGAGTTAATTATCTTCGCACTTCAAAATTAATAACGAACAATGGCTTTAATAGGAAAAATTAGAGAAAAGACATGGATTCTCTTTTTAGTTATCGGGCTTGCAATGCTTGCTTTTATAGGAACTGAATTTGCAGGAGGTAATAGTCAAATTAGTCTCTTCCCAGGGGAAGTATACGGGGAGAACATAGAGACTGAAGAGTTTAATGCTAAATTACAAGAGACCTTAGCACAAGATCAACAAGAAGCAGCGAATCAAAATCAGCAATTTACTGCTGAAGATGAGGAAAATTCTGTTGAAAAGGCTTGGAATGCCCTTATTGAAGAAAAAATCTTAGCTAGAGAGCTTAAAGCTCTACAAATAACTGTTTCTGATAAAGAAGCGGAAGCCTATTTGTTAGGAGTTGACGGTTTTACAGTAAATCCAAATATCGAACAACAATTTATCGATCAATCTGGACAATTTGATAGACGTGCGTTGGAACAACGTATTGATCAAATGAAGATGTCTAAAGATGCGGAAGAAGCTAAAAATTGGAAATTGACAATTGACGGAGTGAAGAAATCGCGTGAATATGAAAAGTATGTTCAATTGCTTTCATTAACATCGTATGTTACTACGTTAGAGGCTGAAAATGAATACATTGCTCAAAATGAGATGAAAGACATTTCGTTTGTAGGTAAAAGTTTCGCTGAAATTCCAGATGAAGAAATTACAGTGAAAGATGAGGCTATTAAAAAGTATTATGACGAACACAAAAATGACAAAAAATGGGAAGTTTTTGCAGCTAGTCGTGATTTGAAGTATTTTGAAATTCCTTTACGTCCATCAGAAGGTGATATTGAAGAATTCAACAATGAAATGGAATCGTTAAAAGATAAGTTCATTAAAAGTAAAAATGATAGTTTATTTGTTTTAGCAAATAGTGACTTAAAGATTTATTCTACAGATCACCGTTTAACGTATTTACCAGAAGGTAATAAAGAGGCTCAACCAGAATTAACTTATCCAGCTTATTTGGATAGTACTTTTAGAAACGCACAAATTGGTGAAGTTATTGGTCCATTTATGCAAGGTGGTACAACTAAAATTGCAAAAGTATTAGCGAAGAATAAATATTTACTTTCTGCAAGACATATCCTTCTTTCAGCACAAGATAGTATTTCCTTTATTAAAGCAGAAAAATTAGCAGATTCATTGATGAAATTTGTTAATAAAGATAATTTTGAAGAATACGTTCAAAATTATTCTCAAGATCCAGGTTCTGCTAATACAGGAGGTAAATATGAAGATTTCTTAGATTTTAAAATGGTGCCAGAATTTTCAAATTTTGTAGTTGATAATCCAGTAGGTAAAATTGGATATGTTAAGACACAGTTTGGTATTCACATTATTGAAGTCTTGAAAAAAGAAGAGGTAAATTATCCAATTCTTGCAGTCATTCAAAAAACATTGACTCCGAGTGAGGAGACGGAAAGTAATACATTGAATATTGCTTACGATATGATTGAGAAAATTGACAACAAAATTAGCAAAGTGAAAGATGCTAATAAGAAAGTGGAACTTTTCGATACTGTAGCGAGACAAAACAATTTCTTCGTTGCAAGTCCAATTACTATTTATGATAACAGTCCTAAAGTGAATAACTTTAGCAATCCATTAGTAAAAAACAACATTATCAAATTTGCTTACGATAAAAAAGCAGAAGTAGGTATGTTGGGCTCTGTTCCATATAAAGGTGATAATAACTTTGTAGTTGCTATTATTTCATCCATTAGAGAAAAAGGTGTCCCTCAATTTGAAGATGTGAAAGAAAGAATGAAACGTGAAGTAATTAAAGAAATTAAAGCAAAACGTATTGCTTCCCAATTACAAGGAGGAAAAAATTTAGAAGCTATCGCACAAAAGACTGGTACAACTGTCCAAAATGCTAGTGTTACATTTGCAAATCCTCAATTAGGAAGTTTAGGGTCTGACGCTAAAGCTGTTGGTGCATTGTATAACAATTTGAAAGATAATCAGATGACTGCTCCAATTATTGGTGATAATGGTGTATATGTGTTTAAAGTAAATAAAACAACGAAAGCAATTAAAACTGAAAATTACGAAGTTCAAAGAGAGCAATTATTGAATTCAGATAAACAAGGTGTTTATAACAGAGTTCGTCAAGCTTTATATAAAATTGCAGATCCTGTTGATAATAGAGTTTTTAATCAATTAGGTATCTTAAGAAAATAAATTATTAAAGTTTAAAAAAAAGTCCTCAGTTTTTGATTGAGGACTTTTTTATTTTACAAAACTTCCAATTTTTTTATACTATTACACACATAGTTTCTTAATAATTCATTTTAATCTAATGAATTGTCAAATGTAAATAAATAGTTATTATTTTTACTCTTAAATATACTAATAGTCAATTAAGGAAATTTTGAGTGTTGCTTTTTATTATATATTAAGTATTGTAGGTGTAAGCTTACATTTTGCTGATTCGATATATAGTTCGAATGTTTTATTCTATGCAATATCAGTTCCTGTGATTGATTTTTTAGCTTTAACAATTAAACATCGAAGGCTAACGAAATTTAATTTCTTCAGAAGTTCGAGTTTTATTTTAATAGCTGTCATAAATTATTTAACTTTTTCTTTTCACAAAATACCTTTTAAGTATTTTATATTTGCTTGGATAATTATTGGCTTCGGCTTATCCGTTTATATGAAGCGGAAGTCGTTTTCAAAATACATTGTTCGCTGGGTGATTTATACGCTATTAATGACTATGGCTATTTTTCATTCGAGTTTAACAAGCCTTCAAAGATTAAATTTGTACACACTAGAAGACCCTATTTATTCTAGTAGGATAAGTATACAGCGACTAAATGAATTTGCGTACACTTATTATAAAAATGGAGATAAAGATATGGCTATTTTCTTATTGAATAGATCATTAGATAATATTCATGACAAATTAAATGAAGGTTCTACTCTTTCAAAAGAAAGCCGTGAATTACTAGTTAAAGAACGCCAACAAATTAAAAATAACCTTATCTTGGTTCTACAAAACAAGTGGTTTATTAAAGATAGATATATCGAATGAAAAAAACATTAAGAATTGAGTATAATGAATATTCTTCTTCTTCTGAATTAAATGAAACAGACCAACATCTTTTGAGGTCAGCTCAAAATGCATTAAAAGATGCGTACGCTCCTTATAGCAAGTTTCAAGTTGGAGCAGCAATTCTTTTAGAAAGTGGAGAAATCGTCACTGGTAATAATCAAGAGAACATTGCCTTCCCATCAGGAATGTGTGCAGAAAGAGTCGCCTTATTTCATGTAGGAGCAAATTATCCTAATCAGAAAATCCTTACATTAGCAATTGCTGCCGAAGGAGATTTAGTGGATAAAGATGCCATTATTTCACCTTGCGGTGCTTGTCGTCAAGTAATCTTTGAATCGGAGATGAGACAACAATCTTCGGTACGTATTTTGATTATTGGAATGAATAACAAAGTAATCGAACTTGAAAAATCTACAGACTTATTAACTTTTGCATTTGGTTTATGAAAAAAATTATTTTTATACTTTTAGTTACTTTTTCTGTTGGAGCTCAAGCACAACGTGTTTTAGTGGTAGATAAAGAAAAGATGGCGCCAATTGTTACAGGAGAGCATAAAGCTAATTTGGTGACCCCTAACACTGAACCAACAGAATCAAAGATTAAATATTCGTACTTTGGTTTTGCTGAAGAACCTTACAAAGAAAAAGTAAATACATTAATTTATAATTATGTAAAAAAAGTGGCAATTGACACGGCTTATATTCACCCAATATCAGAGCATCTTTCTTTACAATATTTCAAAGATGCTATCAATAATTTTTTTGAAAGTTATAATTATGTACGCTTTAAATTAAATGTAGATAATTTACCTCCATATATTCTGAATATGGACATTAGTATTGATACTACTTCATTAAAGAATTATGTTGTTTTAACTGAAGAAAGTAGTGTTTTTACTGGTGGTGCTCATTTTATTTTACTTAGTGATTATAAAGTGGTAGAGAAACAATCTGCTGAAATTGTCACATGGAATAATCTGTTAAAAGACAGTGCCAACTTTATGAATGTTGCAGAGAAATATTTCAGAAAGGTAGAGAAATTGAAAAAAGGAAAAGATTATTCCTCTTACTTTTTTGATTCTAAAAAATTTGAACATTCCAAAAATTTTATCTTCACTAAAAAAGGATTGACTTTAATTTATCTTCCATACGAAGCTAGAGAATGGTCAAGAGGTACTATCATAGTCAATATTCCAAAAAATAAAATCAAAAACTACCTTCATTTTAATTGGTAATTCATGAATTTAATCACTTTTGTTCAGCAAAATATTTCTGTTACTGAACAATCTATCAAAAATACGCTTCATTTATTTGAGGACGGAGCGACCATTCCATTTATTGCTCGATATCGTAAAGAAATGACAGGAGGATTGGACGAAGTGAAAATTTCACAAATCCGGGACTTAAAAGAGTCATATGAAACAATTGTTGCACGTCAAAAAGCAATTTTAAAAGTAATTGAAGAACAAGAGAAATTAACAGATGATTTATCTGCAAGGATTTCTAATTGTTTTGACATGTTAGAGTTGGAAGATATTTATTTACCCTACAAACAAAAACGACTTACAAAAGGTGAGAAAGCAAAGAAGTTAGGATTAGAATCGTTGGCTAAAATGATTATGAGTCAACGCTTAGCAGATCCACTTCGAACTGCTGAGTCTTTTGTAAAGGGCGAAATAGAGTCGGAAGAACAGGCAATTGAAGGAGCGCTTCATATTGTGGCGGAATACATGAATGAAAATACAGTGGTACGTCAATGGATTCGAGAATTATATCGACGTAAAGCCGTTGTTCAAACAAAATTAGTAAAAGGAAAAGTGGATGAAGGAGAGAAATACAAAGATTTATATGATTTCTCGATGCCTTTATGGAAAATACCTTCTCATCGTTTATTGGCTATTCACCGTGGAAATAGAGAAGGAATTTTATCGCTAAAAATAGCGCCCGATAAAAGTGAAGGAATTGAAAAGTTAGAACGTTTTTTTATCAAAACACAAAGTGAATGCGTTGATTTAATGAAGGAAGCTTGTAAAGATGCTTACACTCGTCTGATTTCTCCATCAATTGAAAATGAGGTGTTTAATGAATATAAAGCACAGGCAGATGAGAAAGCAATTACTGTTTTTTCCAATAATTTGAAGCAATTATTACTAGCTCCACCGTTAGGTCAAAAACGAATATTAGCCATTGACCCAGGTTTTAGGACAGGTTGTAAGGTGGTGTGTTTGGATGAACACGGAGAATTATTGACAAATGCTACTATCTATCCACATCCACCTCAAAATGAGAGAGATAAAGCGATGAGTAAATTGTCGCAATTAGTGGAAGCTTATAAAATTGATGTAATTGCTATTGGTGATGGAACAGCAGGTAGAGAGACGGAAACATTAGTAAAACACACTCATTTCCCTCAAACTGTTGATGTGTATTCTGTTCGTGAAGATGGCGCTTCTGTTTATTCAGCGAGTGCTGTTGCGCGAAAAGAATTTCCCAATCACGATGTAACAGTTCGTGGTTCTGTATCTATTGGTCGTCGTTTGATGGATCCATTAGCAGAATTAGTAAAGATAGACCCAAAAAGTATTGGTGTCGGTCAGTATCAACACGAAGTGAATCAATCGAAATTAAAAACAGCATTAGATGATGTCATTATTTCAGCTGTAAATGCAGTAGGAGTGGAGTTGAATACTGCATCTCCTTATTTACTCAGTTTTGTCTCAGGATTGAATAGTACAACGGCAGAGAATATTGTTAGCTATCGTTCAGAAATTGGCGGTTTTTCCTCACGTGATCAAGTGCTAAAAGTGAAACGATTAGGGGGTAAAGCGTTTGAGCAAGCAGCTGGATTTTTACGGATTCGTGATGCGGAAAATCCACTAGATAATTCTGCAGTACATCCTGAGTCATATCATTGGGTGGAGAAGTTCGCTAAGAAACTAAAAGTATCTGTGAGCGAATTAATTGGTAATATAAAATTGATTGACCAACTTAAGAGCTCTGATTTCAGTGAGTTAGATATATTTACTTTTACCGATTTAGTAGCTGAATTAAAAAAACCAGGTCGTGATCCTCGTAGTAAAATAAAGATACTCGAATTTGATGAGCAAATTAAAACTATTGGAGATTTAAGAATAGGTCAAAAGTTAAATGGAATTATCACCAACGTGACTGCTTTTGGTGCTTTTGTAAATATTGGTATCAAAGAAAATGGGTTAATTCATAAGTCAAACATGTCCGACAGTTATGTAGAAGACCCAGCAACTATTGTTTCTATGCATCAACATGTTTTGGTAGAAGTCATAGAAGTTGATATTCCAAGAAAAAGAATTGCATTAAAGAAACTGTAAATCAATTGTCTTTCAACTAAAAAAGCCTTACTAATAGATTTTTATCTAATAATAAGGCTTTATGTAAATCTATTCTGACGAAACATCAAGTTTTGGAAACGATTCTATTTCCAAACACCCATTTCACAGTATTTATCGATGCGTTCATTAACACGCTTATTAGCGTCTTTTTTACTTAGTTCCTTGAGTGTTTTGACAATGTATTTCTTTACATTTTTAAAACTATCTTCTGGATTTCGATGTGCACCACCTAATGGCTCAGGAATAATATCATCCACAAGTTTGTGTTTCTTCATATCTTTAGAAGTCAACTTAAGTGCGTCAGCTGCTAATTCCTTATATTCCCATGATCTCCAAAGAATAGAAGAACAAGATTCTGGAGAAATAACGGAATACCAAGTATTTTCAAGCATTACCACTTTGTCTCCAACACCAATTCCTAATGCACCACCAGAAGCTCCTTCACCTATGATTATACAAATAACTGGAACTTTAAGGCGCATCATTTCATAAATGTTTCTAGCTATCGCTTCTCCTTGACCTCTTTCTTCTGCTTCAAGGCCAGGAAAAGCACCTGGAGTATCAATAAAAGTAACAATAGGCTTATTGAACTTCTCCGCTAATTTCATTAATCGTAATGCTTTTCTATATCCTTCTGGATTCGCCATTCCAAAATTTCGGAATTGACGCATCTTTGTACTCACTCCTTTCTGTTGACCAATAAACATTACTGTTTCGCCATCAATCATACCGAATCCACCTACCATTGCTTTATCGTCTTTCACACCTCGATCACCGTGTAACTCTTGAAATGTTCCATCGGTTATAGCATTGATATATGCTAATGTGAAAGGTCTATTTGGATGACGCGATAATTGAACGCGCTGCCAAGGGCTCAAATTGGTGAAGATTTCTTTTGTCTTCACTTTTAATTTATTCTCTAGCTCAATAATAGACTCATCTAAGCATACATCTGTACATTGCGCTATTTCTTTCGCTTTTGCAATTTGCTCTTCTAATTCATGAATTGGTTCTTCGAAATCCAAATATGTAATTGTGCTGCTCATAGTTGATTTATGTTTTGAGGTCGAAATTTACAAAAATAGTTCTATTTAAAAAATTAACCTCATAAATTTAAATTATCGTTTCAGATTATAATTTATTGAAATATGTTTTAAATGCTTGGTTTTCATTCGTTCAATTGCATTTTCAACTTTTAACCTCCTTCATTATCTTTACCAATATCTCTTGAATATATGGTATGATATACTGTATTCTAGAACCGTACCAAGAGAAAATTTCACCATCAACCAAGATTATTTGGGCTGTTGGATATTTCACCTGAAAATAGGAAATATCTTTTTCTTTAAATGGATAGGGTTCTGAACTTAAAAAGATGAAATCTGGTGATTCATTATGGTATACTTCAGGATAACGTTCTTCAATACATGAATTAACCAAACCAAGTTGATGAAAGATATCATCAATATACGTGTTTTTAGCGGCGACCATGTCTGGCTTGTGCCAAATAAAATACAGATAGCTTTTCCCTTCTAAGAGTTTAAAATCAGTGCTTGTTTGAAATTTTTTAAAATCTGTCTTTGTCTTTGCGATAAGTCGTTGAGCAAACTCTTCTTTTCCAAAAATACTTGCTAACCTCCTAATTGCTTCGTAAGCATCTTCCAGAGTATAAATGTCTGTTAAATAGGTAGGGAATTCATTTTCTAATGAAGTTACTATCTCTTGATTATTTTCTTCCTTGTTCGCAATAATAATATCAGGATGAAGGTCACGAATGACCTCTAAATGAATTTGTTTTGTGCCTCCAACTCTCGTTTTTGTTTGGAACCAAGTTGCTGGTTTGATACAAAATTTGGTAATACCTACAACTTCTTCTTCCATTTCAAAATAGGCGAGAAGTTCCGTTATAGAGGGTACTAAACTAACTATCCGTTTAGGCATATGCGCTAAACGGATAGTTCGATTCATTTGATCAACAAATTCCATTAGGAAAGATTATCGATTATATCTTGTCTGCTGATTATGTGATAATTACCATTATTCAATTTAACTAATACTGCAGGCGTGTCTTTGTTGATTAATTGGGAAACTTCATTAATCGATTGATCTTCTTTTACGATAGGAAATGCTTTTTGCATCACGGACGAAATAGGTGCATCAATGTTTGTGGGATTGTCAATTAAAGCTTGGTAAATTGTTGATTCGGTAATTGAACCTACAAATTCTCCATCTTTTAAAACTGGTAATTGAGAAATGTTATGTTTCTTTAATTTACCAACTGCGTGGCTCAATAATTCTTCTGCGAAAACAGTAATTAATGGATTATCAGAATGTTTTGAAACGATGTCTCCTGCTACTTTTATTTCATTTATTATATATCCTTTTTCACACATCCATTCGTCATTGAAAATCTTACCAATATAACGAGAACCCGAATCGTGGAACAATACAACAACAGTATCATTAGGACCAAATTTGTCTTTTAATTGAAGTACTCCTTTAATCGCTGAACCAGAAGACATTCCTACGAAAAGACCTTCTTCTAGTGCTAATTTACGTGTATAAACAGCAGCATCTTTATCTGTTACTTTTGTAAAGCCGTCAATTAATGAAAAATCTACGTTCTTTGGTAAAATATCTTCGCCAATTCCTTCAGTGACATACGAGTAAATCTCATTATTGTCAAAGATTCCAGTCTCATGATATTTCTTGTAAACAGAACCATAAGTATCAACACCCCAAACACGTACATTCGGATTTTTTTCTTTCAAATATTTAGCAATACCTGAAATCGTACCTCCTGTTCCTACGCCTACCACAAAATGCGTTACTTTTCCATCTGTTTGATCCCATATTTCAGGGCCTGTTTGCTCATAATTCGCTTGTGCGTTCGATGGATTGTCATATTGATTCACATACCAACCATTAGGTGTTTCTTCAGCTAAGCGTTTAGAAACAGAATAATAGGAGCGTGGATCAGTAGGTTCAACATCTGTTGGACATATTTCTACGCGAGCACCCATCGCACGAAGAATATCTGCTTTTTCTTTCGATTGTTTATCAGTGGTTACACAGATTAACTTATAACCTTTCACTACAGCAGCTAAAGCTAATCCCATTCCTGTGTTTCCAGATGTTCCTTCCACAATAGTTCCTCCTGGTTTCAAACGACCGTCTTTCTCAGCATCTTCGACCATTTTTAAAGCCATTCTGTCTTTACTAGAATGTCCAGGATTAAAATATTCCACTTTTGCCAATACAGTACAAGGTAGGTCTTTTGTGATTTTGTTTAGCTTAACCATCGGCGTATGACCGATTGTTTCTAAAATAGTATTACAAATTTTCATGTTATTTTTTCAATTGTTGCAAAGGTAATAAATTGAATTTAATGGAAGATGTGAAAGAAGGTTTTGGTGATTTTAAAATGTATCAAAATTTCTTCTTACCACTCAAACGTCTCAATCATCTGTACAATATCCTTTTTAACAAATTCTAAGCTCGGTCTCAAAGAATCATAATTTGGTACGGTGTTGAAATAAACAACGCCACTTGCAAATTTGGAGGTAGAATCTGTTAAGTAAAATTGAAACGGCGACGCAACATTTCCCTTTAGCTCAAACAGTGTTCCGTACACCTTCTTTTTAGGGTATAAAAATGTTGTATCAGCGATAGAGCTTGCTTTTACTTTGTGCTCATCAACCTTGTCTAATGCATGATCAACGTATTCTTTGAGCGATTTTTCCATATCGATATAGGAAAAATAAAGCGTTCCGTTTAAAGGTCCAAAATCAATATCGCGATGGCAAAGAGGTGTACCCGTCTCATCGACTACTTTTTTTACAGTAAATAATTTATCCACGTCAAAAGAGTAACCACATTCTGATTTATAATTGGTATACCCTTGATGTTTTATGTCTAAACGTAAAAATGTAGGTGGTTTTGGTGTTGTCGTATTTTTACCACAAGAAACGACTGCTAAAGTAAAAAGTAATAAAAATGAAATTCGCATAAATTTAAAATGGTAAAAGGTCATCGTCTTCGAAGTTATAAGATTGCGTTGGGGTAGGAGTTGGTTCTATTGGCGGTGTTTCAGCAGGATAGATTTGTTTTTCTTGCGTATTGCTTGGACCGTCGTTCCAATTCATAACTTGAATGTTATCCGCTAGTACCTCAGTAGTATATCGTGTATTGTTTTCTTTATCTTGCCAAGATCTTGTTTTTAATCGACCTTCAACATATATTTTCATTCCTTTTTTTAGGTACTTTTCAGTAAACTCAGCTAAGCCTCTCCAACAAACAATATTATGCCAATCGGTAATCTCTCTTTTATCACCACTAGTACGGTTTATAAAAGTTTCTGATGTTGCTATCGAAAAATTAGCCACAACTACATTGTTATCCATTCTTCGAATTTCGGGATCTTTCCCTAAATTTCCGATAAGAATTACTTTATTTACACTACCTGCCATAAAAAATACAATTAGAATATATAATACCTAGACAAATATAATCAATTTAGAAATAATCGTTCATCCTTGAGGTATTTATCAATCATTCGTGATAAAGGATAATTAGTCAAATTTTCGTGAGAAATAAGTTCCCAATCACTTTCCCACGTTTTTTTCTCTGGAATAAGATTGGTTAGGATAAAAGTAGCATGAATTCGTTGATGTGATAATATATGCCTAACACTCGTGAATTTAATAATGTGTTTATTCGCAATTTTGAATTCTTTAGTCACAACTTCTGGATCGGTTTCTTTTTCTTTTTCAATAAGTGGAAAATCATATAAACCTTGCCAAATATCTTTAGCTGTTCTTTTCTTTAATAATAAGTGTTCATTATCATGATAAACAAAGTAGTACAAATATCGATTTTGAACTTTTGTTTTCTTCGACTTAACAGGTCTTTCTTTTATCGTTTTATTTTGGAAAGATAAACAGTCTAATCGAAGAGGACAGATGTCGCAGTTTGGCGAAGTGGGAGTACACTGTAAGGCTCCAAACTCCATCATTGATTGATTGTATAAGCCAGGTTGGTTTTGGATGAGTAATTCTTGAGCAAGCTCTTTGAAGAGCTTTTTTCCTTCCGTTGAATCAATCGGAGTTTCGATATCAAAAACACGACTTAGTACACGATAGACATTCCCATCTATTACGGCAAAAGGCAAATTATAAGCAAATGAAGTTATGGCTGCTGCTGTATATTCGCCAATTCCTTTTAAGCTTAATATATCCTCATATTTAACAGGAAATACACCTTTATAATCATCGCGAATAATTTTGGCGGTGGCATGCAAGTTTCGAGCACGAGAATAATACCCTAATCCTTGCCATAGTTTAAGAACAACATCTTCTTCGGCATTTGCCAAATCAATAACTGTTGGAAAAGTATCGATAAATTTCAGATAATAAGGTAATCCTTGATCGACACGTGTTTGTTGTAGGATTATTTCTGACAGCCATATTTTATACGGGTCATTAATTTCTCGCCATGGAAGATGTCGAGAATGAAGTTTAAACCAATCGGTTATTTTTACAGAAATAGAATTCACTAAATACATTTATTTGTTATTTTTTTGGCTGTGCGACTATTAATTAATAAATATATTATTTTTGTATCAAACATCTTGAAAAATTAATCTTTATTTAAAATGACAAAGGCAGATATTATCAATGAAATTGCGGATGCAACTGGAGTAGAGAAGAATGAAGTGTCTAGAACAGTAGAAGCTTTTATGTCTTCAGTTAAAAATTCCATGGCAAAAGGAGAAAACGTTTACTTACGTGGATTTGGAAGTTTTATTGTAAAGAAAAGAGCTGAAAAGACAGGTAGAAACATTTCTAAAAACACAACAATTATTATTCCTGCTCACAATATTCCTTCATTCAAACCAGCAAAAGTATTTGTTGATTTAGTGAAGTCAAAAGTTAAAGTGAAATAATTAATAGAATAGTTTGTCTATTTTTTATTTTTTCTTACCTTTGCACTCCTATTCCTATGATAGGAGTTTTTTTTAAGTAAGAATTTAAGAGTCTACATATATTATTAACACTAAAAAAATAAGGTTATGCCAAGTGGAAAGAAGAGAAAGAGACATAAGATGGCCACTCACAAGAGAAAGAAGAGATTGAGAAAAAATCGTCATAAGAATAAAAAGAAATAACACTATTTCTATAGCTAGTTAGGGAAAGTTAACTCAATTTAATTGAGTTAACTTTTTATTTATTAAACAGACAAACATATTACGTGAGTTTAGAATTAATCGTAGATTCTCGTTCTAATGGGGTCTGGCTTGCTTTGCTAAATGATGGGAAATTAATTGAACTTCATCAAGAAGAGGGAAGTAACGAATTCAGTGTAGGAGATATTTATCTTGGAAAAGTACACAAAATCGTTACGAATTTAAATGCCGCTTTTGTTGATGTGGGCTATGAGAGAGATGCATTTTTGCATTACCTCGACTTGGGACCTCAATTTATCTCCTTAAATCAATTTGTTAGAAATACACTAAACAAAAAGCAAAAAGTAGCTAATTTACAGTACTTTAAAATAAAAGAAGAAATTAGTAAAGAAGGGAAGATAGGGGACATATTATCCTCTTCTCAACCTATTTTAGTTCAAATAGCCAAAGAACCAATCTCTACTAAAGGACCTCGTTTAAGTGCTGAAATTACTCTTGCCGGACGCTATTTGGTGCTCGTACCATTTACTGAGAAAGTTTCGATTTCCCAAAAAATTAAAGATACAAAAGAACGAGATCGCCTTAAAGGTATTTTACAGGAAATCAGACCAAAGAATTTTGGAGTTATTATACGTACTGTTGCAGAACATAAAAAAGTGGAGGATATCAATCAAGATCTTCAAAACTTATTAGAAAAGTGGGATACGCTTTTTGAAAATCTGACAACAGCTACTCCGAAAAAGCGAGTACTTGGAGAAATGGATAGAACTTCTACCATTCTTAGAGACTTGCTAAATGCCGATTTTTCAAACATTCATGTGAATGATGAGAAACTAGCAGAAGAAATTAAAGAATATGTGAGCAGTATTGCTCCAGGTAGAGAGAAGATTGTTAAAGAATACGACGGTAAACATGAGATCTTTGAAAGATTTGGTATCAATAAGCAGATAAAAACACTATTTGGTAAAAAAGTGCCGTTGCCATCAGGAGGTTATCTAATTATCGAAGCGACAGAAGCTATGCACGTTGTGGACGTAAATAGTGGAAATAGAAAAGATACAGATAACCAAGAAAGTAATGCATTGGTAACCAATCTTGAAGCCGCTGAAGAGATTTCTAGGTTGTTGCAACTTCGTGATATGGGTGGTATTATTGCCATCGATTTTATCGATATGCACGAAAAAGAAAACAATAGGGAGTTACACGACAAGATGAAGGAATTCATGAAATATGATCGTGCAAAACACAATGTTTTACCTCCTTCTAAGTTTGGTGTGGTTGAAATTACACGTCAACGAGTTAGACCTGAAAGAGATATTATTACCTCTGAAACGTGTCCTTCTTGTAATGGAACGGGTGAAATTCACGCTTCTATTATGTTGACTGACGAAATTGAGACAAACCTCGACTTCTTGATGACAGATAAAAAAGTGACAGATATTCGATTAATGGTACATCCTTATTTGGAAGCTTATTTCAAAAAAGGACTGATATCAAAACAATGGAAATGGTTTTTAAAATACAAAAAGTGGATTCCAGTATTAGGAAATAATTCGTATCAACTTTTACAATATGGATTCTTTGATAAAAAGAATGATGAAATCACCTATTGATTTGTATATGATATTTTAAATTTTAAAAAGAGTCGTTTTACGTCTCTTTTTTTCTTTTATGTAACTTTTGATACACATATACTATTTGAATGACCTTATTTTTGTACTATAAATTTAAAATTGAGAATATGAATAATATAGATGAATGTATAATCGTAGATGTTCGTACACGAGAAGAATTTATGGGTGGACATGTTGTAGATTCTGTAAATATACCATTACAAGAAATTGTTGATCGTGAAGAAGAACTGTTGGCGATGAGTAAACCAATTATCTTTTGCTGTGCAAGCGGAGGTCGAAGTGGACAAGCTGCAGGTTATTTCAAACAAAAAGGAATCGACTGTGAAAATGGTGGTTCATGGTTAGACGTTAATTATCAAATAAATAAATAATGGGTTTTTTATCACAGTTATTCGGATTCGGGCCAAAAGTGGACTTCAAAGATTTAGTTTCAAAAGGGGCTGTTATTATTGATGTAAGAACTCCAGGTGAGTTTTCGTCAGGACATATTAAAAACTCTACCAATATTCCTTTGCAATCAATTCAGGGAAAGTTGTCTAAAGTTAAGAAGGATAAACCTGTTATTTTATGTTGCGCATCAGGAGCTAGGAGTGGGGCGGCTAGTAGAATATTAAAATCAAATGGGTACGAAGCATACAACGGAGGAGGTTGGACTTCATTAAAATCAAAACTTTAAATCTATTGAATAAATAGTTTTTTTCATAGTTGATGAAAAGACCGTTTCTTTACAAGAGCGGTCTTTTTAGTGAAATAAAATACCAAAGTAAAAGTTGGTCACTGTCAATGTATAACTTAGATTGATTTCAATCTGTTATTGTTTAATTCCGTGTTTCGCTAAATAAACATGGTGGTTATAGACATTGTAGGGCAATAATTTCTTAGAGAAGAACATCGCTACAAAACAGCAAACTAACATTGGTAGAAATAAATTATACCCATTCGGAAGTAAGTTACAGACTAAGATTAACGAAGTCAGCGGTGCATATATCGATGCAGATAATGTCGCTGCTGCACCTATTAAAGCAAAATTCAACAAGATTAAATCCATCTCAAAGAAGTGATTACAAACCGAAGCAAACATCAATCCTAAAAAGGAACCAGCCACGATACTCGGTGCAAAAACACCGCCGTCACCTCCTGCACCTAACGTAATAGAAGCAGCGAGTGGTTTTAAAACGGCTAATACAAAGAGAATTACAATTGGAATACTTGTAGATGAAACGCTACCTTGAATAACACTTTCAAGTCCTTCGTAACTATCGCCATAAAGGCTAGGGAAAAAGAAAATCATCAATCCGACTGCTACTGCACCAATTGCTACTCGAAAAAAGTCATTCGGAAATTTTGAAAATAACGGTTTCATTCGAGTCACCAAAAAGGTAAAGTAAACTGATAGTGAACCACCCAAAACACTTAGAATCAAAAAGAAGGGAAGTGCGTACCAATTCCAAATTCCTACTTCAAATGAAAGAATAGTGGAATTGTCAAAAAAGTAGGTAAAAGCTCCCGCTATGATTGCCGCAACGGAACAACTAATAACAAGTGTTTTACTTATTTTTCGGGCAATAACTTCCATAGCAAAAAGCCAACCCGTTAACGGACTTGTAAATAAAACAGCAATTCCAGCAGCAACACCTGCACAGATTAATTCTCGCTTATAAATATGAGCAGAAAATTCTCTATTATAAACTTTGTTACCCAAAGCAGCAGTAGCAACAACAGTAGAAACCTCTACCCCCGTTGATCCACCAAAAATTACGGTTAAAAATCCATTTAAATAGTGGGACGGAACCTTGTAAAAGGGAAGATGCTCTTTTCGATCATCTAAAGTCTTGTATATTTCGGTAATTCCTTTGTTTTTCTTGTTCTTGAAAAGATGTTTTCGTAAAAAGTAGATAATCGCAATACCAATACTAGGCAAAATGATATATAGGTAATTGGTGTGTTCTTTGGCAAAATCAAAGATGTTACTTTCGAAATACTCTGTGAGATGTTTTATGGAAAAGGCTAATAATGTGCTTAATAGTGCTACAATACTCGAGGTAATGATTAATTTAAAATAACTGTCTATGACTATTTTCTTGCGATTCACTATATTATCAATCTATTTTTTTACCACAAAAGTAGTGGTTACAAAAAGAAATGAAAAATGTTTCATCACAATTTATTGTTAGATGAGCATTTGATAGTAAACGATTTGTTCAAAGATTGACTTTTTTTCAAGAATCCCACAAGTATTTTGGGTCATGCTCAAATCCATATTGATTTAAAAATAAAGTGAATTCATTTTCAGTACTTTGTTTTTTATGATGTTCCTCTTGATTATTAATGTATTTTATCATTCTCTCTAGAACCTACTGACTGACAGAAAATGCACTATATCTACTATAATTCCGATAATGATTGTGACATAGTTTTAGGCGCTATCTAAGTTAGAAATTCATTTAAAATTTCTTAAGCAATGTACGTTTCGAAATATTACGGAGTATTTTAACGCCCCGAAAGGGCAGATTATTCCAGCGGGTTGCAACACTTCCCGCTCATATTCCATTTCACCCCTCAAACTCCTTTAAATCAAAACTCGCTTTCACTTTCTGTTTGGAAATCATAAACCAACTACTCGTCAGATTATAATCGCGGTTGAATTTCCAAAATAGATAGATAAACATTCCTAAATATCCCATGCTTGTAGTGATTCCTCCAGATAAAATTCCAAAAATATGAATGGTCGAGAATCCAGCGATAATGGTAATCACATTTCCGAGTAGAGAAGCTTTGACGTTTACCATGTTTTTCGCTACTCCAGCAAAGTGGTGATTAATAATGGTGAAAGTTGCCAGCAATAAAACACCTGGAGAAAGCGATAAGAACAACGGTTTAAAATTGCTAAAATCGCTTCCTAAAACATAGCTAAATAACTCATTTGGAAGTAGAAATAGAATCACTAAAGATGGAACTGTTAATGTAAAACTTACAATGGTTAATTTCTGAGTGAGTCTTATTTGTTTTGAAATATCTTTTAAATTCACCGATCTACTATAATGTATCACACCGATACTGCGAGAGATAATCCATATTACTTCAACTAATGATGTAGCAACGGAGAAAATACCTAATGCTGCTAATCCTAACACTTTCTCAATTAAATAATAGCAAAAACGGTAATTAACCATCTGCGAAATATTATTTAATTGCATCTGAAAGCCAATTTTAAAAAATTGCGAAATAATGTTCTTTTCGTCTGTTTGTAACTGCGTTGACTTTTGAAGTAAAACTGAAATCATGAAAAACAGCGCAATTAGTAAAGTTGCACAATAAGAGTAATAAAGAGAGCTAATCACGGCTGCAATCGAGAAATTTTTAAAAATAACGATGAAAAGTAAAAGAAAGAAAGCCATTGTTACCGCTCGTGATATCTCAATAATATTTTGCTGGAGTATTTTTTCAAATCCAATTAATGTGCTCTGAATTTGAACAATCACGCTTAATACAAACGATAGAATGATTAAATCTTTTAAGTAATGAAATGGAAATAAATCGGTGTAAACCAAAATGGAAGGTAAGGTAAACGCCATCAATACATTCCACAAGCCCGAAATAATTAATAACTTCTTAAGTGAATAACGTGGAATCAAGTACGTTAAAACAGCACCAGAGAAAATATTTTGGAAAACTCCCACAATCGTAATTCCCAACATGATAATAACCATTTCACCACGTCCGTATGCGCCGAGAAATTTTGCAGTAATAAGAAGTGTGGCCAAATTAGAGATAGCGGTAAGACCTTTGCTGAATATGGTCCCAACGATTCTACGAAACATGTTGTTCTAGAATTTCGGTATAAACTGCATCAAGCGCTTCACCAACAGCTTGATAACTATACTTATTGAGAGCTTGTTCTTTGATTGTCGTAGCATCAAACCTTACTTCCTTGCGAATGAAAGCCAACATGGCGTTCGTTAATTGCTTTTCGTTGCGTGGTTCAACTAGAATACCATTAGAGTTATCTACGCATTCGGGAACACCATTTACAGCTGTGGAAATTACCGGTTTTCCGACAGTTAGCGTTTCCAAAATTACACAAGGCAAATTTTCGTAATTACTAAACAACACAAATACAGAGCTTTCATTTATCGCTTGTGCAACTTCTTCCGTTGTTTTTGTTCCTTCAAACGAAAGTAGTTCTTTTGATATATTCAGTTGATTATAAGCCATTTCAATAAACGGTTCAATCGTTCCATCACTGATAATTTTAAAATGAAAATCAGTTGTTATTTCGCTTAATTGCTTGATTGTACGCAAAATTCCCGAAATATTTTTGTGGTCGTCATTAGCCGTTGAAATGTGTACAAAGTGTGTTTTT
>CAZDAR010000017.1:0-42539 GCA_964503665.1 uncultured Flavobacteriales bacterium
GATTTAGTATCTTGGCCAAAAGCGGCAAGTGTTGTAAAGGTTAGTAATAAAACTAAATATTTCATAATGAATTTATTTTCTCTGATATTTGCATAAACTATGCCAAAATTATAATCTATTTTTGAATTAACTCCTTTATTTTGGAATTATCTTTACTTTTGATAGTATGAATGTTGAAGCGATTATAAGTGAAATTGAAAAGAAGCTTTTCAAACCAGTGTATTTATTACACGGAGAAGAGCCTTATTACATTGATGCGATTGGATCAGCCATATATAAAAATGCTTTACAAGAAGAAGAAAGAGATTTCAATCAGAGTGTAATGTATGGAAAAGATGCCGACGTTTTAGCCGTTATAAGTGAAGCAAAAGGTTTTCCAATGATGTCAGAACGTCGTTTAGTAATAGTTCGTGAAGCGCAAGATTTAAAAGATATAGAGAAATTAGAAGCTTATTGTGCACAACCCAACCTATCAACAGTATTGGTGTTGGAATATAAGTACAAGAAGTTCGATTCCAGAAAGAAAATCACGAAGGAAATTGCTAAAAACGGTATTGTTTTTCAATCGGATAAAGTGAAAGATTACCAATTAACAGGTTGGATTAATTCCTACTTGACCAAGAGAAATTATACGATTACTCCGAAAGCTAGCCAATTATTGTCCGATTCATTGGGAAATGATTTAAGTAAAATCACCAATGAGTTGAACAAATTGGAGTTGTTACTCCAAAAAGGAACGGCCATTAACGAAATTCACATTGAAGAAAATATCGGTATTTCAAAAGATTTTAATGTCTTCGAATTGGTCAATGCAATTGCTTCTAGAGATATTCTTAAGGCATTTCAAATTGTGGAATATTTCTCTAACAATCCAAAAGCAGGACCGTTAGTAGTAGTTATTACTAATATTTTCAATTTCTATTCTCGTATCATGCGGATCCAATTCTCTACTTCTAAAGCACCAGATGAACTCGCCAAACAACTAGGCGTTCATCCTTTTGCAGTAAAAGAATTGATTCAAGCCAGCAAGATTTATCCACCTAAAAAAGCAGCTGCCAACATATCTATTTTACACGAATATGATTTAAAGTCGAAAGGTGTAAACAACAGTTCTATGCCCGAAGGTGAATTGATGAAAGAATTGATTTTCAAACTAATGCACTAACACATGAACTTGTTTTACGATCCTTGTATTGAGCTAAGTGCAAAAGAATTTTTATTGAACGAAGAGGAATCTCGTCATGCGTGCAAAGTACTACGAATGAAAAATGGAGATACACTTTATTTACTCGATGGAAAAGGACATCTTTTTACGACGGAAATTTTGGATAGTTTTTCTAAAAAATCTTTGGTAAAGATTGTAGCCGTACAACATGAAATGCCTTCCGAACGCCATATTCATATTGCTATTGCACCTACCAAAAATATGGATCGATTGGAATGGTTTGTAGAAAAAGCTACTGAGATTGGCATAACAGAAATTTCATTGATTTTGTGTAAAAATTCAGAGCGAAAAGTGGTAAAAAATGAGCGTCTTCATAAAATTGCAATTGCAGCGATGAAACAATCAAAAAGACTATATCTACCACAAATAAATGACATGATTTCACTGAAGGAATTTTTAAAAGTCCATCCTCGCGGAGCTATTGCACATTGCTTTGAGAATAAAGAGCAAACGACTATTTCAAAACTGATGGAATCGGCTAATTTCCCTGTATTAATTGGTCCAGAAGGAGATTTTAGTCTAGAAGAATTACAAATGGTAGAGAAATGTGAGTATAAAGGAATAACTTTGGGGAAAAATCGTTTGAGAACTGAAACAGCGGCATTAGTGGCGTGTATGCAATGTGTTTATTTATGAAAAATTGGATTATTATTCTGCTTTTATTACCGATGACGCTTTTTTCACAAGGCGCCTTTCGAGTAGCTGTTTTGAAATACAACGGTGGTGGCGACTATTATGCGAATCCAACGTCGGTGCCTAATTTGGTGAAATTTTGCAATCAAAACTTAGGAACGAAAATCTCGGAAGACGTTCCATTTGTCGAAGTGGGAAGTAAAGATTTGTTCAACTATCCATTCGTTCACATGACGGGTCACGGAAACGTTGTCTTTTCTCCACAAGAAGCAAAAAATCTACGCAATTACCTCATCTCTGGTGGTTTTCTTCACATTGACGACAACTATGGAATAGATGTTTACATTCGAACCGAATTAAAAAAGATTTTTCCAAACGCTGATTTACTGGAATTACCATGTGACCACGAGATCTTTAAAATCAAGTACAAATTCAACTGTTTGCCAAAAATTCATGAACACGATGGAAAACGCACACAAGCCTTTGGTATTTTTTACGAAGGTCGATTGGTATTACTTTACACCTACGAAACCGACTTAGGTGATGGCTGGGAAGACCCTGAAGTACACAATGACCCACTAGAAAAACACAAAGAAGCCCTTCAAATGGGAGCGAATATTATTAGCTATGTATTTTTAAGATAATCACTTATTTTTTGAAGATAAAATAAACGGCTGCAATTAAAAAGCAAAAACCGATTAGATGATTCATTCTAAAAGATTCATTTTTGAAAAAAACCACCACGAAAACGGTAAAAACAGTCAGTGAAATAACTTCTTGAATCACTTTTAACTGCCAAATATTAAACGGACCGCCATTTTCACTATAACCTATTTTGTTAGCTGGTACTTGAAACGAATATTCCAAAAGTGCGATTCCCCAACTAATTAGTATAATTGCTACCAATCCTAAATTGCTAGACCATTCCATCTGTTTGAATTTTAGATGACCATACCAAGCAATCGTCATAAACGCATTGGAAATAACGAGTAATAAAATGGTTATAAGTGCTTTACTCATGAGGTATTATCTTTTTAGAAAATGAAAGAAATCGCTTTGTTAATATTCAACATTCCAAAAATAGATAAATTGTGGTATTTTTGAACTATGGAAGATTTAAAAGAAATAGAAGAATTCAAAACCTCTCCGGAGTTAATTGAAAAATTAAAGCAAAATAGTATCTTGAAAAAGTACGCTGCAGGAAGTGTTATCTTAAATGAGAACGCTTATATCCGCTCTATTCCAATTGTGATTAAAGGCGTTTTGAAAGTTTCTAGAATGGAGGAAGAAGGTCGTGAAATTCTACTTTATTACATCAAAGCTGGAGAAAGTTGCATCATGTCCTTTTTGGGAGGAATGCACGAAGAAACGAGCAAGGTAAAAGCGGAAGTGGAAGAGGATGCTGAAATCCTTTTTCTTCCTATTGATAAAGTGTCCATATTGATTCGCGAATATCCACAGTGGCTCGATTACATCTTCCGACTGTATCACCAACGTTTCGAAGAATTATTGGAAATTGTAAATGCCATTGCATTTAAAAAAGTCGATGAACGTTTGTTGAATTTGCTTTTAAAAAAGGCAGAGATAACCGAATCAGATACTATTCAAGTGACACACGAACAATTAGCCAACGAATTAGGGACTGCACGTGTCGTGGTTTCCAGATTATTAAAGCAATTAGAAGACGAAGGTCGCGTTCAACTTGGACGAAATAAGATTGAAATTCTGAAAAAGTAAAATTCAATTTAGAAATCAACAGTATCGGGATGTAGGCCTGAAAACCCCATTTCTGGTAATTGCTGAATACGTTCCAAATCTTCTGGAGAAAGTTCAAAGTCGATGGAAATATTTGCCATTATGCGTTCTTCTGTTTCTGACTTAGGTAATACGACAATTCCTTGTTGAAGCGCAAATTGCAAGCAAATGGCACCTGCAGAAACGTTATATTTCTCTGCTAATTCAATGAGTAAAGGTTCCTCTAAAACGCGACCTCTCGCTAATGGACTCCATGCTTCGACTACAATTTTATGTTTGTTGCAAAAATCAACTGTTTCTTGTTGTGTATAACCTGGATGAAATTCAATTTGGTTCACCATGGGAACAATTGTTGCTTTCCACATCAATTCTTCTAAATGGTGTGGTAAGAAATTACTCACGCCAATTGAACGTATTTTTCCTTCGTTATACAATGTTTCTAACGCTTTCCACGTATCGACATTCAGCTCTTTAGCATTATCAAATTGAAGTGTATTCGCTGGCCAATGAATGAGGTATAAATCTAAATAATCTAATCCCAAACGTTCTAACGATGCTTCAAAAGCTTTCATGGTTGATCTATATCCTCTTTTGGTATTCCACACTTTCGATGTGATAAAGAGTTCTTCCCGAGGAATATTGCTCTCACGAATAGCAATCCCAACACTTTTTTCATTGGCATAAATCGCTGCCGTATCAATATGACGATAGTTATGTTTTAGCGCATTTTTAACGGCTTCCACGCAAATTGGACCATCTGCTAATTTATACGTTCCAAAGCCAATTGCTGGAATTGAAATTGTATTATGTAATTGAAAAGACTTCATATTTTTTGTTTGGTATAAATATATACATTTTACTTTCTGTAACCAAAGTAGCTGTGCAAAGGAAATAGAAGTTGCAATTTTGTAAGAGTTAATCACGGATTTAAAAAGAAAAGATATGGCAGAAGAACATTTTTATCAAGTAGACTTGAAGTGGAAAGAAGGTAGAATCGGCGAAGTTACATCACCCGTATTAAGCGATGCGATTACATGCGCAACACCTCCTGAATTCGCACAAGGTGTTCCAAACATATGGTCACCTGAACATTTCTATGCGGCAGCAATTAACAGTTGTTTTATGACCACTTTCTTGGCTATTGCAGAAAATTCAAAAGTAGAGTTCACCGCCTTTGAATGTAAAACAGTCATTAAGTTAGAATTGGTGGAAGGAAAATACATTATCTCAGAAGCGGTCATTTCACCAGTGGCAACTTTATCTAATTTCGAAAAAGACGAAGAACGCGTTTTACGCATTTATGATAAGACAAAAGCGAATTGTTTAGTAACGAATTCGATGAAAACGGAAGTAACGATTGTGAAATCCGTTTTGTAATACATTTCTAAAATAACAGCAAAAGAAAAGTGTTGTAACTTGATTGTTACAACACTTTTTTAAGAATTAAAGTTACTATTTTTTATAATTTCAGACTAATACCACCTTGAATAAGTGACTTACCATATCCTACCTCTGCAAAGAAACCTAATTTATCAAAAGGATAGTAACGAATACCGACATGTCCTCCACCATAAATCATTGGACCAACATCATTCAATTTAGTGCCAACTGGATAATTATCCTTCATGTGTTGTTTTGGAAAAATAAACATAACACCCGATCCAATTGATAAACCAGCATAAACATCTAATTTATCCGCAAAGTTTTTTCCTGTTTTATCAGCGATTAACTGTAAAAAGTGGAAGTTTGCATGAAATCCAATTGGAAGTGCCATTCCCCAGTAGCTAGAAGAACCGTAATATCCATATCCATAATAAACTGGATTAAAAGTTCCTCCTCTAAGATTTGAAAACGATTCAAAGCCTGTGAAAAAACCTAGGCCTACATAATCATGAATTCCAAATTCCATTTGAACATTCAAGCCTCCAGCAAAAGGGCTGTAGCTTCCTTTTATTCCTTGACCATTTTGGGCAAACAAACCTCTATGTTGGTTCAATCCAAGACCTATTAAAAGTTCCTTACTTCCCTTACCACCAAAAGCTTGTGCCATTACTTGGCTTGAGAAAGTCAGCATTAAGGCAGTCATAATTATTAAAATTCTCTTTTTAGTCATAATGCTTAAATTTTAAAATTGTTTTTATATATCAAATGTATGAACTTTATCATGAGAAAACAAATCGTTCAGTTTTCATAAATTCGGTCACTCTGTATTTTTAATCTTGACATTTAAAGTATTTTCAGCTCCATTTATTCTTTGAATTCGTTAATCCAACTTATACTTCGTTTTCAAAGTAGCGCTAATTTCCGCCTCGCTCAGTTTATTTTCAGCTAAACTGTTGTATTCATTTTGAATCTTTATTGCTGTAAAAGTTTCTTCCCAATTAATGGTATTTGTTGGAGCATATTCTTGAACAATGTTTTTAAACTCAATCACATACTTTTCTTCAAGCGCTTTTTTGGTAAAGAATTGAAGTGTCCATTTGGATACATTCTTCAGTATAATACCGTTTGTTCCATTTCCCCCTATTTTCCAATCAATGGTATTGCCTAACTTTTTAACTGGAATTCTATACGAAAAATCCATATTATCAATCGACACATGAATTAAATCGTTTTTAAGTGAGTGCTTTATCATCTTACTTCTTTCTTAGTTTCATGATTTTATCCGCTATCTCTTTCGCATCTTGACAATATTTATCATCACCTGTTAATTTCCATTCTCCAGTAGTATTGATGTAAAACTGAACCGTCTTCTCTACCACTTCTGAATACCCTCCAAATGATGACAACATAGTATTTACCTCATTTTGATAATCACTCTTACTTAATTCACCCAATATCACACGATCCCAAAGTTTATTGATACGCTTCGATTGTTCTTTATACGTTGGGTTTTTCTTTTTAAGCGCCATTAAGTAAAGCGATAGTGCCTTCGCTTCTGGGGTTGGTTTTCCTGTATCTTTTGCCATTTTCTTGGTTTTGTATTTAAATCAAGTAGTTAAACAGTTTGTGTATACCACTTAGTGAGTACAAAGATAGTGTTTTAAAAGATGAACATGAAGTTAATATATTAGCTTTATTGATCTTTACTAGCACTGAGATTATGATTTTAATCTAGCGAATTTCATATCTTATAAATATCATTTACTTCAGCTTAATTCCGCTAACCAAGTCACTCAATTCTTTAATTATTAGAGGATTATTGGATGAAATAGCTATATGTGTCAAAAGACCTTTTTCGATATTATTGGATGTTATTATTTGTTCTTTTAAATAAAGGTTACGTTTATCATCTGCATAATAATACCATTCTATCTCTTTGCTTAAGTAGTCTGTCTTTTGCATTTCTGTTTGTTTATCAAAACCATAGTCCGGATAGAAAAAAGAAGGATGATTCCCGGTGTAAATTGAAATACTTCCCCAAGTAGTATCCGATAGCTCAGTGAATTTTATAATTCTAAAAACTTGAAAATCATATTTTTGATCAATTTGAACAATGTAATCCTCTGGTAAGTCGAATTCAAACTTCATTTTTGTTCCATAAATCAGATGTTTTTCTATACGTGCTTTTCTATTGTTAAGACGACTACCCTCTTTTATTGTTTTGAATACGTTGTTCGTCAACTCTATGTAATTCTCTTTCTGATTTTTAAAAGCCTCTGGGTTGATATAAGCATCTATACGAATGAGTGATTTGTCTTTTGTCATTACAATTAGGCTGTTGATTAAAATTCCACTTTGCGTGTCATCCCACTCAGTCGGTTGTGCTTGTATGACCGTTATGTTCTCAGCTTTAAAAATTTCTGAATATTTAAAGTTATAGCCTTCCTCTTTTGTTTCTTCCAGTTCTTTCAACAAATCTGTAGAGCAAAATGAAAAGAGTTCTTGAGCGAAAAACACGAGTCTTTCTTCCTTATTATCAAACACAATTCTAGTTTCTTTTTCTTCGTTAGGATCATGTGACATGATACCTACAGATTTAGCTTGGTTTATAGCCGAATTAGGAAAATTCAAAAAAGCTCTATCTTTAAGAATAGATTGCTTATTTTTTAATTTTAATTGATTAATATCCATTGCAAAAGTCAAATGACTCATCAAGATTAAAAGAAGTGTAAGGATAAAGTGATTCATCTTATAATTGTTTATAATGTAAGACTTTAAAATATTCATCGGTAAAACAACTAATCTTTCTAAAATTGGTTTACTCATTTTCAGAAAACTAGTATATATTATAGACTTTCTCTCCAATTATTGCAAGCCTTCAATTTCTATATTTTCATTCACATCTTCCAAATAGTTAATGCCTTTGACATCGAAGCCAAATAGATTCATGAAATCAGCTCTATATCCTTCTAAGTCGCCAATTTTTGAAAGATTTTCAGTATTCACTTGTAGCCATAATTCAGCAATTTTACTCTGAATCCCTTCGCTCATTTCCAAATCATCAATTCTAATTCTTCCTTTTTCATCAGTTGGAATGGAATGCCCACTATACAATCTTTCGCTAAACAGTCGTTGTATTTGCTCAATACACCCTTCATGAGTACCTGCTTCCTTCATCTTTTTATAAAGTAGAGAAATGTATAAAGGAATAACGGGAATTGCGGAGCTTGCCTGTGTTACTAGCGCCTTATTTACAGACACATACGCTTTTCCATTTAGCGCCTTTAAACTGTCTGTTATTTTAAATGCAGTTGCTTCCAAATGATCTTTCGCTTTTCCAATAGTTCCTTTTCGATAAACCGCTTCTGTAATTGAAGGTCCAATATAAGAATAGGCAACTGTCATAGCACCGTTGGATAATGCATCGGCTTTCACTAAAGCGTCCATCCACATTTGCCAATCTTCACCGCCCATCACTGCAACAGTATTTTCAATATCTGCTTCTGTACAAGGTTCAATTGTAATATCTGTCACTATACCAGTATGAAAATCAACTGTTTTATTTGTGAAAGATTGTCCAATTGGTTTAAGTCTTGAGCGATGAGTAACGCCAGTTTTAGGATGAGTTCTCACAGGTGAAGCTAAACTATAAATAACCAAGTCTATTTTACCCAAGTCTTTTAAAATAAGATCTATTGTCTTTGTCTTCACTTCGTCGGAGAACGCATCTCCATTGATACTTTTTGCATAAAGTCCCGCTTTTTTGGCTTCTTGTTGAAACGCAGCACTATTATACCAACCTGGTGAAGCAGGCCTACCTTCTTGTGGCGGTTTTTCAAAGAAAACACCTATCGATGAGGCGTTTGAACCAAAAGCACATGTGATTCTTGAAGCAAGTCCAAAACCAGTTGATGCACCAATTACTAAAACATTTTTAGGTCCATTGATTTTCCCTTTTGATTTAATAAAATCAATTTGATTTATTACATTTCTTTCACACCCCTTTGGATGTGACGTCAAGCAAATGAATCCTCTAATTTTCGATTCTATTATCATGATAGTTTATTTTCTTTAGTTTTCTAATAAATTGATATTACCTTTATTTCTACGAGCAATATATTTTTTTTGATGATTTTTATCGATAAATATATAAAATCCAATGAACTCTCCTACAATTTATTTTGATTGTTGCTCTGATAATTTCATTTCAATATCATCAACGATTCTATTTAATCAATTTCTTTTACGCAAACTATTCCTGTAAATTCCACTCCAAAATAGACTTTGATTCCCATTTCTCTTTGAAACTTCTTTTTCGATTATCAATTTTTCAACAGTAATATTGAGGCATCATAAACTTTTGATCAAAAGGAAACAACCCTTGCTGATGGGGCAACAATCCCGTATTTTATATGGACTCGACTAGGTAAATTTTTATTAGAATAACCCGTTCTGCATTTAGGACAAATTTACTTTTAAATTATTGATTGGTCAGTTAAAAACGAATTTGTTTAAATATTGTATCAATGTCAAAGCTGTTATCTTCGATAAAATTCTTGTTTTAAAACCATTGAATGATTATGCAAAATCCTGCCTTATTCGAAACTGGTCACAGAGTTGAGAAAAAAGTGTTTACCTTCGGTGCTACTTCGTGGTCAATACGTTTTCTACTTTTCCTAAATACATAAGGTTGTTTACTCTAATTTATTTGATTTTTTCGCATTGATGTTTTCAGTTTGATCTGTGATGATTCAAATAAATTCAGTTGATAGTCAACAGACAGATAGCCCATATCTGCAAGCATTGTACAGTTTGAATAACTCATTCTTATATCTTTCAGCATATGAATATCATGTACAGAAGCAGGTGTTATATCAATACTTTGAAAAATACCATTTAGGGAACAAACCCCATGTAATTTATAACCATAGTAATACATTTGCTGTGAAGTAAAAAATCCTTTATTTGGAGCAGAATAACTTCTCTCTTTACATATTTTGCTTCGAGAAGCTCTTGCGTTTTTTTTATATTTCTAAAGGCATAGAATCAATTATAAACACATCCTCATTTTCGTTAAACTTATTCGATATTTTCTTTCTAAGTTGTTCAATATAAGGAAAAAGAATTCACTGTGCGCACATTAATCAATTACAATAAAGTGGGAAATTCTGGATTAAAAAAGATATCGTACAGTAGGGATTATTATATACGAAAAAAAGGGAAGCTTTCACTTCCCTTTCAAATAATTTAATAATTGAAATTAAAAAGTATATTTCACACCTATTTGAATTCCCATCTGGTTAAAAGTAACCTTTTGGAACATCTCTTGTCTCGGAAGATCTGCATCAAATGATGTTGTATTATAATTAGGGTTATTTGAAGAGTCATTTAATTTATCAACGAACTCAATCTCTTTTTGTGATGTTTTAAAATTATCAGATAGCTCTACACCATTCTTCTCATACGATTTCATAGTACGAGTACTTTGCTTAACTGTTAAAGAAGTCACGTAAACTTCTCCAAAAAGAGATAACTTCTCAGAAAGATTATATTTAAGTCCAACTGCACCTCTAAACCCAAGTGATATCTTACCATCTAATACATATTTCTCATTCAGTCTGTCTTTTACAATATCACCTGACACATTGTCTACATGAGACGTTATTGTATTAATGGTTGAAGTAGCTTTTCCATAAACTGGAATAACAAATCCTAATTTTGCATAACCAGCAAGACCTTTAACAGTATCGGTAGAAAATATTACAGATGGGATTAAACGAATTTGATTAATTTGAGCATAGGCTTTTTTGGACGAAAAATTTTCTGCTTCGATATTGAAAACAGTATCTACATTTGACCAAATGACTTCATCTGTCATAATTTTTCCACCGCCAAAATAATTAAACCCTAATTCAATTGCAACATGCTTATTCAATGTATAACCAGGCGTTAATTGAATACTAAAACCTTTCCCTAGAGAACCTGTGATATTAGTAGTTTCGATTGATTTAGGAGTTTCTTGAATCATAGAAATATGATCTGATTTTCCAAGAACGGCACCCGGAAAACCTATGCCGTACCCCGCATTTATGTCTAAATATAAATTTTGTGCATGTAGTCCGTAGCTGACAGCCATTAATGCAAGTAGCATTCCAATTTTTCTCATGTGTTTTAGTTTACTTAATTTCTTATAAAAGTACAGATATATATCCACTACAAAGAGTATCAATTTATGTTTTTATCCAATTAATAATGTTAATTACTTTTTCTTGGTTAAAAATGAATATTTGGTAATCAATTCTTGATAAGCTATTTCTATTTTCTTTTGAAATATTGCGGATTGTTCACTTTTTGTATAAATCAATCGGTGATTTTTCATTGTGTTGTATTTTGATACATCTTGCTGAAATGTTTTTGAATAATCAGAGAAATAAGTTTCAATAAATCGTTCATATACTTCATTAATAGCTAATTCATTCGGATGAGCACCATCTGTTTTATAAAAACGATAATCTCTCAATTCTTCTTGAACAATTTCATAACTCGAAAAATAATCACCCTCTAATTGATGCACCAATTCTATTAAGCGCGATTTACTACGTAAATTCTCCACTACTCCGTCTTTCAAATGTTTTACTGGACTTACCGTGAAAATAATCTTTAGTGAAGGATTGAACTTTTTAAGATGAGGAATTAAATCACTCCATATTCTTTTCATTTCATCTACTTCTGACAACTCTTTCTCAAAATTATCACCCGATTGCTTGTGACAATTAGCAACAATTTCATTGAAATCTTTATGGCGATAGCCAAAAGCAGTTCCAAATGTGACAATTAGCACTTTTGCTAACTTAAGCTTCGCGTGAAGCATTAAAATAGTGGTATTAAACTGTTTTAAAAGTGTGTCGGTGTCGTAGGCGAAAAAAGTACCCGATGCATTCCACGAAAAAGAGACGTCTTCTCGCCTTATGATTCGTGTATCGGTCTTAACATGAATACTTTTGTGAAGTAGTACAGCTAATGGAATGGGATGAAAAATGACACCAAACGGATTCGTTTCTACCGTAAATCCATCTTGCTTCAATCGTTGTCCAATTTCTTCTGAAAAGCAACTTCCCAAACTAATTATCTCATCTTGTGGTTCCACTTTCCATTTAGAATCGGGTACCTGAAAGTCAATGGTTAACTTCATCTATTTTTTGAATTGTATAATCTATTAATTTACTCCATTCTTTCCAATTATGCCATTCACTGATGCTTTCATTGTGCCAAATTGTAATGAAATTCCCACCATATTTATGGGCTTCAACAATGAGTGCTTCAATTACTTTTTTACTTTGTTCAGCAGATAGTTTCAGATAATCTCTAAGTGTTCCATCCATGTAAGAAAATGGATGAATCCAATAGTCTTGTTCATGATTTTTTTCCAGATCAAAAAAAGGGAATTTCTGTATCGTCCCTGCTCTAAATCCAATAATATCACCTAAGCCTAAGGTAAAATCAGCGGTCAATCCAACTTTTTGATTCCGTTGATACGTTTCTGGTAGTCTTAATCTTAAAAAATGTTGTCTCGATGTTTCAACAGAATGATTTAATATCACTTCCAGATCATTTTTTTCTTTTTGTAACTTATCAAATGATTCGTTGGAAGCGTAACTTGGATGTAGTCCAATTGCGAGCTCATCTCCTATTTCATTGATAAAACGACGGTGTTTAACGAAAGTATTTGAAACATTTCTATCGTATTTATCGAAATCTCCAACTAACCAAAAAAGGTGGACATTTATCCCTTTTTTATGATAGCTTATTATTTTGTCATAGGTATCATATGGATCTTTTCGAAACCGAAGTAAGGTAGCCGATTTTGTAGCCATTCTTTTAAAGTCGAAGCGGAAAAAATCTTTAAAATAGGAACCTAAAATCCGTGTAAATGGTTTCCATTTGAAAGCAAAAGTATTGTCGATATCAAATGTTAGTGTCAGTGATAATGGAGCATATTTAATTTCGAGTGTTCGACTCATTTTCCGCTGGTAATCCTCCAAAAAAGCATCTATCCATCTTTCTACCATTAATTGTTTTTCCCATCCATATTTTACCAAAAAACTATCCTTCGCTTGAAAGCGACCGTGAACATCGGGAGTAGAATAACAGTACTCCTCCATCCGTGTCAAATGATAAAAAATACTTGCTAAAGGGTCGACAATCCCGTCAAACGCAAGGCATTCTTGCTGTCCAAAAAGAGTCTTAGAAATAGCAAGCTCTGTTATTGACTGCTCATAAAGTAATTCGGATGATTTAAGACCTTTACTTTCATCCTTATTTGTTTGTGAATATAAATAGATATCCTTTTTATCTATACTATCATCAATAGCAATTAGATTAAAATCAACACCACGAAAGTCTCGAATACGTTCAAACACATATTGAATACGTGGCGTTAACTCATCTACCGCTATTTTTAGCATAATTCTACTATTTTCGAAAGTATAAATTCTGCTGCTTTACCATTTCCGAAAATGGTTGGGAACGTTAAATCTGTCTTATTTAAAAAATGATTTACACCTGCAACAATTCTGGAATATTCTGCACTAGCGAGAACAGCACAACCGTTCTCCACAATTTCTACCCATTCTGTATGAGGTCGAAGAATAACAGCAGGTTTTTGAAAGAAATATGCTTCTTTCTGAACTCCACCACTATCTGTAATTATTAATTGTGCATTTTTTTCTAAGGCGATCATTTCGATAAATCCAACTGGTTCTATGATATGTAATCGTTTTTCTTGCTGAATTTTATCCAACAATGTGGATTCTAATAACTGCCCCATCATCTTTTTAGTCCGTGGATGTAAAGGCAGCACAACCATCGTATTATGCGTTTGAATTATTTCAAGTAAGGCATTAAAAATAGCGGTGAGATGTTGCTCATTATCAGTGTTACTATCCCGATGAATAGTCGAAAGAATATAAGCATTAGGTTGCAATGAATTCTCCTGTAATATGGTAGATTGTTGACCTGCTACATTAGCAAAATGAAGTGAATTGTCATACATTATATCTCCACACTCAAAAACTGCGGGATTATTCATCGTTGCATCGTTATGATGAATAATATTCTCACTAGACAAGTTGGTTATTGCTGTTTTCGTAGGACAAAACAATAAAGAACTAACATGGTCGGTCATAATACGATTTATTTCCTCTGGCATTGATTTATCAAAACTTCTCAATCCTGCTTCGATATGTATCAATGGTATATGTCTTTTAGAAGCAACCAAAGCTCCTGCTAATGTAGAATTTGTATCTCCATAAACTAAAAAGGCATCACATGGATGTTGATCTAAATAATCATCTAGCTTCTCCATCATTGCCCCAGTTTGTTTAGCATGTGAAAGACTTCCGACATTCAAATTCAAATCTGGTTTGGCAATTCTCATTTCTTCAAAAAAGACATCCGACATTTCTGGTGAATAGTGCTGTCCTGAATGAATGGTCACTAAATTAACTTTGTCTGTAAAATAATTCCTTACCGCTCGTTCAATTGCGGAATGTTTAATAATCTGAGGGCGAGCACCAATTAGTGCAATGATTGTTTTTTTATTCACAACATATTAGTTTAGTAAGCAAAAATAATGGAAACAATCGAAGATAGTTTTATTTACCTATTAAAAATGCCTCGATAGATGTTTTAATATAGAAATACATGAAAGAACAGCTAAAAAACACTTAAGAAACGAACCGAAACACGTTGATTCCTAAAAAAGATGTATTTTTAAAACATGAATTGGATTACAACAGATTTAGAAAAAGTAAATCAACTGAGCAGCAATACGTTAATGGAAACGTTAGACATACAATGCGTCGCTATCTACGATAACAAAGTAGAGATGACCATGCCTGTAGGCCCTAAAAATCACCAACCAATGGGATTATTACACGGAGGAGCGAGCGTTGCATTAATTGAAAGTGTTGGCTCACTTGGTTCTGCCTTATTAATCGACTTACAAAAAGAAGCATGTGTTGGCTTGGAAGTGAATGCTAACCATATCAGTTCAATAAAGACTGGAATGGTACGAGCTATTGCAGAAATTATTCATTGTGGTAAAAAAACACACGTTTGGAAAGTAGACATTTTTGATGCTGCTACTAAAAAATTAATTTGTACTGGTCGTCTAACTGTAATGATTATTCAAAAATGATTGACATTCTAAAAGTACGCTACCCTCAGAGTGCCGTAGTTTCTTATGCTGGCAAATTGATCAACTTTAGCGACAAACCATCGCATTCTGGTTTCTTAATCACCGACTTTTCTACTGATAAGCTGTACCGTTTTGCTGCAACAGAAAATTATGATGAAACGAAAGACTACGCACTCCATTTCTCCGATAACGAACCTGTTGTGTATTCTAAAGAAGAGTATATTTATAGAGCTTCTGATTTTTTACATGAACTACAACAAAAGAATTTTCTGAAAGCTATTTTCTCAAGAGTAAAAAAAGTAAATTTTGACAGTACAAAAGTATATCAATTGTTTGATGCCTTATGTGAACACTATCCTGACACGTTTGTTTATTTACTGAGTTGTGAAAAGCTTGGTACTTGGATTGGTGCTTCTCCTGAATTTGTCGTAGAAAAAATGGGAAGAGAATTATACACTATGTCATTAGCAGGTACTAAAAAAGATGCTTCTATTCCATGGTCCCAAAAAGAGGTATTAGAGCAAGAATACGTGACCAAATTCATCGAAAACTCACTTAAAAACATAAAGGTAGACAATCTAAAATCTGTTGGACCATACGACTATGTGGCTGGTTCAGTTATTCATCTTAAAACGGATATTTATGCTGAAACGGACTTGGGTTCTTTAGAACTAGCACTTTTTCTACATCCTACACCTGCAGTAAGTGGTCTACCAAAGATGGAAAGTATCGAACTTATTGCCGAACATGAAGAACATGAAAGAAGTTTATATGCCGGACTAATTGGCTTTTATACGGAGCAAAACAGCAGTTTGTATGTTAATCTAAGGTGTGCCCAAATACAAAAACAAGCTTCTTATCTCTATCTAGGTGGTGGATTTACAAAAGATTCAGAAGTTGAAAACGAATGGGAAGAAACAGAAAACAAATCCATGACATTAATAAATATCATGAGTCAAATTGACTAATCAAAACAAAAGAATATCTAAGAGCGAAAATAAAATCAATTCGCTCTACAATAAATTATAACATCACACTACTATTCAGCGTCTTTCTTTGGTGCTACTTTTTTAGTGGCTGTTTTTGTTTCCTTTGCTTTTGCTGGTGATTTTGCTTTTGCCACAGTTGCCGTTTTCTTTACAGCAGTTACCTTCGGTGCAGCTTCCGATTTCTTTGTAGCAGGTGCCTTTGCAGCTGGAGCTTTTACTACTTTTGGTTTTACAACAGCTTCCGTTTTCTTAGCAACAGTTGGTTTTGGAGAAGTTTCTTTTTTGGTATCTGCTTTTACTTTAACTTCCTTCGCTGGCTTTGCTTTAACAGCAGATAAAGTTTTTTCTATATCCTTAAGATTAGATTTACTAAGTCTACTTTTACCATATGAACCTAATATACGCTTACCTATTTTAGTTTTTTTATCTCCTTTTCCCATGTTACATTAAATTATATTATTTGTCAATTTCACAAATTTAGCATTTTTAACGAATTTAACAAGTATTTTAGCAAGAAGTTATTGTAATGTCTTGATAAAACAGCTATTTTTACAATTATTACCATGGTATATGATAAAATCAATTGAGGAAGAGTTTGATTATACATTCAAATCAGAGCAGCAAAAAGCAATTATAAATCTTAAACACACAAGTAATTGGCTTTCAAATATACATCATAACTATATGATACAATATAATTTATCGATGGCTCAATTTAATATTCTACGAATTTTAAGAGGTGCAAAAGATTTTATTAGTGTCACCACTATCAAAGAGAGAATGATTGAAAAGTCGCCCAATACCACACGACTGATGGATAAATTAATGGAGAAAGAATTAATTCATCGTGAGAAATGCAAAAATGACAAACGTGTCGTCTTTGCTAAAATATCAAAAGAAGGATTAGAATTATTAGCTAAAATTGATTTAACGTTTAATGACTTTTTCCAAGTATGCAACCTAAGTAATCAAGAAGCAAAAGAATTAAATGCATTATTAGACAAAATGCGGAGTTAAAAAATCACGTTTAAACTGATTTTACCTCTTTCTTTTTTGAGTTCTTTTCTTTCGTTGAATTTTCTTTTTCACTCAATCCTAATTTCAAAAGAGCATCATCGAACTTATTTTTCTTCTTAGCGACCTTATTAGTATTTAAACTCTTTATTTTAATTGTAGTATTCATGACCTTCGTTTTTGTAAGTTATGTTTATTCAAATCAAATTTAAAGCCAAATTTAATTTTTCTTCTATAACTAATACGTTTGAAATCAACAAAAGGATACTAAAATCAAATAAAATGTAACTATATGTAACTTTTGTTGATTAAGAGAGTATATATAGACAGATAAATTATTAACATCTACAGGTTCAAGAAAGAGACACTCAGAAATGGGTGTCTTTTTTGATTCCCACTATGCTTTTTTTTTATAAATTACCTTTTTTTAGCTTTGAAATTCATTAATAAAGACTAAGTTTACATTTATCAATAATAGACATAATATGATAGAAACACTTTAATATATAGCAATGAAAAAAGATAAGGAAGTATTCGATTTAATAGAAAAAGAAAAACAAAGACAACAACATGGGGTTGAGTTAATAGCCTCAGAGAATTTTGTAAGCGATAATGTTATGAGCGCTATGGGGTCCGTTTTAACCAATAAATATGCAGAAGGGCTCCCGGGTAAAAGATATTACGGAGGATGTGAAATTGTAGATCAAACAGAACAGCTAGCTATTGATCGTTTATGCAAACTATTTGGTGCTACTTGGGCGAATGTTCAGCCTCACTCTGGAGCACAAGCAAATATGGCTATTTTCATAGCATGTCTTCAACCTGGAGATGCAATACTAGGTCTTAACCTTTCTCATGGAGGACATCTAACACATGGTTCTCCTGTAAATTTCTCTGGAAAATTATATGAAAATTTTTTTTACGGTGTTAAAGAAGATACTGGTTTAGTAGATTATGAAGCATTAGAAGAGATTGCGAAAAAAGAAAAGCCTAAGTTAATTATATGTGGTGCTTCTGCTTATTCTAGAGATTGGGATTATAAGCGTATTCGTAAAGTAGCAGATGAAGTAGGCGCTTTAGTATTAGCCGATATTTCTCACCCTGCTGGACTTATTGCTGCAGGATTATTAAATGACCCTTTTGATTATTGCCACATTGTTACAAGTACCACTCATAAAACATTAAGAGGTCCAAGAGGTGGTGTCATCATGATGCGTCATAATTTTGACAATCCATTTGGTTTAAAATGGAACAACGGAAATCCAAAATCAATGGCAGCGCTTTTAGATGCCGCTGTTTTCCCTGGAATTCAAGGTGGACCTTTGGAGCACGTTATTGCAGCAAAAGCAGTTGCTTTTGGTGAGGCCTTATCAGACGAATATAAAGTTTACATGAAACAAGTTCAAAGAAATGCCGCAGTAATGGCAGATGAGTTTGTAAAATTAGGCTATAAAATTGTTTCTGGTGGTACCGAGAATCATTGTATGCTTATCGATTTAAGAGGCAAAGGAGTCAATGGAAAAGATGCTGAAAACACTTTAGTGAAGGCGGACATTACTATAAATAAAAACATGGTTCCTTTCGATACTGAATCTCCTTTTGTTACTTCAGGAATTAGAGTTGGGACTCCAGCGATAACGACTCGTGGTTTAAAGGAAACACATGTCGTTCAGATTGTAAAATGGATTGACTTAGTTTTAAATGACATTCACAACGAAGAAACAATTCGGAAAGTAAAAAAAGAAGTAAATGAAATGATGAATAGCTTTCCTCTCTTTCAGATGTAATATAAATACACTTATTGACCAACAAAATGGGGAGTTAATAGCTTTCCATTTTTTTATGCTTTGAAATTTGGGGGAATTATTTTATTTTGATGTGTTCAGTTACAATTTGTAATTATGCTTTAAATTTCAATTTTTTCTTTTTGTCCGTCAAAAAGAGAGAAAGCGTTGCTTTTGAAAACGTAAAAATGAGACCATCGTAGACAGCACCGAAAGTAATCGGTTAGTGCAGAAGTTTTTAAGG
Source organism: uncultured Flavobacteriales bacterium (assembly GCA_964503665.1). GTDB lineage: Bacteria > Bacteroidota > Bacteroidia > Flavobacteriales_D > Crocinitomicaceae > 40-80. The sequence continues at coordinate 19,226 of CAZDAR010000017.1, forward strand.
ATAAAACTCGTCGTTGGATTTTTCTTCGCTTAAAAATCATACTTAATGCTCATTTTCTATTTCTAGAAGATAAAATAGTTATGACATACTAATCCACCATTGTATTTAGAACTCTCATTTTTTTGGGAATGATTACTTTTTCTATAAGTCAGTACATCAAAATAAATTTAACCCAATTTGGGAATTAATTAAATTCTATCTTTAAAAATCAAGTAACTTTGCGCTTTTATTTCCCTTTAAATGCTTGATTTAAAATATTCGACCATCTTACGTGTAGCTGTTCCTCTGATGTTTTCAAGCTTTGTTCAGTCCATCGTTTTATTAACGGACACTGCTTTTTTAAGCCGCTACTCTACTTTAGCGTTTGATGCTAACGGAAATGCAGGATTGGTGTACATTACTTTTTTTATGGCCATGTTTGGCATGAGCGATGGTTCTCAAATTCTTATTGCTCGACGTGTCGGAGAACAGCGATTTTCAGAAATAGGAAGTATTTTTCAATCCAACATCTTTATTTTATTTTGCCTCTCCATCTTTTTCTTTGGTGTGATTCAATTTTTCGGTCCAATATTTTTGCCGTTGGTCAATAATAATCAGGAATTAGCACAAGCACAAATTGACTTTTTAAGCATTCGTTCCTATGCCTTATTCTTCGCTATCATTACATTAAGTATACAATCCTATTTTTTTGCAATTGGTAAAACATCGATTGTATTACTCGGCTCTGGAATTATCGCCATTACCAATATCTTCTTAGATTGGTTCTTAATCTTCGGTAATAGATGGATAGCTCCCAAAGGTCTTGAAGGTGCAGCAATTGCATCAACGTTAGCAGAAGGGATAGGAATGATCTATCTTATTATTGCCTTAGCTATTCATAAAAAGTATATTTCGTACGCCCTTTTAAAAGAAATCAATATATTTAAAAATGTGAGAAGTGCTTTAAGAGTCGGCACTCCCTTATTTTTCCAATCCTTTATCGCATTAGGAACATGGTTAGTCTTCTTTACATGGATTGAAAATATGGGAACGTATGAATTAACGATTTCACAGAATATTCGCAGCTTATACTTTATCGCCTTCATCCCAGTTTATGGATTTGCCTACACCACTAAATCGTATATTTCACAATATATAGGCAATAAACAATTTGAAAGCCTAAAAAAAATTCAATTTCGCATCATTTTACTATCACTTCTATTTTTATTGACATTCTTCCATGGAGCTATGCTCTATCCCGAGGTGTTAATTCGATTAATCAATCCAAATGAAGAGTACGTTCAAGCAAGTGCTGAAATACTGCGTTTTATTTTTGCCTCTCTCTTATTATATAGCGTTTCAAGCGTTTTGGTACAAACCATCAACGGTTCTGGTAATACGAAGGTCTCATTTGTCATAGAAGTTTTAGGATGCATACTCTATGCTTTATATGGCTACGTTACTATCAAATTACTTAATTTTGACATCTACTGGGTTTGGTCGATTGAGTATGTTTATTATGGCTTGAATCTAATAATGGCCGTTATTTATATCAAATTTTTTAATTGGAGAAATAAAACGATATGACAAAAAATTTACGCATTGTTTTCATGGGAACGCCTGATTTCGCAACGGGTGTGTTAAAAGAATTAATAGACACTAATCATACGATAGTTGGAATAGTGACCGCACCAGATAAGCCAGCTGGAAGAGGTCAGCAGATTTCGATGAGTGCTGTCAAACAGTATGCTGTGGAAACAGAAATCCCAATTTTACAACCTACAAAACTAAAAGACGACGCTTTTATAGCACAATTACAGCAATTGAATGCAGATCTATTTATTGTCGTAGCTTTTAGAATGTTACCAGAAGTTGTTTGGTCAATGTCTCCAAAAGGAACAATAAATCTTCACGCCTCTCTTTTACCGCAGTATCGAGGAGCAGCACCTATCAATTGGGCAATTGTTAATGGCGAAACAAAAACGGGCGTAACAACATTCTTCATTGAAAAGGAAATCGACACAGGAATGGTACTAGCAAAACAAGAAACGTCAATTTCTGAAGATATGACTGCTGGAGAGTTACACGATATCCTACTAGAGATTGGTAAAAAGTTGATTGTTAAAAGTGTCAAGTTGATTGAGGAGGGAACATTTACGAAAATTCCACAACACGAAATACAATCCGAGGGCCTTAAATCTGCTCCAAAAATATTTAAAAGTGACTGCAGAATTAATTGGGAACAACCGGCTTCATCCGTTCATAACTTTATCAGGGGATTCTCACCCTACCCAACAGCTTGGACAACCTTTCATTTTGAAAGTAAGAAACATCAGAAAACCGTTAAAATATTCCGAACGAAAAAGACAAACATCACCGTTTCTTCAACTATAAAAGAAATTCAATTAACTAAACTGAAAATTCTAATTCCATGTGATGATTTCTACCTAGAAGTCCTAGAACTACAAGTGGAAGGAAAGAAAAAAATGTCTTCAAAAGAGTTCATTTTAGGCTATCAGAATGAAAAAATTACAATTTTTTGACAATTTTTTCATTATTTTTTTAAAAATTAACATATAATAAAATGTTGTGTAAACAACTGTTAATCAATTAGTTATATTTAGGAGGTGATTTATCACTAGAATACAAGTACGCATAAAGCTAAATAATCTCTCATTTTTTTTTACAAAAAGTTTTGAAAGTTCAGATAATCAGCTATATTTGCTCATAGTAAACAATTGAAAATTATAATAAACTATGAACAAATCTGAATTAGTAGATGCAATTGCACAAGAGTCTGGTTTAACAAAAACAGATTCTAAAAAAGCTTTAGATGGTTTCATCTCAGCTATTGGTGGAGCTTTAAAATCAGGAGATAAAATATCTCTAGTTGGTTTTGGTTCTTTCTCAGTTTCTAAAAGAGCTGCAAGAACTGGTAAAAACCCAAGAACTAAAGAAACAATCCAAATTCCTGCAAAAAAAGTTGTTAAGTTTAAAGCAGGTTCAGAATGATCTGGAACAGTAAACTAAATAAAAGTTTATCTATTGAAAAGAGGTTACCAATTGGTAACCTCTTTTTTGCTTTATACTTTGTTGTATCCCCATAAAATTTTTGAATAAAGCATTCATTTTATGTTTTAATTTAACATATTTTTAAATTTTACATCTAAAATTTTGACTCAATCATCGAATGAGTTTACTAGATAAACGCTATATTTGTGACCATTCTATGATAAATAGAAAAAAGTGGTTATTTATCGGTGTTTATTATCGATATACTTATATTAATTAGTTCGAGTAAATAATACTTTGACAAGTAATAATAATATAGATTCTATGAGAGTTGGAATTCCGATTGAAATATCAAAAAATGAACTTCGGGTTGCTGCAACCCCTACTACGGTAAAAAGATTATTAAAACAAGGTTTTGAAGTCTTCATCCAAGATGGAGCTGGAATAAAAGCCAATTATTCAAACGATGAATTCAAAGCAGCGGGTGCAACGATTGTTCCTTCAGCGAAAGAAATTTATGGTGATTCTGATATTGTACTAAAAGTACTTCCGCCAGTTGTGGAGGAAATCAGTATGATGAAAGAAGGATTGGTTTTATTAAGTTACTTGTGGCCAGCACAAAATCAAGATTTACTAGAAAAATTAGCTGCTCAAAAAGTAAATGCCGTTGCAATGGATTCCATTCCTCGTATTTCTAGAGCGCAGAAGATGGATGTTCTTTCTTCTATGGCAAATATCGCTGGATATAGATCGGTAGTAGAAGCATCTTACCATTTTGGACGTTTCTTAAACGGTCAAATTACAGCGGCAGGAAAAGTAAATCCTGCGAAAGTATTGGTTATTGGTGCTGGTGTTGCTGGACTTGCGGCTATTGGAACAGCGAAATCGTTAGGTGCCATTGTAAGAGCATTTGATACGCGTAAAGAAGTAGCGGAGCAAATCGAATCGATGGGCGCTGAATTTTTAACCGTAGAAATTGAAGAAGATGGTGCTACATCATCTGGGTATTCAAAAGTGATGAGTAAAGAATTTATCGAAGCAGAAATGAAATTGTTCTTAGAACAAGCTGCTGAAGTAAATATTATCATCACAACTGCACAAATCCCTGGAAGAGAGGCACCAAAATTAATACTTGATTATCACGTGGCTGCTATGCAGCCTGGTTCTGTCATTGTTGACTTAGCAGCTTCAACGGGTGGAAATTGCGTTGCAACAAAAGACGGAGAAGTCTACACGACTGATAACGGTGTAACTATTCTTGGAAAATTAGATCAATTACCAACGCAAGCTTCTCAACTATATGGAAATAACTTATGTCACCTATTGGATGACATGGGGAAAGCAGAAAACTTTAAAATAAATATGGAAGATGCGGTTGTTTCAAGAGCAATGGTAACGCATGATGGCGCTATTAACTGGCCGCCAGAACCACTTCCTGTTAGTCCTCAGAAACCAAAACCTGTTGTAGAGGTGGTTACTGAAGAAGAGCAAAGAGCAATAGATGCAAAGAATGTAAAGAAAAAAACAACAACATTATTTATACAATTAGGTGTGATTGGTTTGTTCTTATTGTTCTTAGGACAGTATGCACCTGCTGATTTCATGCAACATTTCTCTATTTTCGTTCTAGCCGTTTTTATTGGCTGGCAAGTCATTTGGAATGTTTCACATTCACTTCATACTCCTTTAATGGCAGTAACAAATGCTATCAGTGGAATTATCATCGTCGGTGGTTTATTACAAACAACAAATGATTTTTCGAATCCAATTACAATTGTTGCTTTTTGTGCCATTTTAGTGGCCAGTATTAATATCGTCGGTGGTTTCTTCGTGACGCACCGTATGTTGAAAATGTTTAAAAAATAAGTTAGAATAGAAATATGGAAATAGGAATACAATCAGCAGCTTATTTATTTGCAAGTATCTTGTTTATACTTAGTTTAGGTGGATTATCATCTCAAGAATCTGCAAAAAGAGGCGTACTCTTCGGTATCATTGGTATGGCTATCGCTATTTTAGCGACAGTTTTTGGAAACGGTGTCGAAGGACATGTATATATTATCGTGGCTATTGCCATCGCTTCCGTAATTGGAATTATGGTTGCACGAAAAGTGGAAATGACATCCATGCCGCAATTAGTAGCAATTCTTCACAGTTTTGTAGGTTTAGCAGCAGTACTTGTTGGATTTGGGTCATATTTAGATCCAAGAACACATCAACTGGCATCCACAGAACAAACAATTCACTTAGTCGAAGTTTTTATCGGTATTTTCATCGGAGCCATCACCTTCACAGGATCGATTGTTGCTTGGGGTAAATTAGATGGCAAAATCAGAAGTAAACCATTGGTGTATACAGGAAGACATCTTGTCAATATCATCTTATTGATAGTAACGATAATATTAGGTATTTTATTCGTTAAAGCGCCGGATATGGACGGAATGCTATACCTATATGGCATGACCGCGATTGCTTGTTTCATCGGTGTGATGTTAGTTATGGCAATTGGCGGTGCAGATATGCCAGTCGTTGTTTCGATGTTAAACTCTTATTCTGGATGGGCAGCTGCTGCAGCTGGTTTTATGCTTGGAAACGACTTACTAATAATTACGGGTGCTTTGGTCGGTAGTTCTGGAGCTATCCTTTCTATCATCATGTGTGAAGCGATGAATCGTTCTTTCTTATCTGTTATATTTGGTGGTTTTGGAAGTGCTCCAGTAGCAAGTTCCAATCACGAAATTGAAGGAGAAGTAACGGCGATTAATCATGAGGAAGTAGCTGAATTGCTAAAAGATGCCAATTCTATCGTGATTGTTCCTGGATATGGAATGGCGGTTGCCAAAGCACAATATCCCATTTATGAAATGGTAGAAATTTTAAGAAAGCAAGGAAAAGAAGTACGTTTTGCGATTCACCCAGTTGCTGGTCGTTTACCAGGACATATGAATGTATTGTTAGCAGAGGCGAATGTGCCGTATGACATCGTTTTAGAAATGGATGAAATCAATGATGATTTACCAAGTACAAATGTGGTGATGATCATTGGTGCTAATGACGTGGTAAATCCAGGTGCAATAGATGATCCATCTAGTCCAATTTATGGAATGCCAGTTATAAAAGCTTGGGAAGCAGAAAGAGTAATCGTTATGAAACGTTCGATGTCAGTAGGTTATGCAGGAGTTGAGAATCCTTTATTCTACAAAAATAATACAGATATGTTATACGGTGACGCAAAAGATAGTGTCAACACCATTCTGTCATTTTTAAGATAAAGTACATCTACCCTATTTCCTGCTAATTTTGTAAAAAAGATATCCAGATTGGCAATTGTTGACACATATTTGACTTTAAAAGAACAATGTGAAGGAGTTTACAAGGAAAAAGGGTCTAAATTTATCGCTTACGCAGCTCCCTGTTCTTCTGAGGAAGAAGCAAAATTAATGCTTCAAGAATGGCGAAAAGAACATCATCAAGCACGTCATCTTTGTTATGCCTATCGCCTTGATTTAGATAAAACTGTCTACCGTGCAAACGATGATGACGAACCTTCCAATAGTGCTGGACAACCTATTTTGGGTCAAATTCAATCCTTTGATTTGACAAATGTTTTAATTGGAGTAGTCCGTTATTACGGTGGTAAAAAATTAGGGGTTGGTGGATTGATAACAGCTTATAAAACTGCTGCAAAAGAAGCTATTCTTAGTGGGAATATAATCGAAGTACAAGTCTATCAAAATTATCGCTTGAAATTTCAATACGAAAATCTATCCGAAATAATGGCGATTTGCAAACACACGGATAGTATTCCTTCCAATCAACAATATATTGATTCAAAAAGCGAATTGGATGTTGCTGTTCCTTTAAACAAAATAGTGGAATTGAAAGAAAAAATAAAACTGATGCAAATAGAAATCAAAGATTTAGGAATTTTCTGAATGGAACTACTTAAAAAATTAACTGCAATCAAAGGTGCTTCAAGCGATGAAGGAAGAATCAAACAATTCCTTTTAGACTATATCACCGAAAACAGTAAAAACTGGAAAGTGCAGCCTCAAATTATTGATAATGAGAATTTTCAAGAGACTTTCATTCTTGTTTTTGGAAAACCAACGAACGCTATTTATGCACATATAGATACCATAGGATTCTCAGTAGCACCTAATCGCGAACTTTTTAAAATTGGCGGGTCACATTGTGAAGAAGGATATGAATTAGTCGGAGAAGATAGTAAGGGCGAAATTGAAACTGAACTCTTCGTGGTAGATCACGAACATAAAGGACAAAGTTTAGAATATGTGTTAGACAGAGAAATCGATCGTGGTACTATTCTTACCTTCAAACCTAATTTTGTTGAAAATGACACGTTTGTTCAGTCCCCTTATTTGGATAACCGTTTAGGTGTTTGGTGTGCTCTGAAAGTAGCTGAAACATTAGATAATGGGGCTATTGTCTTTTCCACATACGAAGAACACAGTGGAAATTCAGTGAGTTATTGTGCCCGTTATTTATTCGATCATTATCAAGTGCGTCAAGGATTGATTTGTGACATTACGTGGGTAACTGAAGCTGTTGAACATGGCAAAGGTGTGGTGATTTCTATGCGGGACAGTATGTTACCAAGACGAAAATACCTCAATCGCATCATCGAATTAGCAAAAGCATCGGGTGTTCCTTTTCAGTTGGAAGTGGAGGGTTCAGGCGGAAGTGATGGAAGTATGCTTCAGAAATCAGAATTACTCATCGATTGGTGCTTTATTGGCGCGCCAGAAGACAACGTTCATTCACCCAAAGAAACAGTTTACAAACACGATATTACCTGTATGGTAGAATTGTACCAATATTTAATGAAAAACCTATAAATATGGTCTTTAAAGATTTAAAAGTCATTGAATTATCTACTGTTTTGGCTGGTCCATCAGTAGGAATGTTCTTTGCGGAATTAGGCGCAAGAGTGATCAAAATTGAACATCCTGAACATGCGGATGTGACGCGATCCTGGAAAATCTCTTCAGAAGACAAAGAAAGTAATGTCTCTTCTTATTTTTCGAGTATTAATTACAAGAAAGAATACCTTCAATTTGATTTGACTGTCGAAGATGAATACCAAGATTTTGTCGATCTATTCATTGATGCTGACATCATTCTGACTAATTTCAAAAAAGGTGATGCCGAGAAATTACATTTGACGGATAACATTCTGCTCAAATTCAATCCCCGATTGATTCATGGTAAAATTTCAGGATATGGTGCTCATTCGGACCGTGTTGCCTACGATTTAATCATGCAAGCAGAAACAGGTTTCATGTCGATGAATGGTACAGAAGCAAGTGGTCCATTGAAAATGCCAGTCGCGTTAATCGATGTTTTAGCGGCGCATCAACTCAAAGAAGGAATACTTTGTGCGCTTTATGAAAGAGAGAAAACAGGAAGAGGAAATGTAGTCGAAGTTTCGCTTTACGATGCAGCAGTGAGCAGTTTAGTCAATCAAGCATCTGTTTTTCTGATGGAAGGAAAAGTGCCACAACGCATCGGAAGTAAACATCCAACCATTGCTCCTTATGGCGAATTGTTCACGACTAAAGACAAGATTACACTTACTTTTGCGATTGGTAGCGACCGACAATTTCAAAAATTAGTAGAACATTTGGAACTGTATAATTTACCGCAACACGATTTGTATTACAGCAACCAAAATCGCGTTATCAATAGAGATTCATTAGCCGAAATATTACAAGGTGCTATTCAGAATTTCACCAGTGAAGAACTTTTGAACTGGTCGATTGAAAATTTTATTCCGTGTGGAAAAATTAAAACAGTAGATCAAGTTTTTGAGGATCCAATGGCGCAGAAATTAATTCGAGAAGAAATCATCGAAGGAAAACCAACAAAAAGAGTCTCTTCAGTTGCCTTCAATACACGCATACCATTTGACTATAAATATGAGCCAACTCCGAGAGCCAAAAGGAAAAGATGAATGGGAAGCGTATTATGATTTGCGCTATCGTATTTTAAGAAAACCTTGGAGTCAACCGTACAGTAGTGCTATAATGCCAGAAGATGATTTCGAAAAGCATTTTGCATTGTATAATGACAATCAACTCGTTGCAATTGCTCGTTTAGATAAATTAGAAGACGCAATTGCACAAGTTCGGTTTGTGGCTGTTGAGGAAAAGTGTCAAGGAAAAGGATACGGAAAAATACTCATGACAGGAATTGAAGACTATTGTTCTCAAAACCAAATCACTACATTGATACTTGAAGCACGCGAAAATGCTGTTCCTTTCTATTTGGCGTTAGGGTATACGATTACGAAAGAAGGAAAATTACTTTTTAGCGAAATTCGTCATTCGTGGATGATAAAAAATATCTAAACTTTCTTTTACAACTTCTTAATAAAGAATTCAGTACGACGATTCACTGCTCTATTCACATCATCCGTATTCGGAACTTTTGGTTGTGTTTCACCATAACCAATCGAACTCAATCGTTTGTCTGAAATACCCAAACTAATCAAATAACGTTTTACAGCATCCGAACGATTTTCGGATAGCGTAAGGTTTTTATCATCTTCTCCAATATCGTCGGTATGTCCTTGAATTAAGACTTCAATCGTTTTATAGTGATTTAAAAAATCAGCGAAACGCTTTAAAATAAACTTAGACTTATTGGATAATTCGTAAGAGTTTGTTGCAAAAAGGATATCGTTAATCGTATAGGCTTCACCTTCTTTTAATTCTTTGACTTCCATATTCTCATCGCGAATAACTGGGTCGTCTTTTTTTAGCTCCTCATTGGTGATGAGTTTGGAACTAAATGCCGAACCTTCTTTTTTCACGGTGACAATCACATCGTCTTTTTGGTCTGCACGAACAACAGCCGCATATTTTCCATCGTTACCATTGACTTTGAAAGTCTTTGTTTCTTTTGAATCCGAATAAGCGACTTCAATTTCGGCATCTTCAATCGGATTTCCTTCTTCATCTATTAAATCGCCTTTAATAATTTTTACTGCTTTTGGTCTTGCCTCCTCGTATAGTTCAAATGAGAAAATATCCCAATTACCATTCACGCGGGAACTAAAATATGCTTGTTTTCCATCTAAGGAAACAAAAATACCAATTTCATCTGCTTCAGAATTAATAGGATAACCTAAATTCTTAGGTTCAGACCATTTGCCATTTTCTCTACGGGTATAATAAATGTCCAAACCTCCAACGCCTTTTCGACTGTCCGAAACAAAATAAAGTGTTTCACTATCTTGATGTAAAAAAGGACTTTTATCTTTTCCTGCGGTATTTAACTCAACAAAAGGTTTTCCTGGACCCCATGTTCCATCAGTCATTCGTTCTGCCATCCAAATATCGTTGTCTTTTGTTGCGTCTCTTCCGCCCCTCAACGTGGTGTAAAACAAGGTATTGCCGTCAGCGGATAAAGAAGGTTGTGCATCCCAACCTCGTTGAGAATTGATATGTGCTCCCATATTTTCTAATGGTGTCCATTTAAAATCATTACCGCCTTCTCCTGATCTTTCAAAACGGGTACTATACAAATCACAATTTCGATAGGTTTGACCATCTACTTGTTCGTCTTTACAGGCACACAAAACCATTTCTTTATTATCCACCGACATAGTTGCTGCACCATAACTTTGGAAAGTGCCGTCATTAAATGGATAAGTGAAAGGAGTACCATTATCAAAATTACCTAGATAATTCGTGCGTTGCGAATACGTAAATTCTTCTACAATATTCCGTATCATGTCTCCTTTTCTAGTTATATCTACTTTACGTGTATAAAAAAGTAATTCATTATCAGGTGATAACATCGGAAAATATTCGTCCGCCTTGGAACTGACATTTTTGACAATAACAGGATTGTAAGGAACAGGATTCTTTTTCAAATCAACTTCCTTTGAAACTTTAGTCAATACCTTTTGAATATCGTCTAACTTCTTGGTATAGTCGTCTGGATAACGCGAATTATCATCGGATTTAAAATCGGCAAACTTTTGAAAGTACTCATTGGCCAATTCATTATCTTTAAAATTGTAGGCGATTGCACCTAAGTAATAATAGCAGTTCGCATGAAATTCGGGGCACAATTCAACCGTTTTCTCAAACATTTTTTGACTGTTTACTAATGCTTTATCTCCAAAATCTGGATTTGGATTATCACGGTATTGAACCATCGCATATTTATAATAAAACATGCCAAATTCATAATACGCTGTTGCATTCTCGCCATCGAGCTTAATTGCTTCCGAAAAATTAGTCTGAACATCTTTAACACTCTGCGCTTGTTTTGCAGCATCGATGTATTTCATCACCTTTTTAGACGGCTCTCCACATAACTCACTCTCGACTTGTGCATGAACAGAAATAACGAATAAAAAAGTAACAAAAACGTATAATTTTACTTTCATAGTTTGAAATTGATCAAAGTCCAATAAATATAAACAATATATATCGACAAAAAGCTAAATTTGTTACATGAATAAGAAAATATTCTCAAAAAATTCAGAAGAGCATTTTATGTCTGAAGCTATTCGCCTTGCCGAGTTCGGTAAATCAAATGTTGCGCCAAATCCTAGAGTTGGAGCAGTCATTGTTCACGATAGCCAAATTATTGGTAAAGGATATCATGCTTATTATGGCGGTCCACATGCAGAAGTGGTGGCAATCAATAGCGTAGCTAATAAAAATCTCTTAAAGGAGTCGACCATTTATGTAACTTTAGAACCTTGCAGTCATCACGGAAAAACACCACCTTGCGCCGATTTAATTATAGAACATCAATTGAAACGTGTTGTGATTGGTTCAAAAGATCCATTTCCGTTAGTGAATGGAAAAGGGATTGAACGATTAAGAGTAGCAGGAATTGATGTTTTAAGTGGCGTTTTAGAAGCGGAATGTGATTTTATGAATCGACGATTTTTAACGTTTCATCAACAGAAAAGACCCTATATCATTTTGAAATGGGCAGAAACCGCAGATGGTTTTATTGATTATGATAGAACAGACGAAGATGAACGTCAAGTACATTGGATAACAGGTGCTGAGAGTCAAAAGTTAGTCCATCAATGGCGCAGTGAAGAGCAAGGGATTTTAGTAGGGTGGAAAACCGTCTTAAATGACAATCCAAAACTAAACGTTCGACTTGTTGAGGGTAAAAACCCTATTCGTATCGTTTTAGATCCTCAATTACAAGCACCAAAAGACTCTTTTATATACGATTCGTCTCAACCCACCATTATTTACAACAAAATTAAAGATGAATTAGGAAAAAACTTACAATTTACCCAACTTAAAAGCAGTACTTTTGTAGATATATTAGAAGCTCTCTATAAACAAGGAATAATATCTGTTTTAGTAGAAGGTGGACAATTTACACTCACTCAATTTATAACGAATAATAAATGGGATGAGATAAGAAGATTTAGAAGCGAAAAAAGATTTTACAAAGGCATTAATGCGCCTCAAATTAACCTAAAACCAAATCTCACTACTTATAGTGGTGAAGATAAATTAGATATATTTTATTATAAATAGTAAAATGGCAGATATAAAGCAAAGTATTCAGAAATGGTGTGCACTTCAAGAAAGAAGTAGTTATGAAGTAACTCAAAAATTAATCTTATGGAACATTGATAAAAAAGTGATTCCACAGATAATCAATGAGTTAAGAGAAGAAAATTTCCTCAATGATGAACGCTTTGCAGAAGATTACGCAAGAGGAAAATTCCGAATTAAAAATTGGGGAAAGATAAAAATCAGACTTAGCTTACAACAAAAGAAAGTAAGTAGTAATTATATTGATGCCGCATTAGATAAAATTGATCAGGAAGATTATTTCAAAAGTTTACAGCATTTAGCTAACAAGAAAAATGATCTCATAACTGATGATTTATCAGCTTACGATCGTAAAATTAAATTATATCAATTTTTACTTTCTAAAGGGTTTGAAAATAAATTGGTACGAGAAGTTATCGAAGAAATTATAGCTAGCTAAAAATACATATTTGTTTTAATAAGTCGTTATTAGTTAGTAATAACGACTTATTTTGTAATTGATTTTTATTTAAAGATTATTGATAAAGGTGGATTGTTCATTTTAAGTGCTGATTGATATTTTACATGAAAATTTGAAAGTGTAATTCTTTATCTTTCTTTTACTTTTTGTCAGTCAAAAAGTAACAAAAACCTCGTCGCCGTGATCTTTTTTGCCACCCAAATCTTCCTCATTGCCTACAAAAATAAAACTCGCTATCGCTCAGACAGTTATTTTTGTAACGGCAATTTCGTCGTTTGTGTCCTGGCAAAAAAATCAATGCGACCGATTCTGTCTTCGCTTTTGGAATTTCGAGAAAGTATAAGTTAGTAAGCCAAACTAATCGTTGAGTTTGGAATTTTCGTATTTTAAAACTCAATACTAAACATGTTTCTCATCTCAAAAGCGTTATAAAACTCGTATGTACCATTCCTTTATCGTCTACAATCTGATAAAAATAGACACCATCCGAACAAGCATTTCCCATTTTATCTTTGCCATTCCAGCCGTTAAAATCTTTGTCTGCGGAAAAGACGACATTTCCCCAACGGTTCAGGATGATGACACTTTTTATAGTTCCTTCAAAGACCCAATTATCATTGACGCCGTCATTATTTGGTGAAAATACATTCGGCGGATTAACGAATGGTGGCAACAAAATAGAATACATCGTTTTCGATGTGGTGTCAGAAGGACAAACGCCATTCGTTGCAATTAAAGTAATACTATATGTTCCTTCTTGCGAAATGTTTGTCGTAAAATGAGTGGAAGACGTTTGATACACACTATCTAAAAACCACGAATAACTGGTTGCATTCGATGAAGTATTGGTGAAATTCACCTGTGACGGGACATAAACTGTGTCGGAAATAGTAGTAAACGACGCCACAGGATGATTGAAAACGGTAACCGTTACAACAGCAGAATCACTACAACCATCAGTTGTTCCAATGACGGTATAAGTGGTTGTTGAAGTGGGACTGACAGAAATGCTGTTATTCGTTTCATTTGTCGGTGACCAAATATAACTATTTGCTCCCATGACCGTTAAAAGCACCGTTTCACCCTCACAAATAGACGCATTTGGACTCACTGTTAGACTAGGAATTGGGTGAATAATGACTTCCACAGTTGCTTTTTCGCTTTCACAATTTCCATTCAGATGAGATACATAATACGTTCCTGAATACAAGGTATCATTTGGATTTAAGAGTGTTTCTCCACCGATTGTTGTGTGCCATTTGTATTCCGAAGTTGATGGCACTAAATCAGAAGTTAGCGTAGCGCCACAAAACGATTGCGGACTGGTAACGGTTGGAGCAGGCGCGGCAGGAATTTGCGCCTCAATAGTAAATGCATCACTCGGATCGGAATCATTGGTGCCATCGTTTGTGGTAACGGTATAACTTGTTCCCGGAAGCATTCCCGAAATATTTCCGTTATTATCCACCGTTGGCCCTGACGGTGAGAATGCATAGGTGTTTAAAGTGTCGTAATTGGATATTGATGCACTGCCGTTTTCAGTACACGTGGCAGGGTTGGTGGTGATTGTGGGGACAGGTGGTTGTTGTATTTTTTCTTCCATGTAAAAATCATCGAGATAGGTGGTGGAATATTTATCTTGGATAGGAACATTTTCATGATAATAAATTTGATTATATGAAAATTCTTCAGCAGTTGTAAAAATGCCAACAATCATCCATTTTTCGCCTCCATTTGCTAGGTATGATCCACTTAATTTTTGCCACCCTATAGAATCCGTTATATATTCATTACTTACCCAATCGGCATCTAATAACTTCCATATCGGCATGCTAGTATTAGAATATAAAATCGAATCATTTGTAAAATGGACACCTAATTGATTAATTTGTATATTCCAATTAGGTGAATTGTCAGCACTTCCTGTGTAGAATGAGAAGTCATATTTTTTACCTGCAATTAAGGGAGTTGTTAATTTTATTTGAACATATTCTCTCACACTACCTTGAGTTTGCCCTGTAACAGGGTTTATTATTATGTCATTTCTAATACTAATAAAAGCATTTCCATCTTTTGCCTCACGATAACTATACACAATATTATTATTATACATACTATTATAAATGTATGGTACATTTAAACCAGAACTAATATCGGCACAGCTATTAAAATAATTTGGTTGGTGCACAAAACAATTTTGAGTACTCCCACCAGCTGTGCACCACGGATTAAATACATTTTTACATTTTTTTATTTGTGAGAATCCCGTAGGGCATTCATAATACTCCTCAAAACTTGGGTTCATTATCAAGTTTTGAGCTTTACCCAAAAATGAAATCAAAAGTAATAATGTAGATAAAAGAGGTTTCATAGTTTAAAATTTTAACTCAATTTCAATCTACAATGACGTGTGTGTAAATTTTATAATTGTTTTTAAATTTTTTCAAGTAGTAATTTTTAACTAAAGTACAAAATATATCTTTGTAAGTTGTTATTTTATGAAGTGAAAACAGATATTATTTCAAACTGGCAACTTCTATTGATCAAACATTTACCCCAAATAGATACCCAACAAAAGCGGAGATTCCCAAAGCAATTGTACCCCAAATAGAAACTCTCAACACTGCTTTTAAAATACCTGCTCCACCTACTTTAGCGGAAATAGCGCCCAATATCACCAATGATAAAATGGTACTGCCGTAAAGGAAAAAAGTAATGGAATGAAGTGGAACAAATAAAGCAACGATAAGCGGTAAAACGCCACCAACAATAAATGAAGCGCCAGAAGCTAAAGCAGCTTGTGTAGGATGTGCTTGACTGATTTCAGTTATACCTAATTCATCTCTGACATGTGCCGCTAATGCGTCTTTTTCAGTTAATTCCACTGCTACTTGCATAGCCGTTTCTTTCTTTAAACCTCTTTGTTCATAAATGAGCGCAAGCGCTTGTAGTTCTTCTTCGGGCATTTCTGCCAGTTCTTGCGCTTCTCGAGCAATGTCGGCTTTTTCAATGTCTGTTTGTGAACTCACCGAGACATACTCGCCAGCAGCCATTGAAAGCGCTCCAGCAACTAATCCTGCGACAGTAGCCAAAATAATCGTCTCTCTACTCGTATTGGCTGAAGCAACTCCTATGGCTATACTAGAAACGGATAGAATACCATCATTGGCACCAAGAACCGCAGCGCGTAACCAATTACTTTTATGAATGTAATGACTGTCTAAATAATTATCTATCGATATTGGTTCTTCCATTCTAAATTAATTTAAATTTTAGCGAGTTTATAAAAATAATAAATAAATTGGGTTAAATTAATTTTGAGATGATAAGATGCAATTTGAATAGTGCTGGAGGTATGACCTTTTTATCTTTCTGTTACTTTTTGTCCGTCAAAAAGAGAAAAAAGCGTGCTTTTGAAGACGTAAAAACGAGTAAACGGCTAGTGCCGAAGTTTTAAGGATAAACCTCGTCGTCGTGATCTTTTTCGACATCCTAATCACTCTTTGAATTTGGAATTTTCAGGATATGTACATTAAATCCTAGCACATTATAATAATCTATACCAAATATAATAAATAAATTTAATAGAGTACTTCCCAAGCCGTATGATACGCATCTTGATGTTCTACATACTCGAAAAATTGCTTGTAAAATGCATCATTTCCTAAGGTGGAACTATCTCCAATGACAATTAGTTTTTCTTTGGCTCGGGTCAAAGCAACATTCATCCGTCGGTAATCTCTCAAAAAGCCAATCTCTTGTTTGTCATTTGAACGTACCAACGAAAGTATAATCACCTGGTTTTCTTGTCCTTGAAAACTATCTATTGAAGCGATTCTTGAAACAGGTAAGTGATTCATTTTCGCCCTTGAAACCTGTCCTGAATAAGGAGAAATAAATGCTGTTTCAGCTTCGGTTAGTCCAAGTTGTTCCATGATTTTGGTTACTAATTCTAGTTCACCAGAATTGAAATAGGAACTTCCCTCCTGCTCTCTTTCTTCTTCAAAACCTGTCCCAGCGGTGTCGTAGAAAAATAAGTGTTCGTCAGTAGTCGTTTTTGAAGAAGGTGTTTTTAATTGATTATCGTAAAAGTAAGCATTTGAAAAACCAACAATTTTCTCCTGCATTCGGTACTGTGTATCCAATAAAATGGATGGGAACTTTGTTAGAAATAAATCTAAAATAGAAGAAGATAATCCCATTTTAAGCGCTTCATCTGAAAGAACAGTTGGTGGTAATTGAAAAGGATCGCCTGCTAAAACCAACTTTTTCACTTTTGACTGAATCGCTATCCACGCCACTGGTTGCAAACATTGTCCTGCTTCATCAATCACAACGATACGAATATCTTCTTTAGATAATTCATTGGCCAATCCAACAGGCGTTCCACAAATAACTTGCGCTTCACTTTGCCATTTATCTTTGTGGAAATCAATTGTTTGTCGAATTTCTTTCTTAATAGAACGGTATTCATTCCAAATTAAACGACGTTGCTCCGCTTCTTCTTTTCCAAATTTTCGTTTGTACTGAGACGCCATCTTTCGATAGGCTTCTGCTTGAATTTTTAATTTCTTTAGTTCTTGAAAAACGGTTCCGCCCGTTAATCTTCCTTCAAAAGTATGTTGTGCTAATGCTTCTGAAATTTTTGTTGGATTCCCCATACGCAACACATTCACTCCTTGCTGAATCAACGAAAGCGATAAATGATCGACCGCCATATTACTGGGCGCAATGGCAATAACTTTCTCGCCTTGTTCCGTCATTTGTTTGATCGCCTCCACAATAGTGGTCGTTTTTCCAGTTCCCGGAGGTCCATGAACAATACTGATAGGATAGTCGCTTAAAATGTGTCTTACTGCTTCATTTTGACTCGTATTTAAATGCTCAGAAGTATAAAATGAAAAATTGAAATCATTTTTTAAAAGCGGTTTCGAAAGGAATAAATATGCGACAAATGGATTATTTTCCGTTAATTCTTCAACGGCATTTTTTGCCAACTGAATACTTTTCTCATCGACACCAACACGGATTCCTAAAGCGCCCGTATCCATCCATTCTGGGAAATCATCTGAGTAAAGTCGAATTTTCCCATCCGTAGCATTCAGGTAAATAATAGCACCTCGAACAACACCGCCATCTGAAAAAAGCTCTATCAACTCTTGCTGACGAAACTTATCAATGGATTGATTAGACGGAACTTTGAACGTGATTTCAGGATATTCTCCAAAGCCAAACGACTGATTCACAATATGTATCGGATGAATCCCAAAACCTGTTTTCTTTAATTCCGAAATGGATTGAAAAGCATTTTTGATTTGTTCCGATTGATTTTTGAGCTCTGCTTCCAGTGCTCCAATCATTTGTGTTTTGTAATCCGTTAATTCATTGTCGTTTGTCATTGTATGCTTTTTGAACGAGCAAATTTAGAGAAGATGTTTTGATAAATATGAATATTTGGTTTTTAGTTAATATAAAGTAATTTAGCCACTTTAAAATTTAACAAAACAAAACTACTATGGTATTTATTTGGAAAGGAATCGGATTAATTGTTCCGATTGGACTTGTTGGAATTGGACTTCTCGTTTCGCTATTCTTCGATGACAAAAGATTGGGCAACACCAGTTTATTGGGTTGGTCATTTTTCTGTGCTTCACTTTTATTTATAATAATTGGCGGATTATTAACGCTATCCACTAAAGACGAAGAGGGCAATCCTCTACCAAAAGTATCGGTGAAGAGACATACTTTCTTCTTTATTCCAGTTCTTTTCTGGGGAATTATTTTGTTTGCAGTGAGCATCTATTTGTTATTCATCTATAATCCCAACAAAACCACCTCTTTTGAGCCGTTAGTTGACTTTGAATCCACAGAATTGACGGAAAATGAAAATACTGTTGTCAATTTTTACAATCCAACGAACGATACTTTGGTTTATATTTTTGTAGATCAATATGGAACGAGTGAAGAAGTAAAACTTGGAAATTATGAATCGGACTATCAATTAGCATCAGGGCAAGATGATCAAGCTAACCTAATTGGAGCAATGACTTTGGATGGTTTGACGACTCAAATGCTACAACCAACAGACAAAAATAATTACGACAAAGCCAAATTCATAAGTGTCGATGAAAATGGAAAGAAAGTTCTTCTTCGTAAAGTTCGTTATCCTACTCCAGCAACAAATGATTACGATGAAGTATGGGTTCTTTTAAGCAAAGACTATAACCTAGCATTAATAGATGTTTCATCGCTATATCCTGATGGGAAATTCAACAGTGATTTGATAAAAAGCACAAACTGGTCAGATAAAGTAACACAGAAACACAGTGGAAGCGATTTAATCGAAATAACGGTTAGTCATCCAGAAAAAGAGGGGAAAATTCAGGTTATTGAACCAAATACGTCTTTTCCAAAAGAAGTATCTAACAAAACAAAAACTTTTTTCTTAATCGATTATCAAGATGAGAAAGAGCTCACAAATACTCATTTAAAGGAGGAAATCATCCGATTGACGACAGATTAATGATTTGGAATATTTGAGAAAACCCCGAGGAAATCCTTGGGGTTTTTCGTTTAAATAAAAAAGTAAAAGAACGTGTTTTAATTCCATCGAATTCGATGGAATTAAAAATAAATGTTGCTCTTTTTGGTTTTACGGCAAAAGAATGGCGAGAGAATAATCCCGACAAAAATGGAAATATTAGAGATTCTGCCACTTTGCCACAATTAGTTGTATTGAGTAATATGGAAAGTATAAATGCTGTACTTATTCAGCAAGATTTTCCTCAAAAAGAACGCCTTTATCAACTTAATTCTGTCGCTATTGCTCAAATGAAATCTTTGACAAAAAGTAATGCAATGAAGAAATTGAAATAGCAGAGATAAAGAACGAGAAAATCTTAGCTTTTATCTAAAAAATTTCACTTTCACTCTCGTTTGATCAATTTAACACAATATATCTTTCATAAATTACTGTTTTTCAAACAAAAACAATATCAAAACTGTCCGAAACAGAAAACAATCCTCTTAACTCCTATTTTCGCTAAAGATTAGGTTTCTGTGACAATAAGTAATTTTATTTATTCTGTAGCTGTGTTAAATTTTTGGAAGTTAATTAATTTATAAATAGATTAGTCGAAAATTCTAAACTACTTATTATGAAATTAAATCAACAGCAATCGAATATCATTTCGAAATCAGCTAAAGTCATTTCTATCTTTGCTCTTTTAACAAGTTTTAATACAGTGTTTTCTCAGTCGAACACACTTCCTCCAAATGGAAATGTCGGTATTGGTACTACCTCCCCAACGAGTAAGTTACAAGTGAATGGAAATGCGATGATTGATTCTACATTAATAGTCAACGATTCATTAGTTATTAATAAAGGAGCAAGAGTCAAAGACGTTTTAACGGTGGATGGAGATGTTATCTTAAAATCCAATCTTCTTATCAAAAAAGATTTTAAAGTAAATGGAAATTCTACTTTAAAGGGTGATGTCGTTATCAAAGAAGGTGATTTGAAAATAAAATCAATTGCGGACACAACCTTATCAGGAAATGGCGTGCTAATGATTAAAGGTAATGGAAAGATTGTTAACGGTGGTGAATTGAAAGATATTATTTATTTGGAAACGAATCCGCAAATCAATTGTCTAAAAGATTTAAATGGTAATACTATTTATATGCCTCCTTATTGGCAAGCTAATAGTAATAATGGAATGTTTCTTTTAGAAGGTCCATGTACGAGAGAAGTAAAGCTAGGTGTCGGAATAAAACCAACTGCAAAATTTCAAATTTTGACATATAATAATTCATCAACATTACCAATTCTAGTTGAAAGAAGAGGTGGAAGCAATCAACCAGCATACAAATTACTTCAACTGGATAACAACGGTTTGCTTTATGCTCGTGAAGTGAAGGTAAATTTAGATTCTTGGCCAGATTATGTTTTTCATAAAGAATATAAATTAATGCCTTTGAATGACGTAGAAACATTTATTGCTAAAAATGGTCATCTTCCAAATGTTCCAAAAGCAGAAACTGTTGAAACAAGCGGTTTAAATCTTGGAGAAATGAACAAATTATTAATGGAAAAAGTGGAAGAATTGACGTTGTATCTAATTCAACAACAGAAACTGTTAGAAGAACAGCAAAAGCTTATGGAAGAACAGCATAAGTTAATGGAAGCACAGCAAAAACGGATTGAAGCATTGGAAACTAAAAACCAATAATCATGAAACTCTTTAAATATCTTTTATTGTTTTTAATTCCATTTACAGGAGTTAAACAAGTGATGGGTCAAAGCCCAATAGTGGAGAATAAGCTGTTCCAAATTGCTGATTCTATTTATGGAAATCTATCGTCATATATACCTTCGGGTTATTTATTAAATAAAACATTAGCGGATACCAACGCATTTCTCTTTCAAGTAAATAAACAAAAAGACTCCTTAATTACTACGGATTATTTTTATCAATACATGGATGAGTTGAAACTAATGGAGTTAGGTTCTTCCAAAATTCCAGGATCTTTAGAGTTGTTTGATCAAGTTCGTAGTTTCGTTGGAGAGATAGAGTTTGACAGTGAAAAAATGATTTATCCTGTTGGGATAATAGACATGAATTATGAATGGTTAGATGAACAAAAAGCAATTTTAAATGGATGGTTAAATTTGACAAATAACCAATTCTCAGATAATACAAATGCTGAAAATGCTTACATGCACCAAAATTCACGTTTAATAGCACCTTTATTTGACTGGTATTCTTCTGATATTATGGGGCTAGTATTTAAAAAGGAAAACTTTTATAGTAATTACCGTTCTGTTGATAGTATTGCGTACTTACAAGTAATTTATAATGGAGCTACTAGTAGAATGAGTTTTGATGAAATTTATGAATTTACGCCTAACAAAGCAGAATTTCAGACAATGGAATTTCAAGTTTTTTATACAAATGGAGACAGTATTATATCTACTTGTAAATTGAATACCCCGGAACTATCTTCTGATGATTTTGTTTCAAAAGCAATACATCTTTATCCTTTTCCAGACCATTATTGTGAAAATGAATTTTCAATGGATGGTGGCGATGGCGCAGTTCTCAAGTTGAAATATTGCTTCATTCCATCTTTTTGTAACCCACAAATATATGTTGATCCTAAAGATGTAGCTTATCGTCCAATTAAACCGTATATCTTAGTTACTGGATATCGTCCTCCAATGTTCGGACAAAGATTCGATAAGACATGGAGCATCTATAACAATAACCACGCTGCTCTTCTACACCAACTGCGTTTAAATGGGTATGATATTATATTAGTAAAATTCAATATGGATGTTCATCCTTATAAGTTAGGTATGCAAGAGATGGCTCAATTGTTCACTACGTTTATGTATGATTTGAATACTAGAAAAGGTGATTTTAAGTACAATGAAAACGTAATTCAAGGTTCGTCAATGGGCTCTGATGTTGTTCAATTATCTTTACTGACAATGGAGAATAATCATTTTCAAAATAACGCCGTACCACACCATCATTCTCGATTGTTTATCACGTATGATGGAGATTATTATGGTGCAAATCTTCCGCTAGCATATCAGTTTCAGATATACAGTGGCTTTTTGTACCCTGAACCGCTCAACTTTCTTTCTCATCCAATAGTAGGAACATTTTTAAAAGCATTATTATATAGTTCTTTAGAACAAAAAGCAACTAAAGAGTTATTAACCTATCATGCAAAAGGTATAGGAAATGAGGCCTTTTTTAGTCAAAATAGTATTTCAGCCACATGGACACCAACGCATACTTCTCTCCGACAAAGTTTTTTGAATGCTGTTAAGACGCAATACGATCAGTTGGGGTACTATCCACATGGAAAACACTTTATCCCTCTTCCAAGTTCAACAAGGAACATTGCTATTTCACTAGGGAAGATTTCAGAAACTAATGATGTAAATACACAAAATTTAGATTTTAATTCGGCAGGTGAAAATTGGCGCAACATCAATTTGGGAGTATATAAACACATTATGCGAGCTGCCCAATACCATGCATTTAACAACCCTGAAGGAGGTAAGCTTATTTTTAAACGAAAAATAGGAATTAATATTGGGCCCCTTAATTTGAATCTTGTAAATCAAGAGATGCGTGTTTTTAAGATGCAAGAGGTGGATAATGCAGCTGGTTCTTACCTGAAAGGAGCTGGCAATGTAATAGCAGTGACAAATATTGCGTATGGCTTTAATTGGCTAAACATTTTTTCTCAACCTCAATTCACCCATAAATCTGTTTTG
>CAZDAR010000018.1:0-42493 GCA_964503665.1 uncultured Flavobacteriales bacterium
CTTGTTGCTACGTTAAGCGGGGACAAAGATACTGCCTTTTTACTTATATGCAAGTGTTTTTATATTTTATTTTATTTATTTTATGAGAGCTTTAATTTGTACCACTAATAGTGGTAAAATAAAAGAATTTAAAGATAAGCTATCTTCGTTTCATTTTTTCACTCTAAAAGAGGAAGATATATTTATTGATATAGCGGAAACAGGGTATAGTTTTGAGGACAACGCATTATTAAAACTAGATACAATTTTAACAGCTTATCCTTATTTAATGGATAAATATGACCTTATTTTAACTGAAGATTCAGGATTATGTGTCGATATATTAGATGGTGCTCCAGGTATTTATTCTGCGCGATACGGAGGAGAGCATGGAAATGATGATTTAAATAATAAACATTTATTGACAAACTTAGAATTTCAATCCAATAGAAGAGCTCATTACGAAGCTTGTATAGCTGCATTCTTTTCTAATACGAAATACACTTTTACGGGTAAGGTTTTTGGTAATATTTCTTTTTACCCCAAAGGAGCGAATGGTTTTGGGTATGATCCTCTCTTTATTCCAGAAGGTTATACTGAAACTTTTGGTGAATTGGACAATACTATTAAAATAAAAATAAGTCATCGGGCAAACGCAATTGAGTTGATGATGAATACTCTTCATCTCGAATAGATGTAACCTACTCAAGAATTCTTCGTATTAATTGCTGAATCTAAAGTTTTAAAGTTAATACCTTATGATGAAGAGTTTACTTATTATAATACATATTTGTTTATTAATGCTATTCAATCAATTGTTAGCACAAGAGATAATTTCGTCTGATAATATCGCCGATTTAAAAGGTGCTGTAGAAGTTGAAAGAAATAGAACATATACGATAGAATTTA
Source organism: uncultured Flavobacteriales bacterium (assembly GCA_964503665.1). Classification (GTDB taxonomy): domain Bacteria; phylum Bacteroidota; class Bacteroidia; order Flavobacteriales_D; family Crocinitomicaceae; genus 40-80. Next base: position 889 of record CAZDAR010000018.1, read on the forward strand.
CTGGAGATTATGGATGGGAAAAGGATTTTTCAAAATCTTCTTTGAACAATGAGTTAATAGAGAAGAACTCTATTTTTCTTATTAAAAGATGTCAATCGAACAGTGATTTAGTATTTGAATTGTCGTATGATAAGCCAACGTTACAACTGGTGATTATGAAATTCAACTACAAGGTAGATGGAAGATTGCCAGAATTAAAAGATATGCAAACGGTATATCTTTCTAAAGAGCTTAGAGCTAAATATTCTAATTTAGAATCTGAGGGAGATTATAGATTGCCTGAATTTAAATGTGATAGAGGAGAGGCGTTTCTAATGATTATAAATAATGTAAAGAAATCGTATGGTCGATTGAATCTCACATTGAAAAGTGCTGAAATAGATGCGAAGGTTCAGGTAGTTGACCGAACAAGGGTTTTTGATGATCGTTTACCAGATGACAATACTAATATCTATTTAAAAATTAGAGATGATGAAACAGGGTTGCCGATTATAGCGAAGGTAAATATAACAACAAAGAAAAAATCTTCTCTTTATAGTGCTTCTGATATTCTTTTAGGAGCAGATTCTAAAACGAAAGTTAATATAATATGTGATGCTGAAGGCTATTTTTTCAAGGACACAGCAGTGAATATGTCGACATTGACTAATGATACAGTTGTTATTGAGATGAAGTCCATTAGTGTTGGTAAAATTTTCAAGATTGATAAAATCGAATTCTTAAAGGGAACAGATCAATTATACCCTGGGGCAGAAGGGATTTTGCGAAGAGTAAAAGATTTCTTAATATTAAACTCAGATGTTCGAATTGAAATTCAAGGTCATGTAAATAGTGATGGAGACGAAAGTAAAGTAGCTATGAAATTATCTAAGAAAAGGGCACTAGCTATTAAAAAGTACTTTTTAAAGGCAGGAATCAATAAAGATAGAATGACTCATATAGGATATGGTAATAAAATGCCCGTTTATCCAACTCCCAAAAATGAATACGAGCAACAAGCGAATAGACGTGTGGAAATTAAGATTATTCAATAATTTAGTGTTTATACTGTCTTAACTATTTACACTATTATTTGATTTATATCCTCGTGGAATCCCTCATATTTGATAGTTTGTTTGTATATTTGCGATGATTTTGTTTAAAATAATTTAAATTTCGTAATATATATTTACTATGTCAAATAAATCAACCATATTTTGGACCCGAACAGATGAAGCTCCGTTATTGGCAACCTATTCTTTTTACCCAATTGTAAAGGCAATTTCAAAAACAGCTGGTATCAATGTTGAATTGAAAGATATTTCACTTGCAGGCCGTGTTTTAGCAATTTGCTCAGATTATATAAAGCCTGAACAAAGAAAGGAGGATGCCTTAGCTATCCTAGGTGATTTGGTTAATACACCTGAAGCTAATGTGATTAAATTACCAAACATCTCGGCTTCTATTCCACAATTAAAAGGAGCAATTGCTGAATTGCAAGCAGCTGGATTTGCAGTTCCAAATTATCCAGACGAAGTAAAAACTGAAGAAGACTCTAAACTCAGAGCTATTTACGCAAAAGCATTAGGTTCAGCGGTGAATCCTGTTTTGCGTCAAGGGAATTCTGATAGACGTGCTCCTAAAGCAGTGAAGAATTTCGTTAAGGCTCATCCACACTCAATGGGAACATGGTCAAAATATTCAAAAACCAAAGTTGCTCATATGACAGATGGTGATTTCTACGGAACTGAAAAGTCTGTTACTATTGAAAACGCTTCTCAGTATAAAATTGAATTTGTTGGTAAAGATGGTTCAACGAAAGAGTTAAAAGGTTTAGCTTCTTTAAAAGCAGGTGAAGTAATTGATACTTCAGTTATGAATTTGAACTCACTTAAGGCATTTGTTGCTAAAGCGAAAGAAGAAGCTAAGGTAGCGGGTATACTTTTATCTGCTCACTTGAAAGCAACGATGATGAAAATTTCTGATCCAATTATTTTTGGAGCAATTGTGGAAGTTTACTTTAAGGATGTTTTTGAGAAATATAGCGATGTATTTACAGCTTTAAATATTAATAAGAATAACGGTTTAGGTGAAGTTTACGCGAGAATCGCTGGTCATCCTCAAGAAGCGGAAATTAAAGCAGCAATTGAAAAAACAATTAATGAAGGGCCAGATTTAGCGATGGTGAATTCTGACAAGGGAATTTCTAATTTCCACGTGCCTTCTGACGTAATTGTTGATGCTTCGATGCCTGCAATGATCCGAATTGGAGGGAAGATGTGGGATAAAGAAGGAAAGGAATGTGATACATTAGCTATTATTCCTGATCGATCTTATGCAGGTGTGTACGTGGCAACGATTGATGACTGCAAAGCAAATGGCGCTTATGACCCAAAAACGATGGGTTCTGTTGCTAACGTTGGTTTGATGGCTCAAAAAGCAGAAGAATACGGTTCTCATGACAAAACATTTCAGGCAGCTGCAAACGGTACCATTCGCGTAGTAGATGAAAATGGCGCTACGATTATGGAACAAACAGTTGAGACTGGGGATATCTTCCGTATGTGTCAAGTGAAAGATGCTCCGATTCAAGATTGGATTAAGTTAGCAGTGACAAGAGCGCGTTTATCAAATACACCTGCTATTTTTTGGTTAGATGAAAATCGTGCTCACGATAGAGAAATTATACGTAAAATAGAGAAGTATTTACCAAACTTCGATACTAAAGGCTTGGATATTCGTATTTTAAATCCAGTGGAAGCAACGAAATTTTCATTGGAAAGAATTCGTAAAGGATTAGATACGATTTCAGTTACAGGAAATGTTTTACGTGACTATTTAACGGATCTTTTCCCTATTTTGGAAGTGGGTACTTCAGCAAAAATGCTTTCTATCGTTCCTTTGATGAATGGTGGTGGATTGTTTGAAACAGGGGCTGGAGGTTCTGCTCCGAAACATGTTCAACAATTTTTGGAAGAAGGTTATTTACGTTGGGATTCTTTAGGTGAGTTTATGGCGTTAGTTCCATCTTACGAACATATGTCCATTGCGACAAACAATGCGAAGGCACAAGTTTTAGCAGATACGTTAGATGTAGCAACTGAAAAAGTATTGGAAAATGGAAAATCTCCGGCTCGTAAAGTTGGACAGATTGATAATAGAGGTTCTCATTTTTACTTAGCGTTATATTGGATAAATGCGTTGGCTGCTCAAACTAAAGATGTAGAGTTAGCAGCTAAATTTGCACCAATTGCTAAAGAATTAAATGAAAACGAAGCGAAAATTAATGAAGAATTATTGGGTGCACAAGGAAAAGCTCAGAACATTGGTGGATACTATCTTCCAAATGATGACTTAGCGACTAAAGCTATGTGTCCAAGTGCAACATTTAATGCGATTATAGCTACGATATAATCCTGAAAAATAAATCTAACTAGAGGAGGATAGCGAATGCTTTCCTCCTTTTTTTGTTTTATACTTTCTATAAATAGATATTTTTTATAGTAAATTTGAAGTTGACCCAAGGATAAAGAAATCTTATTAGACGGTCATATTTTAAAATGAACTAAGTTATGAGAAAAGTATTTTTTATCACATTCTTAATGATATACAGTACGTTATATTCACAGAATTTACCTACCTCGCCTGCACAGGGTTTTGCATTTCCAATAGGTTCCAAATTTACTATAAAACTTTACCCACTGGATAGTGTAAATTTTAATTTTTCAATAATTAAATTTGAATCTTTTCAACAAATAATAGATACTGATGATAATGATTCATTGTTCAAAGGGGAGGATAAAAATGGAACAATTGAATTCTATTTTACTTTGTCTACTATTGGGAAAACGAAAAGAGAAAAAGAGAAAAATAGAAAAGTCGTGCTTTTAATGCATAATAGAACGGAATATAATCTCAGTTACGAATCTGATATCATGCGAGAGGAAGATGGAGAATTTGAAGAGACTTCTAATGTTGGAGCCTTCTCTGGAGCGAAAGGTAAAGAGATATGGCCTTATATGATTTATCAAATAGGATTACACGATTTTAAGCGCTTGAAATAAATAATTCGTCAATGAGTACCAACTAAGAAATCAAAAAAAACCCTAATGAGAAATCACTAGGGCTTATATAGTTTATTTTGACGTTAACTTCCAAGCGCCATCAATAGGCTGAGAAGCGTATTCTTTTTGTTTTTCTTCCTTAATGTGATTCCAAATGGATTCGATAGAAGCTTTTATGGCATCTTCTTCTTCTTCGAAAGCCGTATAAAGTAAAGTCGTTGGTGTAAAGTTTTGTTTTACAAAGTTAGTATCGAAGTTACCAGAACGGAAAGCAGGATGTTTTAAAACGAATTTTCCAAAATCTAAGGTTGTTTTTAAACCTGAAATTTGATATTCGTCGATAGCAACAATAGCTCTTTCGATAGCTTCTTCACGAGTAGCACCTTTGACAACTAGTTTTGCAATCATTGGATCATAGAAAATGGGAATATCCATTCCTTCTTCAAATGCATCGTCGACACGAACAAATTCACCAGTTGGAATACGGTAACGTTTTAAATTTCCAATATCAGGTGTGAATCCTGCTAAAGCATCTTCGGCATAAACACGAACTTCGATTGCATGTCCATCGATGAATAACTCATCTTGTAGTTTTGGAAGACGTTCTCCTTCAGCTACGCGAATTTGCCATTCTACTAAATCTAAATTAGTAATTTCTTCCGTGACAGGATGTTCTACTTGTAAACGTGTATTCATCTCTAAGAAGTAGAACTTATGTTCAGCATCCAATAAAAATTCAACCGTTCCAGCGCCAACATAGTTACACGATTTACAAACCGCAACTGCTGCTTCTCCCATTTCTTTTCTTAAAGCAGGTGTCAAAACAGCACTCGGTGCTTCTTCTACTACTTTTTGGTGACGTCGCTGAATAGAACATTCACGTTCAAATAAATAAACGTGATTTCCAAGCGTGTCCGAAAAGACTTGAATTTCAATATGTCGAGGTTTGGTCACGAATTTCTCAATGAAAACACTGTCGTCGCCAAATGAAGAACGCGCCTCACTTTGGGCAAGCTGCATTTGTTCTTCTAAATCCTCCATGTTTTCTACTAAACGCATTCCTTTTCCACCACCACCAGCAGAAGCTTTGATAAGTACAGGTAAACCTACTTTTTTAGCCACTTCAATTGCTTCTTTCGGATCGGAAACAGCTCTGTCAATACCTGGAACTAAAGGAACATCGTATTTTGCAACCGTTTGTTTGGCGGTCAATTTATCGCCCATCAAATCAATCGCATCAGGTGATGGACCAATGAAAGTGATACCAGCAGAGGCCACTTTTCGAGCGAAATTAGCATTCTCAGATAAAAAACCATATCCAGGATGAATAGCATCAACGTTTAACTTTTTACAATAGTCAAGTATTAAATCTTGTTTTAAATAACTTTCTGAAGAAGGTGATTTACCTAGATAAACAGCTTCGTCAGCTTCTAAAACGTGTGGCGCTTTAGCATCAGCATCTGAATAAACGGCAACTGTTTGAATGCCCATCTTATTAGCTGTTCTGATTATTCGTCTCGCTATCTCACCTCTGTTGGCAATTAATATTTTTTTGATTTTATTCATGCGTATGAATCTGTTAATTTGGTGCATCCAAAATTAATTAATAAAAGCGTATTTTAAAAACTTCAACGTAACTTTAATAGGAACAATTTCCTATAATGTCGATTTTTGATTAACTATTTTACGGTAGAACTTCATCAAGTAATTATTGATTTCACTCTCGACTTTAAAAATGATTAAAATGAATGGATAAGTTACCGTAAAACAAAGAGATCTAACTAGAATATCTATCCAACGATTTCCAAGATGCGGAATAAATTCATACAAGAGTATGTTCACAGCAAATATTGCTAAAACGACAAATTGACTTTTTGTAAAAGGATGTAATTTATATTGATGCCAGACAAAATAAGCTCTACCAATGTTGTAGACTAGCAAAGCAATCATGGTTCCTAATGCCGCTCCTGTCATACCCATTATTGGAATGAAAAGAACATTCAAGAAATAGACAATTGCAATTAATACAAAGGTGAAAATCAAATCGAAAGCATATTTTTTAGACATGGTGAAAATAGTACCGTTCAATCCTAAATACATGTCTGCCAAGCGACCAATCATAATAAATAAAAACACCGATATTCCTGCTACAAATTCTGGTTTTAAGATATAGAAAATAGCTTCTCGATTAATCCAGATATACATGAATAATACCGTAGAAATAATGAGTAAAACCGAACTTACCTTTTGATATAGCTCTTGCATTTTGACCATGTCTTTTGCTTTCCAATACACAGCAACCATTGGTGTTGTGATACGAATAAGTGTTCGGTATGGAACTTGTAAAAATGCGGTGATAAAAACGACGGTCGTATAAATACCTGTTTCAGAAAGACCTAAATAAGCAGCAACCATCAAAGCATCAATCGTGGTGACAATCATACTTCCAATGGTATTGAAATAGCTCAAAGCACTGAATCGAAGTAATATTATTCTAAATCGTTTCGGAATATCAATCTTCCAACTCGTTAGATTTAATTCCTTTAAATAAATGAGATAAACGAATAGAATAAACGTTGGAATAAAGTAAACGAGTGAGGAAATTTTAATCAGTGTATCAAAACTCATCCATTTGAAACCAAAAGCCAAAATGGCAAGCATCGTTACTATTCTCAATACCACTTCATAGAGCAGTACAGAGATGACGTTTTTGTATAATGCTCTTAAGTAATTATCAAATAACGAGAAGTAAATGTAAGCAACGCCAATGGGAATAAACCATAGATAATAGGTTACAAATTCAGGAGATTTTACCGCATAATAACTACTTACTTTGTCCTTGAAAATAAAAGCGAGTGACGTGAAAATAATAACACCAAAAGTGATGATTAGAAAGTTGTATTGCAAAAATCCGAAGTTATTTTTGGACTTATTATGAAAAAAAGGGAAGAATTTACCTACTGTATAGACCGTTCCAAAATTGCAAAATTGTGCGAATAACAAACCAACCGAAAGCAATAGATTGAGTAATCCAATTTCTTCGGTAGTTAGGAAAATAATAAATAAAAATGCTTTGTTAAAATAGCCTAAGAACATTCCTAAGTAGGAAAGTAGTGTAATTTTTGCCGCATCTTTTTGAACAACTCCCATTCATTTGCTTAATTGAACTCAAAACTATTATTTTTTCGCTCAGAAATCACTCATTACGATTAAATGTTCGTATTTTTTTTATGCTTCGAAAACAAACCACTACTTTTGAAGTATCGTTTTAACAACGAATCGGATGGAAGATACACGGCAATATAACATACAAAACGTCACATTTTTTAGTTTACTTTCCAATATAATGTTGACAATCATTACGTGGATTGCAGGCGTTTTAGGGAATTCGAATGCCATAATAGCAAATGCGATTGAATCAACGAATGATATTATCGCTTCAAGTGTGGTTTTCTTCGGTCTAAAGTATTCACAAAAACCCGCCAATGAAGATTATCCGTATGGACGTGGTCGAATTGAACCGATTATTACTTTCGTTGTAGTGCTGATTATGATTCTTTCTGCAGTGTTTATTGTACACGGAGCCATTCATAATATGAACACGTCCCACTCACTTCCCAAAAAATGGACGTTAATTTTTGTCACCGCTTTTCTGTTGTGGAAAGAATGTTGTTATCGTTTGCTGTATAAGAAAAGTAAGCAGCTGAATAGTTCGGCCTTATTGGCCGAGGCGTGGCATCATCGAAGTGATGCATTAACATCAATAGCAACACTTGCAGGTATATCGTTAGCGTTATTTTTAGGGGCGAGATACGCTTATTTAGATGATGTAGCAGCGATTGTTGCGAGTATTTTTATTGTGTATAATGCTTTTAAAATTTTCAGACCTGCTTGGGGCGAAATCATGGATAAGAATTCCCACGAAAAATTCAAATTGATGATTTATGAAGATGCTAAATTAATTCCAGACATCATCCAAATTGAAAAATGTCATGTACGTAAAGTGGGAATTTACTACTACATTGATATGCATTTGGAAGTCGATGGAAAAATGCCCGTACGTCGGGGACATGCTATTTCTCATGAATTTAAAGATTTGTTAATGGACAAGCATCATGAAATAGCGGATGTTTTGATACATATTGAGCCAGCAATTGGAACTTAATTTAGGATTATTTTTTTCTTGTAATATCCATCATATCAAGTGAATAGCTAAGAATTTCCAAGCCAATATTGGTGCCTTCTTTAAAAATAACTTGCCCGTTAATTTCAAAATCATCATTTTTTTGGATAATAGTTATATTGGTCTCATCGATTTTATTTAAAAAACGTTTAGTAGGTGTGAAGCCTGGAATGAAATTTAATCCAGCTGAAACGAGTACACTTCCTTTGACAGTTGTCAAATAAGATAGTCCCCCTTTTAACGTAAAGACTTCATTCGTTTTATTTTGAATGAGACTCGATTCATTCATTCCAAAAAACCATTCTTTGTCGTTAAGCTTTTTAAGAATATATTTCTGTCCAGAGATGATTACGCGATAATTATCTTCTTGATAATCATAAAATTTCAGCATAGGAATCTTTTCTAAAATCATTCTTAGCTGTTCTATATCGAGTGTGTTTTTCACCGAAAAGACAGTGTTGATAATAGGGTAGAAGCCTTGTTTGGAAACACCTCCACCTTCGTAATCAACGGCGATTACAGCTATATTCTCTAAAAGCGCTTTCAAATCTTGTGGTAGCAGATTTTTATCTAGCTTTATGGAAGGAATAAGCATTTGCAGAAATAATCCTTTATTTGTTGGTTTTTGACTGAGTTGTATGGATGATTCATATGGAATGGAGCCTGATATATTAAGTTGATTATCTTTCAAGTAGAGAATCAGTTTCTCATTGTTTCTCGAATACACGTTCAAAAGATTACCCGATTGTTGTTGGATATGTTTGAATTTTTGTGGCAACTTAAAATTACCCGAAAGTACTAGAAAACCTTTATTTTCTTTAACAATTGCGGTTACATTCATTTGACTAGCCATCGACCTGAAGTCTTTTTCATTGGTAATGTCAACCATGAGATAGCGGCTTGTACTATTTTCTGTATTAGTGGTAACCAAGACAATTGGTTTCAAAATATTAACTCCCATTTTTTCCTTTAGTGGTTCTCCTTTTTGCTCTTTAGTGACGGCCAGTAATTTTTCATATAAAGGTTGGTAATTTTCGTCAGTCCCTAGTCTTTGTGCTACATCGATAAGTGTTTGTGTTGAATTGATAACAACTACCAGCTGAATATTACTTGGAATTTCAATTGTTTGTGGTTTCTTACTTTCTGTAAAAATAAAAATTGACCAAGTCGTTGCCCATAATATGATCAGAGCAATTGTCACTTTAAAAACAATTCTTATTTTTGAATTTTGCATAGCACGAATATACGATATTCAACAAACTTTTTAACATTGAATAAATTATTATTTAATATCTTAAAACTATCCGGTTGGAGAATTCATGATCACCAACCAGACGGAGTTCGGAAAGCTATTATTTGTGTTGCTCCACACACTTCTAATTGGGATTTTGTCATAGGGAAAATTGCTTTCGGACATTATGGAATTCCGACCAAATTTCTGATTAAAAAAGAGCTATTTATCTTTCCCTTTGGTATCTTATTACGTAAATTAGGAGGTTTACCTGTGGATCGAAATAGGAAATCAAATATTACACAACAGGCGATTACGTATTTTAATTCTCATGATGATTTTTTCTTAGTTTTCACACCAGAAGGAACGCGTAATTATCAACCCAATTGGAAAAAAGGATTTTATCATATTGCCTTGGATGCCAATGTGCCTATTTACTTGGGTTTTATTGATTATAAAAACAAAACGGGGGGCTTTGACGGTTTATTTATTCCAACAGGAGATGACGAGAAAGATATCCTTGAAATAAAAAGAAGATTAGTGAAGTATACTGGGAAAAGACCGAATAATGGCATTCGAAAAGAGGAAATAAACTAATTATTTTTTCTTGATAGTATCTGTTTTTTTATCGTAACCATACGGACAATGTTTACAGCCACTTTTACAACAATAACCTCTTTTTAAAAGAAACTTTTCCGTGAAAACAATATACCCAAGGTCACTCAAATAATAATCATCTGGTTCGATATTTTTTCTCTTAGAAAAGCCTAAATCATCTTCACTCATAGCGCAAAAATACAAAACTTAAAATGAATTATCCGAATCTAAATAATGCAATCTTACAGGAACTCATATCCGTCGAATGGAAGCAGCGGAATTTGACTGTTTTGGTCAAGCGAGATGATTTAATCCATAATGAGATTTCCGGCAATAAATGGCGAAAGTTACTCTATAATTTCGAACAAGCAAAGTTTAATAAAAATGACACTATTCTCACTTTTGGAGGTGCTTTTTCTAATCATTTAGTGGCAACGGCTTGCGCTTGTAATTTGCTAGGATTTAATTCTATTGGGATTGTTCGTGGTGATGAATTAAATGAAAATAGTAATGATACGTTAAAACGTTGTTCAGATTATGGTATGCAACTCGTTTTTGTTTCTCGCAGTGAATATCAACTACGTTATGATAGAGAATGGTGGAAAGAATTGCATATAGATTATCCAAATTCTTTTATCGTTCCAGAAGGTGGCGCCAATTACTATGGTATTTTAGGTTGTCAAGAGATATGGTCAGAATTACCCAAAGATGTAGACAGGGTTTTTGTTGCCCAAGGAACCACTACCACTAGTTGTGGGATTTTATTAGGTAGTCTAGAGAAGTGTAAAGTTCATGTTGTTCCTGTTTTAAAAGGATTTGATTCAGAGGTTGAAATGAGACAGCTCTTCCAGCAATCTTTTTTAGAGGAAGAATTAATCAGTGAGTTTTTCGATCGCCTAGTTATTGAAAAAGACTATCACTTCGGAGGATATGGAAAATATACTGATGAATTGTTAACCTATATTACCACAAAATATCGCCAGTTCAATTTAAAATTAGATCCGATTTATACGGCTAAAGCATTTTACGCACTAGAAGATACTATCCAGAAATTAAATCTTAGAGATGAAAAAATTGTTTTCATTCATACTGGTGGTATTCAAGGAAGTAAAGAAGTTGAGATGAGAGAGAAGATTGACCTTTATACGGCATAAAGCGTATTTTTCTAATAAAAAGAGGTCATTAAGCTTTCATTAATTATTTTATTTATATGTTTGTGCTAGTAAAAAAAAGCTATTCATTGAAGAGGATAATTATATGTCTTTTTTTGACATTCACTCTACTAAATAGTTTTTATAATTTTAATTCATAATTTGGAGTCAGCAACCACTAAAAAAACAGGGAGCAACTGAAAAGCCTTAAGAGTAGGATAAATAAAATAAAAACAAATAAAAAATGAAAAAATTACTTTACAGAACAATGGTTCTAGGAACATTAGCAATTTTTGTAACAAGCTGTTCTTTCACTTCACATTTAATGAAAGAGCCAAATGTTAGAGTTGAATTGAACAGAGGAGACTTTACATTATCTGATCAAGTTAGTGCAAATGCTAAATCAACTAAAGTTTTCTGGGTTGATTGGGCAAGATTGTTTAAAACGAAAGAAGGAAATATCGATGGTGCAAATATTAATCTTAGCTTAGCAAGCATTCCAGTTATTGGAACAATTGTTTCTGACAAAACTTCTAATTATGCTTTATATGAATTGATGAATAATAATCAAGGTTATGATGTTATCATTTATCCTCAATATGAAGTTGTAAAGAAAAACTACATCATTTTTTCTAAAACAGAAGTAAAAGTTACAGCTCGACTTGGTAAGTTGAAATAATAGAAACTTTATAAGATCAAAAAAGCCGTTTATATAAACGGCTTTTTTGTTTTGTAATAATTAAGATTGCTCTATATCATTAATTATATTCTTAGTTGTTGAATCTCTTTTCTGAAAAGATTGTGAGTTCTTTTTGCATACTTCTAAAAGATTTTACGAATGAGCTTTTATTAAGATGACCGATATAGGAATGAATACTTCTCTTCTTTTTATTTTTAAAAACAACTATTTGAGTTGTTTTTTTTGATAGTTCTTTTATAAATTTACTAGAATATGTTATTTTTCTTTTAGACATTAAATTTTATATTTTATTAGCATACAATATAGTGATTTATTTTTAAATACAATCAGAAAGCCATTCAAATTTGAATGGCTTTCTGATTTTTATGTAAATGGCTATTGATTAGAATAGACTGTATAACTCATCTTTTATATATAATCCTCTTCTTTTATTCTGAGTTCTAATGCATAATCGCACTAAGGAATCAATTAAAAATTCAATGTCAATTGCTGTGCGATAGGTTCGTCCTCATCTATAAAATTAGTCAACTGAACACCAATTAAACGTACTGGTTTAGCGAGAGGAAAGATATTTGCAATAAGCGCTACTATTTCATTTTCAATCTGCTCTTTGTGATAGAATCCATTTTGATTGGTTGTGGAGCGAGTAATTGTTTTAAAGTCGTTGAACTTAACTTTTAATTGAACTGTTTTTGCAATCTTTCCAATGCGAGAGTAACGTTTCCATGCTCCTTCGACTATATCGTGTGTTTCTTGGCAAAAAAGGTGATAATCAAAGATGTCTTTTTCAAAAGTATTCTCACAAGCAACACTTTTGCGTTCACGATAAGGCTCGACTTCTCGAAGGTCAATTCCACGACAAACATTGTAAAAATAGACACCCGACTTTCCAAACTGGTTGGTTAAGAATTCTAAGGAAAGCGTTTTTAAATCTTTCCCATTTAAAATCCCCATGTTGATGAATTTTTCAGCAGTCACTTTTCCAACACCAAAAAACTTGGTAATAGCTAATTTATTTAAAAACACTTCTGCATCTTGTGGACGAATAACAAATAGACCATTAGGCTTATCTTGGTCGGAAGCTATTTTAGCTAAAAACTTATTATATGAAACACCTGCTGATGCCACAAGTTGAATTTCATTTAGAATGTCATTTTTAATTGCTTGCGCTATAATTGTTGCCGATGGAATATTCACTTTATTGTATGTAACGTCTAAAAATGCTTCGTCAAGTGATAAGGGTTCGATTATGTCGGTGTATCTTGAGAATATTTGCTGTACTTGAATGGAAATCTCTTTGTATCGATCAAAACGGGGCGGAACAAAGATAAGTCCAGGACATTTTCTAGCTGCAACAATGGAACTCATGGCAGAGCGCACACCAAATTTACGCGCTTCATAGCTTGCTGTTGTGAGAACACCTCTTTCACCTGACCAGCCGACAGCAACAGGTTTTTCTCTCAAATCCGGATTATCCAATTGTTCCACGGAAGCGTAAAAAGCATCCATATCGACATGAATAATTTTACGGATTTGCATACTGTTTTAAAATTTAAAGACGATGCTGAAAATTAATTTTCAGTTTTCATTTGGTGGTATCTTTTCGCTAGATAAGCAAGATAGATGCGCATTTGATCAAAGGCCACTTCTGTTTCAGGTAAAATCTCCTCTTTTTTCAGTTTTAGAAGTAGCTTCATGTACTGCGAATGAAAAGCGATTTCGATATGATTCTGTTGCACCATATTTGATTTTTCGCCAAATTCTTTAATAAAAGGTAAAGTACTTTCATACAAAACTTTGTACTTCTCTTCTTTCAAGACGTCCAATAACATCTTATGTAAGTAATTCAATTCGACGATGTATTCTTTTAACAGTAATAAATGACCACTTTTTTCAATACGTTCATCTTTCATTTGATGAATAAGCTTTGCATACCACTCTTTGTATTGATTTAAAAAAGCATCGTCTGGAAGTTGTTTTTTAACGTAATTATTGATGATAGCATCTAAATCGAAGTTAAAAGCACGAATGAGATCTTCGATGTGATACATGTAAATAATGTATTCAGCAATATTTTCCTTTAACTTTTGTTGAGCGACGAACATGCTTATTTTTTAGTACCTATTTCTTTATCCAGTTGTTCTTGGTATTTGTTGAGGTACTGAACAAATGCTTTAGTTACATCCATTTTTTCTGTAATGTATGTTAATCCAGCTCCCATTCCTTGCATCAATAAAATGTCAATATTATTTTCTTTACAAAACTTCTTTGCAGCATCATTGATACGATTACTCAATACTTCCAAATGTTGTCCTGTTTCTTGATCTAGTTTTGCCCCTTCTGTTTCTTGGTATTGCATGTAAGACTGTTGTCTTCTTTGAATTTCTTCTTGCACTTTCTGAATGTCAAAAGCTGATAAAAGTCCAGAATTTGCTTTTTCTTCGTTTGCAGCAGCATAATTTTGTAATGCACTTTCTCTCTTTTGTAATTCCTTTTGAAAGTTAAGTTGTTTTATTTTGACGATAGAATCAAGCTCAGTATAATATTTATAACCAGTTTTTAAGCTATCTTGAACATAATAAGCAATTTTCAATCCATCTGTATTGACAACAGGGACATTGTTTGTGTTTAGGTCTTCCGTCTTCGGTTTTTGATTGCAAGACATGAATAAAATCGAAACTATCGAAAGTAAAAGAGTTATTTTCTTCATTCGTTTAATTATTAAGTGTTTTATAAGCGTTACTCCAATCTTCTCTCATTGTAATAAATCGCTTGAGACAATTGGATAGTAACTCAGGAGTAATCATTTTTTTCACATCTTCTAGGTCGTTCACGTCTTTTTCGTTAATCTTAAACGTTTGTTCATATTGATCTAGCGTGATTTGTAAGATATATTTCCCACTAAAATAAAATAATTTTATATTATAATGCTCGTGTGGAATTTCTGCAACAACCTTCATGCCCCAAAATTAATAAATAAATTAGATTTCCTCTAATTCCTGCTTAAAATTGAAGATACAATCTACTGTTGTAGCTATATCTTGACCAATTAAAAAGATTTCATCTTCTTCATCTGCAGAACAAATCCAATTAACAGTCAATTTATAACCTTTTGAGGAGATGATATTGAGGGAAGAAATTAAATTGAGTAATTGAGAAACAGAGTAAGCATTAATATATTCTACTTCTATTGTTAGATTTATTGGGCTATTAAAGGAAGTGATACTTTCTGAAACCCACGTGTTTATGTTGATCCAAAAAACACTTTCCTTTGTTGGGATAACTCTCCCTTTGATAAAGAAAATACCGCTCGATTCTATAAAGCTAACACTTGGTGTTTCAAATGTTGAATTTAAAATAAGATCCATTATTTGGGTTTAACAATTACCAAAGCTATTAATAATGTAGGAGTCTTTTCAAAAAATAGCAAATTTATCACAAAATAGTTCGATGGGTTTTTGGATGAAAGTTGCCTTTTTGATATTTCGCTTTTGTAACTCGTTGTTAATCAAATTTCTTTTATAAAAAGCATAAGAACCTACAAATGCAATTTTGTCAATCTCAATATGTTTATCGACGTGTTTTTCGAAAAATAACTGAATGTTTTTGATGTGATACTCTTCAAATAAATCATTATTTAGTGATTTTGCAAGACCAGCAACATCATACTTCATGTTTAACCATTCTTCTAGTGAAGTTTGATGAAGAGTTGTTTGCTCCGTTAAATCTGCTTTTTGGGCATCCGTAAGCTGATTGTTAAAAAGGGCTTGAATAACCAGTTTTCCAAAATAGTATGCGCTCCCTTCATCTCCTAGTAAATGACCTAATCCACCGATTTGTTGGCGTATTGTACCGTTCATTATTTCAACCAATACAGACCCTGTCCCCATGATAGCGATAGCACCACTTTTCATTTCAAGTGATAAGACTAATCCTTGAATGTCTGTCAAAATGGTAACCGACGAGAAATAAGGTTGAAGAAATTGATTTAGAATCTGTTTATTCTCTGCTTTTCCCATTCCTGCTCCAAAAAAGAATAAGGGAACTTTATTGGTCATGTGAAGCCCTAAAAAATGCTTGCTTGTTTCAAAAAAAACTTCGTTGAAGTTTATGGGATGATAACTTCTTGTATCAATGAAATCTTTGGTATTATCACTGTACACAAAAGCCCATGAAGTTGTTGATCCTCCTGCGTCTACTATTACACTTGTTAGTTTTTTACCACTCATGATTTCCGTCTTTATCCCATTTGTTCTGTACTCGTAATGCTTGTTCGATAACGTCTCTAACACATCCACTTCCACCTTTGTATGGTGATTGATAATCACATATTAGCTTGACGTCTGCAGCTGCATCTTGTGGGCAAGCAGAAATGTGAACGATTTTTAAAAGTGAAATATCTGGCATATCATCGCCTAAATACAAGCACTTATTTTCATCTAATTGGTGTTTTTCTTTTAGTTGTTGGAAGGACTCTACTTTGTTGCGCGCTTTCAAAATAACATCATTGCAGCCTAGTCGTAGCATAGCTTCCTTTACTATTTCGCTCCTTCCACCTGTGATAATAAAAATTTGAAAACCACTTTTTGAGGCAAGTTGTATGGCATAGCCGTCTTTAGCATTAAATGTACGGACAAAGTCTGTTTGTGTAATGGCAATACTTCCATCAGTGAAAACCCCATCGATATCAAAAATGAAAGTGTCTATATTTTTTAATTTTTCTTTATAACTTTTCATGATATGTTTCAATAATACTTTTAGTAATAAGTTCGTAAATAGCCTTATCTCTTCCTGATAATAAATTAGTTTGTGCTTCAATTACACTTTTATCATTTCTTTTAGCAGGCCCTGTTTGAGAATCATAGGCACCATTTTCAATTGCTTTTTCAATCGTTTCTCTTAAAAGAGGGTAGAGAAGTGCTTTGTCAAATTTGTATGTGGTAGCTAATTTTTCAGCAATGTAAATCTGATGATTGACAAAATTATTGATAAAAACAGCTGCTAAATGAATCTTTCTTCTTTGTTTGGAGTCTACAAACTGTACTTTACGGCTAATTTTCCATGCTAAATCAAAAAGCTGTTGTGCAAAATCTATATCAGTTGCTTCTATAAAGAAAGGTACTTCAAAGAGATTGATTGTTCTGCCCTTCGAAAAAGACTGCAAAGGATAAAATACGCCGATATTTTCTTTTCGCTCTAAATCTTGTAGTTTGACACCACCAGAAGTATAGGCAATTTTGACTGATTTTGGGATTTGGTGAATAACCGTTTCAATGGCATCGTCTGCTACAGCAATGATACACAAATCTGTTTTTATTTCGCTCAATGAAGTAACTGCCTGCGCATTGATTTCATTGGCTAAAGCCTCAGCTATAGCTTGATTCCTATTGTATATTTGTTGAATAGGAATAGCCAAGTTGTCAAAAGCTTTTGCTAATTGAGAACCGACATTACCTAAGCCAACAATGGCAATAGTTTGTATGGGAGAAATCATATTTCAAAAATATCAAAATATATCGTTCAAAAAAAGAACGCAGAGGATATTCATCAACTGCGTTCTCTTTAAAAGTTATTGTTGTTCACTATTATCCGTGACAGTTTTTATATTTTTTACCACTTCCACAAGGACAAGGATCATTTCTTCCAATTTTAGGTTCAGCAACAACCGGAATTTGTTTCGGCTTTTGTGATGCTTCTTTTCCTTTTTCATTGGATTCTACTTCTTGACTAACCTCTCGTGCATTTTCATAGCTACTTGGAAGCTCTTCAGATTTATTAGTAACGGCTACTTTTTCGATTGTTTTAGGTAAATTCATATTCAGCAATGAACTTACAACTTCACCTCCAAAACGACTCATCATCGATTTGAATAATTCAAAAGACTCTAGTTTGTATACTAATAAAGGATCTTTTTGCTCGTAAACAGCACCTCTAACAGAGGAACGTAAGTCATCCATTTCTCTCAAGTGCTCTTTCCATTCGTCATCAATCAATGAAAGAATTATAGATTTCTCGAACGTTTTAATCATTGACTTTCCTTCTGTACGGTAAGCGTCTTCGATATTAACAACCAATTCCATTGTTTTTAAACCATCAGATAGTGGGAACACAAAGTTTTTGTATTGGTTATTTGGTGTTTCAAAAATTTCTTTTACTTGTGGTAACACGCGCTCAATTATAGCCGCATTCTTCGCATGGTATTTATCTTGAAGATGATCATAAATGATAGAACTTAACATTTCATTGCTCGTCGTATTAAACTCTTCATTTGATATTTCTAATTCAATTCCAATTGAAGTATATAGATGTATATTGAAATCGTTTAATGTAGGTTTTTCTTTAAAGCTGTAAACGAATTCTTCAATGACATCATAGAATGTATTGGCAATATCGATACCTAATTTATCACCAAATAAAGCATTTTTACGTTTTTTGTAAATCGCTTTACGTTGTGCGTTCATCACGTCATCGTATTCCAATAATTGCTTACGTACACCAAAGTTATTTTCTTCTACTTTTTTCTGTGCTCTTTCAATGGATTTAGAAACGCTACGGTGAGAAATAACCTCTCCTTCTTTGTAGCCTAACTTGTCCATCACTCGTGCAATTCTTTCAGAACCAAATTTACGCATCAAGTCATCTTCTAGAGAAACGAAAAATTGAGAAGAGCCTGGATCTCCTTGACGACCAGCACGACCTCTTAACTGTCTGTCGACACGTCTTGAATCGTGACGTTCTGTACCTAAAATAGCTAAACCGCCAGCCTCTTTAACACCTTCGCCTAGTTTGATGTCAGTACCACGACCTGCCATGTTAGTAGCGATGGTAACTGCACCTGGCATACCTGCTCCAGCAACAATTTCAGCTTCTCGTTGGTGATACTTAGCGTTCAATACATTATGTGGAACACCTTTCATTTTCAAACTTCTACTTAAGAATTCTGAAATTTCGACCGTTGTTGTACCGATTAAAACCGGACGACCTTGTTCTACTAGTCTTGCAGTTTCTTCAATAACAGCTGCGAATTTTTCCCGTTGCGTTCTGAAAATTAAATCGTTTTTGTCATCTCTAACAATATCTCTATTTGTTGGAATAACAACGACATCTAATTTGTAGATGTCCCAAAGTTCTTTTGCTTCTGTTTCAGCAGTACCTGTCATACCACTTAACTTGTGGTACATTCTAAAGTAATTCTGTAGTGTTACCGTTGCATAGGTTTGTGTTGCTGCTTCTACTTTTACACTTTCTTTCGATTCAATCGCTTGGTGTAATCCGTCAGAATAACGTCTTCCATCTAAGATACGTCCCGTTTTTTCATCAACGATTAACACCTTGTCATTCATGACTACGTAGTCCACCTCTTTTTCAAATAAAGCATATGCTTTTAATAATTGATTTAACGAGTGGATACGCTCAGATTTAATACGATAATCTGCCATTAAGGCTTCTTTGTGTTCTTGTAATTCGTCTTTATTGGTAAACTTTCGAGATAATGCTGTTAGCTCTTCTCCAACGTCTGGTAAAAGGTAATAGCTTTTATCTTCATTGTCAGAAAGTAAGTCAATTCCTTTTTCAGTAATCTCAACTGTATGGTTTTTCTCATCGATAACGAAGAATAATTCATTGTCAATTTTCTTCATGTGCTTACCATGTTCCTGAAGATAGAAGTTTTCTGTCTTTTGTAAATGTGCTTTAATTCCAGGCTCACTTAAAAATTTAATCAAAGGCTTGTACTTTGGAAATCCTCTGTACGCTCTTAATAGTGCCATTCCACCTTCTTCAATATCTTTTTTGCTCTCTTTACCTGCTTTCGGGTCGTTGATTGCAACAAGTAAACGTTTGGCATCTGTTAAACATTGATGAACATATTGTTTCTGTGCGTTGACAACTTTCTCAACACGTGGTTTTAAAGAATCAAACTCGTGTTCTTCACCTCTTGGAGTTGGACCAGAAATAATCAAAGGAGTACGTGCATCGTCAATTAAAACGGAGTCCACCTCGTCAATGATGGCGAAATGATGTTTTTGTTGAACCAATTCGTCTACTGAACTGGTCATATTGTCACGTAGATAATCGAAACCAAATTCGTTATTGGTTCCGTATGTTATATCTGATTTATATGCTTGTTTTCTTTCTGGTGAATAGGGTCTAGTTTTGTCTAAGCATGAAACAGAAAGTCCATGGAATTGAAACAAGGGACCATTCCATTCAGAGTCACGTTTAGATAAGTAGTCATTGACAGTAACAACGTGTACACCTTTTCCTGCAATTGCATTTAAGTAAACTGGTAAGGTTGAAACCAATGTTTTACCTTCACCCGTTTGCATCTCAGCGATATTTCCTTTGTGCAAAACAGCTCCACCCATCAACTGAACATCGTAGTGAACCATGTTCCAAACGACATTGGTGTCAGCTACTGTCCATTCGTTGTACCAAATTGCTTTATCTCCGACGATTTCCATACCGTCTTTACGCGTTTGAAGCATCAATTGGTCAAATTCAGTGGCTTTCACCTCTAATTTCCCATTTTCCACCCAACGTCGAGACGTTTCTTTAATAACCTGAAATGCGTATGGTAGTATTTCTTCTAAAACTTCTTCGATTTTCTCATCAACTTCTTTTTCGATCTTCTCAATCTTTTCAAAGATTTCATCTTTATCGATATCGTCGATGTTTGTGTCATTTGTTTGAACTTTTAAAGAAGCTATTTCATCTTCTAGCGGTTTAATTCTATCTTGTACGGCTTGTTTAAACTCTGCAGTTTTCCCTCTAAGTTGTTCATCGGTTAATGAACGGATTTCATTTTCAACTGCTTTAATTTTGTCTACATAAGGTTGATATTTCTTTTTGTCTTGAGACTGTTTGTCACCTATGAATTTCTTAAAAATTTCTCCAATCATAATTTCGTTGGTTATATTTATTACTGTTGCTTTTTTGTCGAAAATTATTCCAAAAATAAATTACTGACAAAACGTCGCACTAAACGTTGAAGCGGAAGTGCATCAAATCGCCGTCTTCTACAATATATTCTTTTCCTTCTACTTTAAACTTACCAGCATCTTTCACTCCTGCTTCTGATCCATATTCGACAAAGTCTTTATATTTCATTACTTCGGCACGTATGAAACCTTTTTCAAAATCAGTGTGAATTACACTAGCAGCCTGAGGTGCTGTCATTCCTTTCGTGATAGTCCAAGCTCTTACTTCTTTTACTCCAACGGTGAAATACGTTTGTAAGTTCAAAAGGGTATAGGCAGTACGAATTAATCGATTTACGCCTGGTTCTTCCAATCCTAACTCATCTAAGAAAAGTTGGCGTTCGTCATACGTTTCTAATTCTGTAATGTCTGCTTCTATTTTAGCTCCAATCACTAATACTTCAGCATTCTCATTTTTAACCCCTTCTCTTACTTGGTCAACATATTTATTTCCTGATTTAACAGACGCTTCATCTACGTTGCACAAATAAAGGACAGGTTTTTCAGTTAACAATTGAAATCTTTTTACAATTTCTCGGTCTTCTTCGTCAAAATCAATTGCTCGAACTGATTTTGCTTTTTCTAATTCACCCTTTATAATTAAGAGAAGTTGATTCTCTTTAATAACATCTTTATCACCAGATTTTAGATTCTTTGCAGTCGCTTGTAAGCGTTTCTCAACAGATTCTAAATCTTTTAACTGTAATTCAATATCAATGATTTCCTTATCTCTCATTGGATTGACATTTCCATCCACGTGAATGATATTATCATCATCGAAACATCTTAAAACATGAATGACAGCGTCTGTCTCACGGATATTTGCTAAGAATTGATTTCCAAGGCCTTCACCTTTAGAAGCGCCCTTCACCAATCCTGCAATATCAACTATTTCCATCGTTGTAGGAACTACACGTTCTGGATTGACCAATTTTTCTAATACATTCAAACGATTATCAGGAACGGTAATCGTCCCTAAATTAGGCTCAATCGTGCAAAAAGGAAAGTTTGCTGACTGTGCCTTTGCATTTGATAAACAATTGAACAATGTTGATTTACCTACATTTGGTAATCCTACAATACCACACTTTAAAGCCATTCAAGAAATTTTTGTGCAAATGTAATGAATTCCAAACTATTTTCGTGAATTCAAATAGACACTAACAGGAATTTTAAAATTATTTTCTAAATCTCCTTTTCTATCGACTAAAGTATTGTACATTATCCTGTTTGGAAATTCTTTTAACTGACCATGTGTAAGATATTCAAAATCACCATTTTCAGAGATAGTCAGGACTTTTAAACGGTTTAAGAAGTCGATGTTTAATAGTTCACCTAGAGACTTTATAAAACGAATCGAAGAATCAATAGAACAACCTGAAATATTTGTCATATCTTCGTTTGCTCCAAGAACAATAAAATGGTTGTCAACAACTGTTCCAGCAGCAGTTAACTCCATTCCGTGTGCGTTCCATTGGTTAGTGAATGCGGCCATTTCTTTTTCGATTGTTTCTAATTCAGGAGACAAAAAAGGTCTATCAGATTGATAGACCCAAACTCTTGAAAGATTATCTAAAGTTTCAAATTTCATTTTATTAATTTTTCATTTATAAATCCATTGCAGAGGCAATCATTTCAGCGACATCCATCACTTCTATATCACCATCCTTTCCTGCATTTTTTACACCATCCAGCATCATAATACTACAAAAAGGACAAGCTGTAGCAATGATTGATGCGCCAGTTTCAGCTGCCTCTTCTGTACGCTCTGTGTTAATTTCTTTATTTCCTTTTTCGGATTCTTTGAAAACTTGAGCACCACCTCCACCACAACAAAGTGAGTTAGAACGGCATCGTCTCATTTCAATTAATTCAGCATCCAATTTTTTAATTAATTCTCTAGGCGCTTCGTAAATACCATTTCCTCTACCTAAATAGCAAGGGTCATGATAGGTGATTTTTCTTCCTTTATATTCACCTCCTTCAATCGTTAGTTTTCCTTCATCCAATAATCCTTGAATTAGTTGGGTATGGTGAACAACTTCGTAACTTCCACCTAATTGAGGATATTCATTTTTAATCGTATTGAAGCAGTGTGGACAAGCAGTAACAATTTTTTTAATTTCATAACCATTCAATACTTGAATATTTGCTAAAGCTTGCATTTGGAATAAAAACTCATTGCCAGAGCGCTTTGCAGGATCACCTGTACAAGACTCTTCTGTTCCTAATACGGCAAAGTTGACATCACATTTATTAAGTATTCTTACTATTGCTTTTGTTACCCTTTTGGCACGATCATCAAAGCTACCAGCGCAACCTATCCAAAATAAAACTTCAGGAACTTCGCCTTTTGCAACCATTTCTGCCATCGTAGGCACTTTCAATTCACTCATAACTCTAATTTATATCGTTATTATTTTTTTTCTAATTAAATGATTTATTCATCTTTCCAGTTCATTCGGTCAGCAGGAGAAAATTGCCATGGAGCACCATTGTTTTCAATGTTAGTCATCATAGTTGCTAACTCATTTGGTGCTTTTGACTCTTCCATTACCAAGAATCTTCTCAAATCGGTTATAATGGATAACGGATCTATATCTACAGGACACGCTTCAACACATGCATTACAAGAGGTACATGCCCATAATTCTTCTTCTGTAATGTAACTAAATAAAGATTTTCCATCATCGTAATCTTTTCCATGTTTACGAATGCCTCTACCATATTCAGTCAGACGATCACGAGTATCCATCATGATTTTTCGAGGGGAAAGTAGTTTTCCAGTCATATTTGCAGGGCAAACGGACGTACAACGACCACATTCTGTACATGTGTAAGAATCTAATAATTGTTTCCAAGATAAATCAGTTACTTCTTTGGCTCCAAATCGTGGAGGAGTAGTATCTTCTCCTTCTGCTGGTGCAGCATAAGGGTCAGCATTTGGATCCATCATTAACTGGACTTCTTTCGTAACGGATGCTAAGTTGGTAAAACGCCCTTGAGGCCATAAGTTCGAATAGAAAGTATTTGGAAAAGCCAATAAGATATGGAAGTGCTTTGAATAAGGAAGATAGTTTAAGAAGGTGAAAACCATGAATATATGTCCCCACCAACCTATTCTTTCTAAAATATGTAATCCTGCATCGGATACATTTCCAAATAACAAAGGTCCTAGAAAAGAACTTACTGCAAAACCAAAACTACCATCACCCAAGTCTTTAGCATGAGAAAGCCCTCTTTGATACATAACTTCATCTGCACCATTCATAGTGAAGATAAAAGTCAATAAAAGGATTTCAAAAATTAAAATTAAGTTCGCATCTAATTTTGCCCAACCAGCTAGTTCTTTCATGTTTAAACGAGGAACTTTTAAAATATTTCTTCTCCATAAGAAAATAATTGTAGCAAAAAATGTCAATAGAGAAAGTACTTCAATCAGGGAAATCATAAATGTGTAGAAACCGCCAAGTGACGGTCTGAAAGTACGGTGAGCCCCCGATAAACCATCCACAACGATTTCAATCAATTCAATTTGCGTAATACAAAAGGCAGCATAGATAGTTAAGTGTAGCAATGCTGGAATTGGACGTTTAAACATCTTCTTCTGACCTAAAGCGATTAATATCATCGTTTTTAAACGCTTTGATTTATTGTCAGAACGATCAATGTCTGCTCCTAATAATATGTTTTGTCTAATTAATCGGACATTCCATATAAAGAAACCTGTTCCTGCTACAAGGAGTAGCGCAAAAAATATCGTACTCATAGGTTGCGTTTTTAGTCTGGTATTGAATCTAATATTTGTATTAATTTCACTTCTTGAGAAGGTTTTAAAACAACACCTTTACTCTTCTTTCCAAATAATGAGAAGTGAACATACCTTTCTGGATGTAGTTCTAAGTCGTTCAGTAAGTCTTGTAATGACTTGTTTGAAATGACTAATTCATTGTATAACTTATCATCCTTTGCTAGTTTTCCAAGCGTTCCTTTTCCTTCATTAATATCGTTTAATATATCTGTTAAACTGTTTATAGCATCTTCGGCACTTTTGATGATTTTCTTAAAGTCTGCAGTGACTAAGTCTTCCGTTATTTTGTCTACATTACCAATAATGCTCGCTATCTTTTCATTACTTTGTTTCAAGTTGTAGGAGATACTTTCGACATTAGAGAAAATGTTACTGATTCTTACTTTTTCTGATTTGATAAGGCTTTCAATATCGGCAGCGACGACACCAAAACGGTGAATTGCCACTTGCACTTCTACCAAACTACCCTCAATACTAGATGTAGCTGTGGTGTCCCAAAATGCAGAAATAGAAGTAATGACGTCATCCACAGAAGCCATTAATTTCTGAAGTTTTTGATTGACTGGCTCCACATACATTTTCACTTGGTTGATAATGTCAACCGCTACAAAACCTAATATTTTATCTCCTGGTTTATAATAACCTTTACTATCATCTGTTCCTGGATCAATGATTAATCCTTTTGATAATAATTCAATTGCTCCGACGGTTAATTTGGCAGATTTAGAGATCTTGAAATCATCCACTTGAATGTTGAATTTAATTTCAACTCTTCTTAATGTGTCACTGTTATTGGTTAATTTAACAGCCATGACCTTACCAACTTCTACACCATTTACAACAACTGGAGTAGCAGCGGTGACCCCTCCTGAGTTTACAAAATAAGCATAGTAAACATCGTCCCCTCCAAAAAAGCTACTGCCTTTTAAGAAATTAATACCTAAAATTAATAGAACGACTGCTAAAATGCCGAAAACACCTGTTTTTATTTCTTTGCTATATTTCATATGTAATTTGTGCGTAAATATCTTTAAGCAGTCAAAAATATAAATTAATAGATAAATATAAGTTGTTTATAGATAGAAACAAATTAAAATTTCTTATTTAGAACGCTTCAAAGCTTCTTCAAGTCCGATTCTTTCTCCATTGTAGAATGCTACAATAAAAGCATTTTTAAATCCTTTTTCACGTAGCTCGTTTTTAAAAACATTTGCTTCATTGAAATCATTAACGAATTCACCAGCCGTATATTTATAGAGCCCATCTTGAAAATACTCATAAATAGTGAGTTCATTGAATTTTTTAGAGGTGGGTGGGATTTTAGTACTAGAAGTTTCAATTTGAACTCGAAAAATAACTTTATTATTTAAGTCATCGCTCGTTAATGCGGAAGTATTATTTCCTGTTTGCTTCACTTCTTTTGTTGGTTGAGTAGTTATCGATGCTATGTCATTTTCAGGATGTTTGTACTCTTTTGTCGGAGTTACTCCTTTCATGATATCTACGCCTTCTAACTCATTCTTGTATTTCTGAAATGAAACAAACATTGCTTCTGCCATTTTTTTCTGTGATGCTTTGTTTGTCAAAAAATGTTCTTCACTTGGATTGGTTAAAAATCCAGTTTCAATTAAAACAGAAGGCATCGTTGTTTTGTATAAAACGAGGAATCCAGCTTGTTTTACACCGCGATCATAACGGCCTAGTTTTTTAAATTCAGCTTGAACGTACCCAGCAAATTTAATGGCCATGTCTAAGTAAACAGACATTTGTAGCTGTTTAAAAATGATTGCATCGGGGCTCAAGTCAAAGTCTTTGTACTTAGCGCCACCATCATCCTCAAGGTAGATGGAGCTATTCTCTTTCTCTGCTATTTTTAATTGTGATTCTGTTCGGTGTAATCCCAAAACATACGTCTCTGCACCATAGGCGGCAGGAGATGCTGAGTTAGCATGTATGCAAATGAATAAATCAGCCTTATTCCGATTCGCAATTTTCGCTCGTTCGTCCAAATCGACGAAAACATCTTTGTCACGTGTGTAAATCACATTAATTTCAGGGTAGTTTTCTTTGATTAACTTCCCTAGTTTTAACGCCATACTTAGACAAACAGTTTTTTCGTTAATAACCGCTCCATGACAGCCTGGATCGTGACCACCATGCCCTGCATCAATACACACTGTCTTTAATACTTGTTTGTCAGAAGATTGAGCAGAAACATTCTGTATAAATGAAAATACAGAAAACAACACAATAATGAATGACTTTTCTATGTTAATACTCTTTATTTTATAGCTTTGCATGCTTAATTAAGGTGA
This sequence comes from uncultured Flavobacteriales bacterium, assembly GCA_964503665.1. Lineage (GTDB taxonomy): Bacteria > Bacteroidota > Bacteroidia > Flavobacteriales_D > Crocinitomicaceae > 40-80. The sequence continues at coordinate 27,898 of CAZDAR010000018.1, forward strand.
AGTTTAATAACAAAAATAATTGGAATACTTGTTGCAAAATAAATTCTTTCATCAACTTTTGCTCGTTGGATTGTTAATAATCTTTGGACGAGCTTGTGCTTATGGGCAAGTTGATAGCTTGAGTTTTGCAACGACGATTCCAGATTCATCCGCTAGTCGTATTGTTTCAACAGATACTATTCCTATCAAAATAGATACCATTTACACTACCGACGAATCGTTTGAAGAGAAGGCGACTTTTACAGCAAACGATTCTATATATGCTGATTTTAAAAAACAACGTATCTATCTTTATGGCGATGCAAAGGTTCATTATGGTGATATTGATTTAACGGCAGATTATATAGAAATTGATATGGCTTCTCATGAGCTTCTGGCTACTTACACGTATGATACCGATAGTAATAAAGTAGGAATCCCTAAAATCGTGATGGATGGGCAGGAGATGGAGGCGGGGAAAATAAAAATGAATTATGAGACCAAAAAGGCATTTATTCGTGAGGTTAAAATCATACAAGACGAAAATTATCTTTACATGGATGTTGCTAAACGGCAAGCGAATGAAGAGATTCATTTCAAAAAAGGACGTTTTACAACATGTGATTTACCCGAGCCACATTATCATTTTCAGTTGTCAAAGGCGATATTGATTCCTAAAAAGCGTATTGTTTCTGGCCCTATGAATATCTGGATAAAAAATGTGCCGACCCCTCTTGGATTACCGTTTCTTATTATTCCTCAAAAGAAGGAAAATGAACGTAAACATGGCTTTATTTTTCCTCAATTTGTTCCTCAATCTCTCTATGGAATGGGGATTCAAAATTTAGGTTATTATATTCCGATTAATGACACGATTCAGACTATTGTATCAGGCTCTATCTTTACGAGTGGATCTTGGGATGTTGGTAATAAGATAAATTATAAAGTAAGGTATAAATACTCGGGAGAATCAAATGTTGGCTTTCAACAATTTAGGGAGACATTTCCTTCTAAAAGAAAAAGTAATAAATTAACCATTCAGTGGCGACATATACAAGATGCAAAGGCAAATCCATATTGGAATTTCTCCGCAAATGTCAATTTTGTATCGGACAATAACTCTAAAAATAATATTGACCCGCTTAATACGAGCTACTTTAACAATACCTTCAAGTCGGATATCAATTTAACTCGTTCTTTTCCGGGTAAACCTGTCATGATGGGATTAAAGGTTTCAATGAATCAAAGTACAAGTACGCATAACGTTATGTTGACAGCACCTATTTTTACCACTAACGTAACACGTTTTTATCCTTTTAAAATGTTTCGAAAGTCTAAAATAGGAGCAACAAAATGGTACGAGCAAATCGGTATGAGTTACAATTTGGAAGCTAAAAACATGGCTACATTTGCTGATTCATTGATGCAGGGTGGAAACTTCAATCGCATCGGACAAACATTCCTCAACGGTGTAAATCAAACAGCTACCTTACAAACGACGATTCCAATTTTTAAAAATACATGGAAGGTATCACCATCCGTTAACTACCGTAACACTATCAACTTCCAGCAGATACGAAAGGATTATGATGCTCAAAATTCGGTGTTAAATACGGATACGGTAGGGAAAGTTGGAATGTCTCAACAATTGAGCACCAATCTTCAATTGACCACCGTTTTATTTAGTTATTACCGTTTTGTAGGAAAGAAAGAACCCTTGTTACGCCATATATTGACGCCAAGTTTTGGTTATCGTTATGTTCCAATATTGAATCGTAATTTCAGCTATTTAGATCAAAATAATAATACTGTCGATTATTCTCCTTTTGAAAGAAGTTTATACCGAGAATCGATAACGAGGAGCCAATCGCTTGTAAATTATGCTTTTAATAATACATTCGAGCTGAAACGAAAGTCTGATAAGGATACTATTACAGGCTATAAAAAGACTCGAATTATTGATGCGTTTTCGGTCAGTGGAAATTATGATATATTGAGAGATTCTATGAATTTGAGTGACATCAATGTCGATTTGAGAATAGCTCCTTTTTCGTTTTTAAACTTTGTGGCAAGAGGAGTCCTTAGCCCTTATTCATGGAACGATTCAACGGGAAGAACAATAAAAGACTTTGCGATAAAAGATAGAAAAGTTCTAGGTCGATTTACCTTAATGGACTTTAATACAACATTTACTATTGCGTCAAAAGAGAGTAAAGAGAAGATGGAACAAACGAAAGATTTATTTAGTCAATATTGGAATTCCGATTTTCAGTTTTACGCACTTCATCCTGAGATGTTTTTAGATTTTGAGATACCTTGGAAGATTAATATCAGCCACATTATTACCGTTACAGCCAATCAAAATAGAACACTAATAAATCCTGATAAATATACTTTGTCTCACACTATTTCTGTTAATGGTGATATTAGCATTACCAAACGATGGAAAGTAACTTCAACAATTTATTACGACATTAAAAGTAAAAGTATTTCTAATTTACGAGTTGATTTAACCCGTGATATGCACTGCTGGAGAATGTCTGTCAATTGGATTCCGATAGGATATAATAAGAGTTTTCTTGTAACGATTATGGGAACATCACAACTCTTTAGCAGCGCCAAAATAAATGTTCGAAAACCACCTGAACTTTTATTTTAACGTATAGGAACTCTTTTTTTTCTTTGAAAAGAATTAACTTTACTCTTTTTAAATCATATTCCAAAAGCTATGAGAATAATTTTTAGCATCCTTTTAATGGTTGCATCTAGTGCTATTTTTGCACAAACGAATTATCCTATATTCGAAGATCCAATCCACGTTACGCAGTATAAATTGAAAAATGGGTTAACCGTTGTTTTATCTGAAAATCATGATAAGCCGACTGTGATGGGAGCAGTGATTGTTAAAGCGGGAGGAAAAAATGATCCTCATGATGCAACGGGTATGGCGCACTATTTAGAGCACATGCTTTTCAAAGGAACACAACGTCTCGGAACTATTAATTTTAAGGAAGAGAAAGTATATTTAGATAAAATTGACTCATTATACGAAGTTTTAGGTCAAACGACGAATCCAGAGACTCGTTTGGATATTCAAAAGCAAATAAACGAACAATCCAAGTTAGCAGGACAATATGCGATTCCGAATGAGATGGATAGAATGTTGTCTGAAATTGGAGGAAGTAACGTGAATGCTTTCACGTCGAATGACATGACTGTTTATCACAATGAGTTTCCTGCCAATAAGATGGATGAGTGGTTAAGTATTTATGGACATCGTTTTGTCGATCCAGTTTTTCGTCTTTTTCAATCAGAATTAGAAACCGTATACGAGGAGAAGAATAGAGGTAATGAATCCCCTTTCAATTACGCATTTGAAATATTTTTAAAGTCTTTTTACAAGAATCACCCTTATGGAACACAAACTGTTATAGGTGAAACAGAACATTTGAAAAATCCCTCTCTTTTAAAGATGTATGATTATTTCAACACCTATTATGTTGCTAATAACATGGTGTTATGTTTAGTTGGAGATTTTGATACAGAAGAGATTAAGCCATTGATTGAGGAGTACTTTTCTAACTGGAAACAAGGAGTTATTCCAACATTCCCTACGTATGTAGAAGAAGATTTCAAAAAAGGAGAATCGGTTACCATCGCTGCAACACCAGTGAAAATTTTTGCTCGCGGTTATCGTACGCCTAAATTCGGAACATATGATGCCTTAGCGATGGAAATGGTAACGAATATTCTAAGTAATGAGCAAAGTTCTGGTTTATTCGATCAAACTGTTAATAATGGAGAATTGATGGCGTTGGAAGCCATTCCATTACCTTTCGAAGAGTATGGAGCGACTATTTTTATGGCTGTTCCTAAGATATTGGGACAATCGTTTGGAAAGGCAAATATCGTGCTTGATGAAGCGATTCAAAAGTTGATTTCCGGTAATTTTTCGGATGAACTTTTTGAAGGAGCGAAAAATGAATGGATTAGCAATTTTGAAATGAATTTAGAAGATGGAACAGCACGTGCCTACATGTTGGCAGAAGTCTATGGAAATAAGATGGAATGGTTTGAGTATCTTAATTATGCTAAAGCTATAAAAGAGATTACGAAAGAACAACTAGTAGAAATTGCGAAGAAATATTTTGATAAAAACTACTTTACACTGTATTCTAAGATGGGTAAAATTAAGCCTGAAAAACTAAGTAAACCAGCGTATGATCCAGTTGTTCCGAATAATGAAACACATTCTGATTTTTATAATGAGTGGTCAAAAATAAACAGTCAGACGGAAGCGAAAACGATTATTTCCTTAAAAGATAGCATCCAATTTAAAACACTCGACGAAAATATTTCGCTGAAAGTGGTGAACAATCCTATCAATGATATATTCGATTTGGATATAGTTTGGGAAGCTGGATATCGACAACATCCAGAATTAGATATGCTAGCAAGATTTTTGAATAATACAACCAGTTCAAATTTAGAATTGACTGAATTTAAAAATGCACTTTATTCACTTGGAACAACTATGGATTGGTACGTTTCTGAACATGAATTTGTACTTTCAATAAGCGGATTGGAAGAGCATTTAGAAGAAAGTCTAGTTATCGTTGGACAATTATTGCAAAATCCAGTCATCACAACTTCTCAACTCAAAACGATTAGCAAACAGGTGAAAACCGAACGTAAGTTGGAAACCAGTGAAATGCAAAATTTAAGTGACATCTTACGAGAATATTCTTTGTTTGGAGAACAATCTAAATATGTGCAACAACCTTCTTATTCCGATTATAAGAAAATGGATGTCGCTCAATTTGAGAAACTGTATAATTTACTAGGAACAATTCGCATACATGTTAATTACACTGGAAAAACGACAGCAGAAAACTTAGCGAAATCTTTGAATAAACTTACTTTAAAAAACGGTCAAGAAACGAGTGAAGATTTTGTGTACACATTTTCGAATACACCTTCTACAGTTTATTATCTGAATGATGCTAAAGGCGTTCAGTCACATATCACTTTTGTTGGTGTTGGAGATGCCTTTAATAAAGAAAACAGCTTAAAAATGAAGGCGTTTAATTTCTATTTTGGCTTTGACATGTCTTCTATTCTTTTTCAAGAAATACGTGAATTTAGAAGTCTAGCTTATTCAACATATGGATTTGTGCGAGAAGGTCGTAATGCTCAGAATAATAATATCTTCATGTCTTACGTTGGATGTCAAGGAGATAAATCTCCTGAAGCATTGGATTTGTTATATAGTTTGATAAAAGAAATGCCTGTTAAAGAAGAGCGTGCTAGCTCCGTGGTGAAATCCATTAAAAATTCGATTGAAAATTCTAATCCAAGTTTTAGAGAATACAATGATATGTATGAAACATCTTTAGAAAAAGGATATGCCGATAATATGAATATTGAATTGTCAAAACAATTACCAAGTTTAACTTTTGAAGAAATTGTAGCGTTTTATAAAAACCATATTCAATCTTTGGATTTAAGATTAGGAGTAGTTGGGAATAAGAAGAAGTTCAATCCTAGTATTTTGAATAAATATGGTAATGTGATAAATGTTTCAGTGAAGAAAATCTATAAATATTAATACGTGATTGATTTAAGCTTTGAAAATAAGTTAACTCCTCAAAAAGGACGGGTTTTAATTTCCGATCCATTTAAGAGTAGTGAATACTTCGAACGCTCTGTTGTGTACCTTTGTGAACATGATGATAAGAGTAGCTTTGGCTTAGTCCTAAATAAACCTATTTTGGTTGGTATAGAAGGACTTAGTGAAGCTTTTCATCAAGAACCAGTTAAGGCTTTTAAAGGAGGTCCGTGTGAGGAGGATTCATTATTTTTTCTACATACGATTGGCGATAAAATAAAAGAGAGTCAGTTGATATCCAATGAAATTTATCTCGGCACTAATTTTAACGACCTTTATGAGATTATGACACCTGATTTATTGGAAGAAGGCGCCATCAAACTATTCATCGGTTATTCTGGATGGAGCGAAGGGCAACTAGAAGCGGAGATAGAACGCAACGCATGGGTGGTGGCAGAAGTAGATGACAATGCTGAGATCATGCTGCACAAAGAAGATTTATGGACATATTTCATGACAAAACTTGGAACGAAATATCATCTAATGACAAAGTTTCCACTCAATCCAAATTATAACTAATGGATTTCAAAAAAAAAGATACTTACTGATAGTTACTTTATCAACTTGATTTAATACATTTGCTCCTTGAAAATGAACGAAATGACAACAAATAATACCAAAATATTAATTACCGGAGGAGCTGGATTTATCGGTTCTAATCTGTGTGAATATTTTGTGGAAAACGGTTATGATGTTGTCTGTTTAGATGATTTGTCAACTGGCTTTTACGAAAATATAGCATCTCTTACAGCACTCCCAAATTTCACATTTATCGAAGGAGATATTCGTGATTTAGAGACTTGTAAAACAGCAGTATCTGGTTGTCAATACGTGATGCATCAAGCAGCGCTGGGTTCAGTTCCACGATCGATTAAAGATCCAATTACAACAAACGAAGTAAATATTGGAGGTTTTCTAAATATGCTCGTTGCTGCAAGAGATGAGAAGGTAAACCGTTTTATTTTCGCCGCTAGTTCATCGACTTATGGTGATTCAGATCAGTTGCCAAAGATAGAAGAGAACATCGGAAAGCCACTCTCTCCTTATGCTATTACAAAATATGTGAATGAATTATATGCCGATGTTTTTTATAAAACATACGGATTGAACTATATCGGATTGCGTTATTTTAATGTATTTGGAAAACGTCAAACACCTAATGGCGCTTATGCTGCGGTTATCCCGAAATTTGTATCACAATTTATTAATGGCGAAGCACCTATTATCAACGGTGACGGTAGTTTCTCAAGAGACTTTACCTATATCAAAAATGTCATTCAGATGAATGAGTTGGCGATGAAAACGGAGAATAATGCAGCGTTGAATCAGATTTATAATACCGCATTTGGCGAAAATACATCTCTGAATGAGCTGGTTGATTTATTAAAAGCAGAACTTTCAACTTTTGATAACCGAATCTTAGAAGTCGATGCAATTCATGGTTCGGAACGAGTAGGCGATATTCCTCATTCGTTAGCATCTATCGAAAAAGCAAAAAAATTACTTACATATAACCCTCAATTTTCAATCACCGATGGCATTAAAGAATCTATCGGATGGTATTGGGAATTTTTAAAGAACTAATTATTTAACTATGTCAAATAAAATTTGTGTTGTCGGATTAGGTTATGTTGGATTACCATTGGCGCGTCTCTTCGCAACGAAATACCCAGTGGTTGGTTTTGATGTAAATGAAACACGTATTAATGAGCTAAATAAGGGAATTGATAGAACATTAGAAATTAGTAGTGAATTACTTCATTCTGTTTTAAAGTCAGATAAAGATTTATCAAAGAATGGTTTATTTTTTACCAATAAATTAGAAGAAATTGAAGGTTGTAATTTCTATATTGTAACCGTTCCAACGCCTGTTGATAAACACCACAAACCAGATTTGACACCCCTGCGAAAAGCAAGTGAATCGATTGGAAAGACCTTACGAAAAGGAGATATTGTTATCTATGAATCGACTGTGTATCCCGGTGTTACAGAAGAAGAATGTGTTCCTATCTTGGAAAAAATATCAGGCTTAAAATTCAATGTTGACTTTTTTGCTGGCTATTCTCCAGAAAGAATCAATCCAGGAGATAAAAAACATACTGTTGACAAAATTTTAAAAATTACTGCTGGTTCTACTCCTGAAATTGGGAAAGTAGTCAATGATTTATATGCTAGCGTTATAACTGCTGGGACACATTTAGCACCAACGATTAGAGTAGCTGAAGCGGCAAAAGTGATTGAGAACTCTCAACGCGATATCAATATTGCTTTTGTTAATGAGTTGTCTAAAATATTCAATTCATTGGGTATCAATACACATGATGTTTTGGATGCAGCTGCTACAAAATGGAACTTTATTCCTTTTAAACCAGGATTAGTGGGTGGTCATTGTATCGGTGTTGACCCTTATTATTTAGCTCAAAAAGCACAAGAACACGGCTATCATCCTGAAATCATTTTGGCTGGAAGAAGAATGAATGACGGAATGGGAGAATACATCGCTAGTCAAGTGGTGAAACTCATGATTAAAAAAGGAATTTCGGTTTTAGACGGCGTACTTTTAATGCTTGGATTTACCTTTAAAGAAAACTGTCCAGACGTACGTAATACTAAAATTATTGATGTGGTTGAGTCGCTTCAATCGTATGGCTTAAAAATTGTGATTTATGATCCTTGGGCAGACAAAGAGGAGGTGAAACACGAATACGGTATTGAAATCTCCAATGAACTTCCTGCGGAAAAATTTGACGCGGTAGTATTGGGTGTTGCACATGCCGAGTTTGATGAAATCAATTTCGATCAATTGAAAAAAGAAAAAGCCATTCTTTACGATGTTAAAGGAGTATTAAAGGTGCCTGTCGATGGATGTCTATAATTTTTAAGAAAATTCTGCGTTTGTTGTATAAGTCGATCTAAAGTTCATCATAGTAGAAATAGACATGTTGAACTTTTCTTTTTGTAGAAGTTGGAAAGGGCCTATTTTTTGCACTGAAAAGGACGACAAAATCAAACGGTATGAAAAGAACACACTTTATTATAATGATATGCTTCTTTGGAGCAATTTCATTTTCTTTTGGTCAAACCGAAAAGAAAGATTCGCCTTATCTTAATAAAGAAAATTACATTCCATATCCAAACTCGTCTAACGACTATATTAAGACGGTTCATATTGCTATTCATATCTGGCAACGAGCAGATGGAAGTGGCAACTTACAAAACACGCCTGAAACCAGAGTACGTCTCCATAAAGTAGTGGAGTGGATGAATATCTTGTATGAGAAAAATTACGAATTATCTATTCCGTTACTTTCCTATCCTACAGATACTATTTATGATAGTAGAATTCGCTTTAAATTAGAAGGCATTTACTTTTATCGCGACGCTTCTATCGACTCCTCATATTGTTATTCCAAACGCTATTTACACAATAAGAAGTTAAATGATTATTTAGCGAAGAGCTTCCCCGATCGTGTTAAAACGTTGAATTTACATATTTATAGAGGCTCTTACGGGAAAGCAGCAGGATATTCAGAGGCAGGCTCAGTTTCTACATTTTATCGTACTAACCCCGATATGGAATCGAGTGATGTGCACGATTGGTGGTTGTCTAAACATTGGGCACATGAAATTGGACACGGTCTTGATTTGTGGCATACCTACGATGCTAGTGGAACGTTCAACCAAAATTGCGATAAACACTATACCGATTTCTTGTGGGATGTTTATGATACGACAGTGGTCGCTAAAAATGGTATATGCAAAATCCCTTTAATACCAAGTAAAGCGAGTAATAATTTGATGGGTGGTGGCGAAGCTAATTTTATTTCAAACCTTCAAATGGGTATCATGCATCGCTCGATGGTGGTGGAAAATCTGTATAACAAAGGGTATAATATGCGAGACTTTGTGACCGGATATAGCTATAGGGTGAAAGAAATATTAGCAGATGAGGTATGGGATGTTTCCATGAAAATGTATCAAAATATTATCATTCGTAGTGGTGCCACATTAACCATTAAAACAGTGATTCAAATGCCACCAAAAGGAAAGATAATCGTGGAGAAAGGTGCGACGTTGATTATAGATGGTGGAGTCATTACCTATGAGAATTATGAACAGAAAAATTGGAAAGGGATTAAAGTCAAGAAATCTAAAAAATCATCGGATAATGGTGTTTTATTGCTGCAAAATGGTGGTAAAGTTCTCCATGGAAAAATAAAGTAAATTTTAAGAGAATGAAAAAACAGCAAAAAATAGTTCAACTAGTCACCTTATTAATCCTATCTGTTTTTCTATTTACTAGTTGTTCCGCACAAACGACGGTTGAAAAGAAAGAAAACGCAACTAATGTAAGTTCGAATGGCTACAACCAATTAACACCCGAAGAAGCGAATGTCATTTTGAACAAAGGAACAGATCGAGCATTTACTGGAGAATACACGGATAAATTTGATGAAGGTGTGTATCAATGTCGCCAATGTAATACGCCTTTATATGTTTCAGATTCAAAGTTTCACTCTACGTGTGGATGGCCGAGCTTCGATCAAGAAATTAAAGGAGCGGTGACGAAAGTGAAAGATGCGGATGGTTTTCGAACAGAAATTATTTGCTCGAATTGCAAAGGACATTTAGGTCACGTTTTTTATGGTGAAAAATTAACCGAGAAAGACACTCGTCATTGTGTGAATACAACTTCTTTGATATTTGTACCTGTTAAAACAAAAGGAACAACCGAAACGGCTATTTTTGCTGGAGGATGTTTTTGGGGTGTTGAATACTATTTTCAAAATGAAACAGGTGTCATCAGTACAAAAGTGGGATATACTGGTGGTCATCTTAAAAATCCAAGCTATAAAGATGTATTGAGTCACCAATCGGGGCATTATGAAGCCTTAGAAGTCACTTTTGATCCTACTAAAACGGATTACGAAACGCTGGCGAAATTGTTTTTCGAAATTCATGATCCTACGCAAGCAAACGGACAAGGAAATGATATTGGACAACAGTATCAATCGGTTGTTTTCTATGTAGATGATGAACAAAAAGCCATTGCAAGCTCACTGATTCAACAATTGAAAGACAAAGGATTTAAAGTAGCTACGCAATTAAAACTAGCGACTAAGTTTTGGATAGCAGAAGAATACCATCAGGCCTATTATGAAAAAGAAGAAGGAACACCTTATTGTCATAAACGGGTGAAACGATTTTAATTGGCTACGCACGTTTATTATGCAATTAGTTTCTTTTTTTGACGGATTTAAATTTAAATTTATTGTTATATTTGTAAACAATATTTGTAAATTATTTTTACCAATTAAAACAAACTTTTTCATCTAAAAAGACCGAGAAATGATAAATAAAACAGAAGAGATTTCAACGCTGTTTGAACATGATTCTTCAAGAGCAATCAATGCACTCAATCACGCTCATTTTATTGCTTTTGCACCTTACGTTTGGGAAGCTTCTAGTTTATTAAAAGAATATAGAATTTTAAATATCATCGAAGATACAGTTGGTATTACATTAAAAGAAATTGTAGATCAAGTTGAAATTTCACTGTATGGTGCTCGTATCCTTTTAGAAGCAGGAATGGGTATTGGTTTAGTGTATCGCAAAGACGATAAATTTCACCTAACAAAAGCAGGATACTTTTTCTTAAATGATAAAAGTGTGGTGACCAATTTTAACTTCATGAAGGATGTGTGTTATGAAGGAGCACCATCTCTGAAAGAAAGTATTGAAAATGCAAAACCAGTGGGGTTGAAAAAATTGGGTTCTTGGGAAACAATATATGATGGACTTTCTGTTTTGCCTGAACCAGCAAAGAAAAGTTGGTTTGATTTTGACCATCATTATTCGGACATTACTTTTGATGAATTATTGCCAATTGTTTTCGACTACCAACCAAAGAAAATTTTAGATATCGGAGGAAATACTGGGAGATGGGCTTTAAGATGTTTGAATTATAATAAAGAAGTGCAACTAGGGTTAGTAGATTTAGGGGTACAATTAGATGTGGCGAAAATAAATATTGCCGAAGCTAATTTCTCCGATAGAGTAACTTTTCATGAAATGAATGTTCTTGTTCCATCGAATGAATTGCCTAAAGGGTATGATGTGATGTGGATGAGTCAATTCCTAGATTGTTTTTCCGATGATCAGATTCTATCAATATTAAAAAAGTGTCATCAAGTAGCGGACGAGAATACCACTATTTTTATCAATGAAACTTTCTGGGACTTACAGCGTTTTGAAATCTCCGCTTTTGTTTTACAAATGACTTCGCTCTATTTCACCACGATGGCAAATGGTACGAGCCAAATGTATGACAGTAAGGTATTCTTTAAACTAATAGATGAAGCAGGCTTCAATATTGTCGATCAACACAATATGAAAGGCATTGGGCATACAATTCTGGTATTAAAAAAGAAATAATTCTGCCTTCTATTTTTCGATGGAGATAAAGCCGATTTGTTTTACTTCACCATTTATCTGATAAGTATCGATACTCGTTACGCCATTGCAACAGTTGACTTTCCCTGTCCGTGTCTGAAAAGCATTGATTGTATAGTGCAATGAATCGTTTATACGAACTAGCCAATCGCCTTTTATATCGATGGTTTTAGGTGCCTTCAATTTAATTTGATTTCCTATGGCATTTACCGTGTCAGTAGTTAAAGCAATGGTATCTTTAGTGTCACTATAACTTATAATTACATTTGGATGTACGATTTCACTAAAGGAGAAATTTTCTAAATAAATAGTATTTAAATTTTTGATATCAGGCTTACATTTGCAACAAGATGTCAGTGAGAAAACCAAATATAAAATAGATGCACTACTAATTAATTTCTTCATGTTAATGTATACTATTTGAAGTATATATGTCCTTAACGGACAGGGCTTCGATAAAGTTGGTGATTATTTACTATTTAATAAACTTTCATAAATAAGTGGTTGAATTTGTGTGAATTTTGAAAATACAGATACCTATTTCAAAGTTATCTAAACTGACATCAGATAAATGATCTTGAATGTCAGTTGTATGATAAACAAACTTTTCGTTTAAATCACGAATAGTAAATGATGTCATGTCATATGAGAATGTACTGAAACATTATTTTCTTCCTACCAAAAACGTCATTATATAAGGATTTATTACATTATAATTATTCATCAAAACAATCAATTCATTATCTTTACCCGTCAAATTACGTAACAATCCCAAAACTTAAGCTAAGAAAGACTGTAATGTAATTTAGATATGAACTTAAGAAATGTTTCCAATGTTAAGTATGTCAGTTAGTTATGTTTAGATGTAAAAGAATCATAATCGTAAAATAATGATAAAAAATTTCATAAAATACATGCTTAAATTAAGCCCAATACCATTAACAAAGAATCTTAAGTACGATTTATTGACAAAGAAAGTAATCAACCAACTAAAAGCAAATAGTAATTGTATTGATGTTGGCTGTCATAAAGGTGAAATTCTTGATTTAATGGTTCATGCAGCTCCAGAAGGAAAACATTTTGGTTTTGAGCCAATTCCTGAATTATACAACCAATTAGTGGAGAAATATGCTTCTAACGCAAGTTGTAAAATATATAGTATTGCAGCTTCTAATACTAAAGGTCAGTCTGAGTTTAACTATGTAGTTTCTAATCCATCCTACAGTGGACTTAAGAAGAGAGATTATGATAGACCAAGTGAAGTAGATGAAAAAATTCAAGTGGAAACCGATCTGTTAGATAACATTATCCCTAAAGATTTACCGATTGATTTAATCAAAATTGATGTGGAAGGAGCGGAATTGTTAGTATTGGAAGGCGCTTCTGAATTGATTAAACGAGATCAACCTTTAGTCGTTTTTGAATATGGTATTGGTGCTTCTGATCACTATGATTCTAAACCAGAAGAGATGTTTAATTTTTTCCAAGAAAGAACCATGCACATCTCTAATTTAGACGACTTTTTAAATCATAATAATCCACTAACAATAGACGCGTTTAAGAGACAGTATTTGGAGCGGGAAAATTATTATTTTATTGCTCATAAATGAGTAATCTCATTTTGAAATATCAACCCATTGAATCAAATTTTTAACTTTACATTTCAAAAAATAATAGTATGCTAAATTTAATGCCCTCGATAATTGCTGTAGCGTCATTAATTGCCTTTGTGGTTGTTGTTTACATTATGATGAAGAAACAACAAAATATTACCGCTCAGTTGATTGAACGAGATGTTCGAAACTTAAATCTAGAACTAAAAAAAGACCGTCAAAGTTTTTTTATACCGCATAGAATGGAGGCATATCAACGATTTATACTTTTATTGGATAGAGTAACTCCTAGTAATATTGTTTTACGTTTTCATAATCCGGCTTATCCAGCAAAGAAAGTTCAATTGGATATGTTAGATGCTATTCGAGAGGAGTTCAATCATAATGTCGCACAACAAATGTTTATCAGTCATCAAGCGTGGAAAATGATAAGTGATGCTAAAGAAGAAAGTATTCGTATCATTAATTTAGCAGGAGATACATTAGAGCCCACTTCAATGAGTTTGGATTTAGCAACACGCATTATGGAAATTACTGCTGAAGTAGGAAAAATGCCTACTGAAATTGCTTCAGACTTTTTGAAAAAGGAGTTGCAAGAGTTGTTTTAATTTATCTTTTCATGTGTTTCGCAGCCTAGATTGACAGCTAGTATTTGATGTTTTAACGAAGGATAAAAATAAATCCCGTTGAAATACTTGGTATTCCATTAAAAAGTATTAAATTCATCTCACAAATTATCATTGTGAGGAAAATTTCGCTGACTATACTACTTCTTTTTTTGTGTCAAATGGTCACATTTGCGCAAGACATTCACTGGTCGCAGTTTAATGATAATCCTATTTTTCAAAATATCTCGGCCGGCGGCTTATCTGTTGTTGCCTTA
>CAZDAR010000019.1:0-42482 GCA_964503665.1 uncultured Flavobacteriales bacterium
CCTGGAATAATGGTGTTGTAGATGGAGTTCCATTTGTAGTAGATACTGTAAAGACTTATATAGTAGTAGGAGTAGATGGAAATGGTTGTAAGAATACAGATTATGTAACAATTTTCACTTTGGATGCACCAGTGATTGCATATATTGCAGACACAACGAGAGGTTGTTCTCCATTACATGTTCAATTTACGAATACTACAGTAGGAGCTACTTCTTATTTATGGGATTTTGGAGATGGACAGACATCGACGGCTAAGAATGCTTATCATGATTATTATTTAGACGGTTGTCATGATGTAACCTTAACAGCAGACAACGGACAAGGATGTTCGGTAACGATGACAATGGATGACTATGTCTGTGTATTCCCATCACCAACAGCAGCATTTACTGCATCGACTTATGACATTACCAATGTGATAAACGAAGTTACCTTTATCAACCATTCTGAAGATGCGATATCGTATGAGTGGAGCTTTGGAGATGAGTCAGGAATTAGTACAAAGACGAACCCAAAACATACGTACGATCCAACAATTATCCGTAATCATATGGTGGAGTTAGTTGCTACGAATGAAGATGGATGTACTGATACTGCAAGAGCTGTTATTAGAATGAAAGAAGATGTAGTATTCTTTGTTCCAAATACATTTACACCCGATGGAGACCAATTTAACAATATATTCAAACCAGTATTTGTGGAAGGATTTGATGGATTCGAATACGAGATGTTGATATTTAACCGTTGGGGAGAAGTCATATTCGAAACGCATGATCTTGCTTATGGATGGGACGGAACATATCAACTTGTAGGCGGTAAGCTATGTCAAGATGGCGTTTATACTTGGAAAATAACAATTAAGAAGAGTAGTGTTGACGAACGGATAACGAAATCTGGGCACGTGACGCTCATTAGATAATATAAAAAAAAAGGTCGAGTAATTTACTCGACCTTTTTTTATATAAACGGGTCATTTCACCCAAGATTCAAATTATTTTGCTATATTAGTTAACATTATTATCCAGACTTTCGTTAGATATTCTTCCCTTTTTTTTAGTAAAAACATTCACTATGAGTCAATTATGCCATCTTCTAATTTCTTCAAAAAACCTTTTATTTTAAAATGCTTAACTTTGTAGCTACATTAAAATTAGAATAAGCTATGATAACGTTTCAAACATTTGAAGAAAAAAACAAACCATCATCCCTAGAAAAAGAACAAATAATTAATTTTTTAGTAACTAATTTAGAGCAATATGGAGATCCATATAGTGATATCTTAAAGTGTACAAACTATGCTCTTAAAGAGAATAACAAGCCAGGTGGGTTTATTGAAGTTGCCTATATCGAAAACGCTATTGTTGGAGTTGTAATTGTCAATGAAACGGGTATGCAAGACTATATTCCTGAGAATATATTGGTGTATATTGCAACTGACGCCTCAATGCGAGGAAAAGGTATCGGGACACAATTAATGAAACGATCAATACAACAAGCTAAAGGAGATATAGCACTTCATGTTGAACCAGATAATCCAGCGAAAAAACTATATGAATCACTCGGATTTACCAATAAATATTTGGAAATGCGATTGAAAAATAAATCGTAATTATGGCAGTTATACAACTAAACAGAGCGAAACTCCATTATAATTTTCGACATTTAGATGTCCTTTTTAAGCGAAAGAATATTGATTGGTCTATTGTTACCAAAGTGTTTTGTGGAAATGAATTCTTTTTGAAAGAAGTCTTAGCTTTAGAACCGCAACAAGTGTGTGATTCTCGTGTGAGTAATTTAAAGATTATTAAAAAATTAGCACCAGAAATAGAAACAATTTATATCAAGCCGACTCCTAAAAGATCGATACCGTCTGTTGTTAAATATGCAGATATAAGTATGAATACTTCTATCAATATCATTAAAGCACTTTCTGTTGAAGCTCAAAAGCAACAAAAGATTCATAAAGTGATTATCATGATTGAATTAGGAGAATTGCGAGAGGGTGTGATGCGAAAGGATTTAATGCAATTCTATGAAGAAGTGTTTCAGCTGAAAAACATTAAAATTGTTGGTATCGGTGCCAATCTTTCTTGTCTATATGGTGTCCTGCCAAGTGCAGATAAACTGATACAATTGTCTTTATATAAACAATTAATTGAAGCGAAATTTAATAGAGATATTGCGCATGTTTCAGGAGGAAGTTCTGTTACCATTCCACTCCTATTAAACAAAACACTTCCTTTGGGAATAAATCACTTTAGAGTCGGCGAAACCTTGTTTTTTGGGACCAATGTGTATGAAGATAAACCGACCAAGTTATTGAAACAAGATGTCTTATCTCTGAAAGCAGAAATCATTGAACTAATTGAAAAGCCCAGAGTGCCCGAAGGTAAATTCGGGACTAATCTAGAAGGTGACAGTTTTGAATTTGATCAAGGTGAAATTGGAAAAACGTCTTATCGTGCTATTTTAGATATTGGTATTTTGGATATTGACAGAGCGAATATGTTTCCAAAGGACAAAGACATTGAATTTGTTGGAGCAAGTTCTGATATGATTGTTGTCGATTTAAAGACCAATTCTAAGAAATATAAAGTAGGAGATTTTATTGATTTTTCGCTTAATTATATGGGGGCTTTACGGGCAATGAATTCTCATTATATTGATAAGCGAGTAGTCTAATTAACACTTTTAAATCCGCAAAGGAGAAAAATTTTGGATTGGAAAAGATAATTATTTGTTAGCTTTTGCCTCGGAGTAAGTTCATCGGTTTTAGTATTTATGATGAATTAGGGTTTATATTTCAAGGAACATTTTTAGACCTCACTTTTTTAATTAATTTTGTTTTATGGCTAAAGCTAAAAGTGCATTTTTTTGTCAAAATTGTGGATATGAAACTCCGAAGTGGTTAGGAAAATGTCCTTCTTGTTCCGAGTGGAACACGTTTGTGGAAGAAATTGTGGAGAGAACATTGCCACAAATCGTTGCTTTTACTAAAAACTATGACCGCGTTCAAAAGCCTAAAACGTTAGAGGCAATTGAAAGTACCGCTCATTTTCGTATTCCATTAGTGGATAAAGAATTGAGTCGTGTTTTGGGTGGTGGATTGGTGAAGGCTTCCCTTATTTTATTTGGAGGTGAACCCGGAATCGGAAAATCAACCTTATTACTTCAGGTAGCCATCAAGCAGAAAAATCTTAGAGTTTTATACGTTTCAGGAGAAGAAAGTGATCAGCAAATAAAAATGCGTGCAGAACGTATTGGTATTGAAAATGAAAATTGCTTCATTCTAACAGAAACGAATCTTCAAAATATTTTTAATCAAGCAGAAGAAATTGAACCTAATTTGTTGATTATTGATTCCATTCAAACGTTATACAGCAATCAAATTGAATCTGCACCAGGTAGTATTTCACAAGTAAGAGAATGTACTTCTCAATTGCTGCGTTATGCAAAGCAGACTGAAATCCCCGTCTTTCTTATTGGTCACATTACCAAAGAGGGCGTCTTAGCGGGGCCGAAAGTACTAGAACACATAGTTGATGTTGTTATACAATTTGAAGGCGACAGAAATCACGTGTATCGCTTATTGCGCACAATCAAAAATAGATTTGGAAGTACGAACGAGTTAGGGATTTATGAAATGGTTGGAAGTGGCTTACGTGAAGTGACCAATCCATCCGAGATATTAATAACAAGTTCAGATGATAATTTGAGTGGTGTTTCTATTGCTGCAACAATGGAAGGCGTTCGACCTATGCTTATCGAAGTACAAGCTTTAGTAAGTACAGCAGCTTATGGAACACCTCAACGTTCCTCCACAGGATTTGATAATAAACGTCTAAATATGTTGTTGGCAGTTTTGGAAAAACGCTGTGGTTTTAAATTGGGAACAAAAGATGTTTTTCTTAATATTGCAGGTGGAATTAAGGTGGACGATCCAGCCATTGACTTGGCCGTTGTTGCAGCGATAATGTCATCCAACGCTGACTTACCAATTCCAAAAGAAGTGTGTCTTGCTGCAGAAATTGGACTTTCAGGAGAATTACGACCAGTAAGTCGATTGGAACAACGGATTAATGAAGCAGAGAAATTAGGCTTTAAGAAAATGATTGTTTCCAAGTTTAATAAAGGATTAGAGAAAAAGAAATTTAATATAGAAATTATTACTTGCGCTCGAATTGAAGAAGTTATTCGAACGCTATTTACATAATACAAAAAAAATGGACTTAAATCAAGAGCTATTAAACAAGCGCGAACAAGCTAAAGTGGGTGGAGGTGAAGCACGAATTGAACGCCAACATAAAGGTGGGAAATTAACGGCCAGAGAACGTATCGAGCTATTAATTGACGAAGACACTTTTCAGGAAATGGGAATGTTCATCGAGCATAGAGCGACTTCTTTTGGATTGGATAAATCAAAAATACCGGGCGATGGAGTTATCACTGGTTATGGAAAAATTCATGGTCGTTTGGTCTATGTTTTTTCACAAGATTTTACCGTCCTCGGAGGTTCGCTTTCTGAAACACACGCTGCGAAAATCTGTAAAATAATGGATTTGGCAATGAAAAATGGAGCTCCCGTTATCGGATTGAATGATTCTGGTGGTGCACGTATTCAAGAAGGTGTTGTCTCATTAGCAGGTTACGCAGATATTTTTTATAAAAACACCATTGCTTCAGGTGTGGTCCCACAAATTTCTGTGATTATGGGACCTTGTGCTGGTGGAGCTGTTTATTCTCCCGCATTGACCGATTTTGTTTTTATGGTGGAAGATACATCGTACATGTTCGTTACAGGGCCAAACGTTGTAAAGACTGTGACGCACGAAGAGGTTACTTCTGAAGATTTAGGAGGAGCAAAAGCGCATGCTGAAAAGTCGGGTGTCAATCACTTTACGTATGCAAATGATGTAGAATGTTTAAAAGAAGTTAGAAGATTGGTGACGTATTTGCCACAAAATTTTGGTGAGAAAGCACCTACAACAAAACATATTTTTACCGAAAGTAAGAATGAAACGATTAAAGCTATTTTACCTGTAAATTCTACGTTACCTTACGACATTCGTAGCGTAGTTGATTGTGTGATTGATGATAATTCATTCTTAGAAGTTCAACAAGATTTTGCGAAAAACATCGTAGTTGGTTTTGCCCGATTAGATGGAAGAACGATTGGCGTTGTAGCGAATCAACCAGCTTCTATGGCAGGTGTCTTAGATATCGATGCCTCTAGAAAAGGAGCGCGCTTCGTACGTTTCTGTGATGCTTTCAACATTCCATTATTGGTGTTTGAAGATGTTCCAGGATTCTTGCCAGGAACAGATCAAGAATGGCGAGGAATTATTACACACGGTGCGAAATTATTATATGCATTTTCTGAAGCCACAGTTCCAAGAATTACCGTTATTACACGTAAAGCGTATGGTGGTGCTTTTGACGTCATGAACTCCAAGAATATTGGTGCTGACTTGAATTTTGCATGGCCAACAGCAGAAATTGCGGTAATGGGAGCAAAAGGTGCAGCAGAGATTATCTTCAAAAAAGAAATTTTTGAAGCAATAGATTCACAAGCGAAATGGTTGGAGAAAGAAAAAGAATACGCAGAGTTGTTTGCTAATCCTTACCGTGCAGCGGAGAGAGGTTTTGTCGATGACGTTATTCTTCCCGAAGAAACAAGAACAAAGCTAATTGCCGCTTTTGAAAGTTTGGAAAATAAGGCGGTAAGTTTGCCGAAGAAAAAACACGGTAACATTCCACTATAAGAAATATGAATGATTCAAAACCCGAGCAGCTGTTCGGGTTTTTTGTTGCCTTACTTCTAAGTTAATAACAATTATTGTTTGAAAAAAATATACATCAGTAGTTATCTACCGCTATTTCCTTCTTTCTTTTGTAACGTGAAGTTTTTAATCATACTCATTTTCTGTTTTCCGTGTTTTGCGTTCTCGCAGATGCTGGATAATTCAAAAGGTTTTGCTTTTACGGAATTACCTTATTTTAATGAACAGTTCATCAAAGCGAATAGAATTAAGAGTCTGAATGGCTTTTTCCAGTATAAAAAAACAGGTGATATCATCCGGAAATCAGATTATATCTATCGGTATGAGTTTGATGAGAAAGGGCATTTGATTTACTCATTGGAAACCAAAGTTATTGGAAAAATGGTCGACACTCTTGTATTGTATTATGAGTACGATGTGAATAACAATTTAGCGATTGTGCGTCAAAAAAACGCGAAAGGTTTCTTCTCTACAAAGTTTACTTACGATACTAAAAATCGTGTGATAAAGGAAGCATATTATCGAGATATTGACACAACGACTAATAACGTCAAATCTCCACAATTCGAACGTTCTACATTCATAAGTTCCGAACGATATGAATATCAGGAAAATACAGCCAATATAAAGAGGACATATTTCAATAATTATGATTTCCCCTACTTGGATGAATATTTGACCTATAACGACTTAGGCTTATTGAAAGATAGAAAAAGAGTGACAAGAACAACCTCTCAAATGGCGATTACTGAATATGAATACAATGATAAAGGATGGATTAGTAAAGAGGTGACAACCACTCCAACGAATAAAAATGCGAACCAAGAGATTCTCTTTAACTACGATAAATTAGGAAACTTAACGGAGAAACAAACCTATAAAAATGGAGAACACGTTTTAGAAATTCAACTGATTTACAATAGCAAAACAGGCATTCTGTCATATACACTCACGCGTGATATTAAAACGAACTTAATCACAATTCTAAAGTTTGATAAAATTGAGTATTTTTAGTTACCCAACTTTAGTAACTACGCCGTTTCTCAATTGATATTTCTCGCCATTTCCAGCACATACTGCCATGCCATTCGTATCAAATTCTAAACGAAATCCTTGTTCGCTCATCCATCCCATTTGACGTGCTGGATTTCCTACAACTAATGCGTATGCTGGAACTGTTTTCGTTACTACTGCACCCGCACCAATGAAGGCAAACTCACCAATGTCGTGCCCACAGACAATCGTCGAATTTGCGCCAATGGAAGCTCCTTTTTTTACCGTAGTTCTAGCATATTCGCCACGACGATTGACAGCACTTCTCGGGTTGATAACATTTGTGAAAACCATGGAAGGTCCTAAGAAAACATCGTCTTCACAAATAACGCCACTGTAGATAGAAACGTTATTTTGAACTTTGACATTCTTTCCTAAAATAACTTCTGGTGAAACAACCACATTTTGTCCAATGTTGCAATTTTCTCCTAAGGTACAGTTCGGCATGATGTGAGAAAAATGCCAGATTTTAGTTCCTTTGCCAATAGTACATCCATCGTCAACAATAGCTGTTTCGTGTGCGAAATAATCCATATTTATTTTACTATATAGTGATCGAAATCTTTGTGTTCTTTTTGATTCAATTCTTCGGGTGTCAATGACTTGAAATAAGCGTATGTGCGTTTCAATCCTTCTGCACGATCAATTTTCGGTTCCCAATTTAATATAGCTCTCGCTTTCGTAATATCTGGTTGACGTTGTTTTGGATCGTTGACAGGTAAATCTTGGTAAATCACTTTTTGACTTGTTCCTGTTAGTTTTATAATCTCTTCAGCGAAATCACTAATGGTAATTTCATCTGGATTTCCGATGTTAACAGGCATAGCATAATCTGAAAGTAACAAACGATAGATTCCTTCTACTAAATCATCTACGTAGCAAAACGAACGTGTTTGTGAACCGTCACCGAAAATAGTTAAGTCTTCTCCTCGTAAAGCTTGACCGATAAATGCAGGTAAAACACGTCCATCATTCAGACGCATTCGTGGTCCGTAGGTATTAAAAATTCGAACGATTCTAGTTTCCAAACCATGATAGGTATGATACGCCATCGTCATTGCCTCTTGAAAGCGTTTTGCTTCATCGTAAACGCCGCGTGGACCAATTGGATTAACATTTCCCCAATACTCTTCTGTTTGTGGATGAACCGTTGGATCACCATAAATTTCGGATGTTGAAGCGATTAAAATACGTGCATTTTTCGCTTTCGCTAATCCAAGACAATTATGAATTCCTAGAGAACCCACTTTTAGTGTTTGAATAGGAATTTTCAAGTAATCAATTGGGCTTGCTGGAGAAGCAAAGTGTAAGATATAGTCTAATTTTCCTGGCACATGAATGAAGGTCGAGACATCATGATTGTAAAATTCAAAATTCTCTAATGGAAACAAGTGTTCAATGTTTTTCAAACGACCTGTTATCAAATTGTCCATTCCAATCACATGAAAACCTTCTTTGATGAATCGGTCACATAAATGGGAACCTAAAAAACCAGCAGCACCAGTTATTAAAACTCTTTTTCTTTCACTCATTTCTCAACAGTTTTACGTCCAATAGATTCATAAAAGAATCCTTTATTATTCATATCCTCTACTTCGAATAAATTTCTACCATCGAAGATAACCTTATCTTTTAGTATTTCACCTACTCTGTTGAAGTCAGGATTTCTAAAGATACTCCATTCTGTGGCAATAATCAAGGCATCTGCATTTTCTAATGCATCGTATTCATTTTCAGCAAAAGTAATTTTATCTCCGTATAATGCTTTTACATTTTCCATCGCTTCAGGGTCGTAAGCCGATACTGTTGCGCCTGCCTCTAATAAAGCATCAATCATGTATAAAGCGGGTGCCTCACGAATATCATCTGTGTTTGGTTTAAACGCTAATCCCCAAAGTGCAATGTGCTTTCCGTTTAAATTACCACGGAAGTAATTTTTAACTTTAGGAATCAATATAATTTTTTGTTCCTCGTTGATTTTCATGACTGCTTTTAGAATTTGAAAATCAAAACCAACTTGATTTCCACTTTTCACTAAAGCTTGAACGTCTTTTGGAAAACAGGAGCCTCCGTATCCAATACCTGGGAATAAGAAACGTTTTCCGATACGACCATCCGTTCCGATACCAATACGTACTTTGTCCACATCTGCTCCAACCATTTCACAAAAATTGGCTACTTCGTTCATGAAAGTAATTTTTGTAGCCAAGAAAGAGTTTGCTGCATATTTCGTTAATTCAGCAGACTTCTCATCCATAAAGATGATAGCATTTCCTTGACGAACAAAAGGTTTGTATAAGTCTTCCATCACTTTTTGCGCGCGTTCAGAAGAGGAGCCAATAACCACTCTGTCTGGCTTCAAAAAGTCATCAACGGCAAACCCTTCGCGTAAAAATTCAGGATTGGAAACGACATCAAAATTAACCGTTGCATTTTTTGCAATAGCAGCGGTTACTCTTTCGGCTGTTCCAACCGGAACAGTACTTTTATCAACAATAACTTTGTAATCTTTTATAATTTTACCCAAATGATCTGCCACTCCAAGAATGTAGGACAAATCAGCTGAACCATCTTCTCCAGGAGGTGTAGGCAATGCTAAGAAAACAATTTCTGCATCGTCAATCACCTCTTCCAATGAAGTGGTGAAGCTCAATCTTCCCGCTTTGATGTTGCGCTCGAAAAGAACATCTAACAAAGGTTCAAAAATAGGAACAACTCCGTTTTTCAGTTTTTCCACTTTTTTCTCATCGATATCTACGCAAACAACTTGGTTTCCGGTTTCTGCAAAACAAGTTCCTGTTACTAAACCAACATAACCAGTACCAACTACTACTATTTTTTTCATATTACTAATTTCCTTTTTTTTCAATGAACTCTTTAACCGTTGCACAGATATAATGTAATTGGTCTTCCTCTAATTCTGTATGAATTGGAAGCGAGATAACGCGCTCTGTTAACCAATCAGTAACGGGTAAGTCTAATTCATTCACTCCAAACGCATCAAACATCTTCTGTTTATGTGCTGGAACGGGATAATAAATCATTGCGGGAATGTTTTTTGACTCTAAGTAGTCCTTTAAGCCATCTCTATCAATTCCTTCTAACGTTAGTGTATATTGGTGGAAAACGTGTGTATTATAGATTGCTCTAAAAGGTGTTGTGATTCCTTTAATTGAAACAAGATGTTTGTCGTAATAATCTGCTGCTTTTCTACGCGCATCGCAATAAGCATCTAAATGCGGTAGTTTGATTCTTAAAATAGCTGCTTGAATCGTATCTAAACGAGAATTACAACCTACAATATCGTGATAATATCTTTTTGATTGCCCGTGATTTGCAACCATTCTAATGATTTCAGCTAATTCATCGTTGTTGGTACAAATTGCACCACCATCACCGTAACAACCTAAGTTTTTAGATGGGAAGAAGGAAGTACAGCCGATATCACCGATAGTTCCGGTTTTAGAAACAGTGCCATCTTTATGGGTATAATCACAACCAATTGCTTGAGCGTTATCCTCTATTACATTTAGATTGTGCTTTTTAGCAATAGCCATAATTTCATCCATATTAGCAGCTTGACCGTATAAATGAACAGGGACGATTAACTTCGTTTTTGATGTAATCTTTTGTTCAATTAAATCTGGATTAATGCAGAATGTTTTGGGATCAACATCGACAAAAACTGGTGTTAGGCCTAATAATGCCATCACTTCAGTCGTTGCAATATAGGTGTAAGATGGTGTGATGACTTCATCTCCTGGCTTTAAGCCCAACGCCATCATGGCAATTTGTAAAGCATCTGTTCCGTTGGCACATGGAATAACATGTTTGATATTTAAGTAGCCCTCTAATTCCTCTTGAAATGCTTTAACATCTGGGCCATTGATAAAAGCAGTGCTATCAATAACGTTTAAAACCGCCTTGTTCACGTCATCTTTTATGTGTTCATATTGCGTTTTTAAATCCACCATTCTGATTTCTTTCATCTATATATGTTTTTAGTATAAATAATCCTTTTTTATAAGAATTACAAAAATATAAAAGCTTATTGACTTATAGGTTGTTTTCATTAAAAATGAAACATTTAAAACTTGAATAGAAAGGGTATTGAAAATTACCATAAATCATATTCAATGAATAGAATGATTGATAAAAAAGATCTTTTGAAAGGTCAATATAACCCCTTCTTAAAATTTAAAATTAAGTTAATGAATTACTTTATAAGGTTAAAAAACCGTAAAAACCCCCTGTTTTAATTACCAAACTGTTAAATCCATCGAATATTTCTTGTAGATGTAGAAAAAGATATTACCTTTGTTACAGAGTAGTTGAACAACGATCTATGTTGTTCGAATTAGTTTTCATAAGTAGTAGTAGTTAGGTTAGGTTAGTTCAGAATGCAGATGTAAATCTGCATTCTGTTTCTTTGTACTAATATGAATTGAAGATAACTATTTTAAAAACACGAAATTCCTTCTCGTAATTAAACAAACAGTATTCCGTCGAAAAATAAGTTTTTTCTATTAATTTTTTGGATTGGCAAATTTCTTAACGTCATCTCCTGTGATCTCTATTCCGCACAAAATGATTAAACGTTCGATAATGTTACGAAGTTCTCGAATGTTTCCAGACCAATTGACTTCTTGTAAGTTTTTATACGCATCTTTAGTGAATGTTTTTTTGGCAACACCATGCTCTGAGCAAATAGAACTCATGAAGTGATCAGCCAGTAGTGGAATATCATCACTACGGTCATTTAAGCTTGGAACGTGAATTAAGATAACTGCTAAACGGTGGTATAAGTCTTCTCTAAAACGCCCTTCTGCTATTTCTTTTTGTAAGTCCTTATTCGTTGCGGCTAACACACGACAGTTCACTTTGATATCTCTTTCGCTACCTACACGTTGAATGACATTTTCTTGTAATGCTCTTAACACTTTTGCTTGAGCGGCTAAACTCATATCTCCAATCTCATCTAGGAATAAAGTTCCACCATCGGCTAATTCAAACTTTCCTTTTTTATCTTTAATAGCTGAAGTAAAGGCTCCTTTCACGTGACCAAACAATTCACTTTCAATTAATTCTCCGGGAATCGCTGCACAATTCACTTCAATAAAAGGCATCTTTTTGCGATTGGAGTTATCGTGTAATGAACGTGCGACTAATTCTTTTCCTGTTCCATTTCCACCCGTAATTAATACACGAGCATCTGATGGAGCAACTTTCGCAATCATTTCTTTGATTTCTATAATTCCTTTACTTTCGCCGACTAACGAAGAACCTTTAATTTTTTTAACGGTGGAACGCAAGACTTTTGTTTCCTCCATTAATGCTGCTTTATCAGTAGCATTTCGTACAGTAACCAAAATACGGTTTAAGTCCAAAGGTTTTTCAATAAAATCGTACGCTCCTTTTTTGATTGTTTCAACGGCAGTTTCAATATTTCCATGGCCGCTTATCATAATAAAAGGTGTTTCAATGTTTGATTTTTGAGCTTGCTCTAACACCTCAATGCCATCCATATTAGGCATTTTGATATCACAAAAAACCAAATCAAAGTGGGAAGATTGAAGTTTTTCAAGACCTTCTTTTCCATCAACGGCTTCGTCTATTTCAAATTTTTCAAATTCTAAAATTTCACGTAAAGCTCTTCGAATGCTTCTTTCGTCGTCAATAATTAAAATTTTACCCATAATGAATTGATTTTATGCGAAAATATAAAAAACAAAGTGAATTGAATCATTTATTCCAAATGATAATTGAATTACTTCGATTGCAGTAAGTCTTTGTATTCCTTTAGAATAGTAAACTTGGTATCGTTATGAAGCGCTAAATACTGTTGCTCTAACTGCTGTGGAGCAGGGATTAAAATAGCTCTTTCTGGTTTCAAACAATCTATATCCATCAATGTTGTGTAACCACTATGTGAGATGATTATTTTAGCTTGTAATAAAATCGAGTCGTGCTCATCAACAGCAACTGGAATTAGGAATTGAGCGTTACATTCCAGATTAGTAATGCAATATATTTCTATTTTGTTACTTTGTGCATATTCTTTAACAATATCTAATAATAATTGATTATAAGGAAAAGGGCCACTTATAACAGCAACGATTTTATCTTTTTTTGTAGATTTCATCGCGTTTTTAAAGCGTGATAATAAACCTAAATAGTGTGTTGGAATATTGATGTTAACTGGTTTAGAAAGCTTTCCTGCAAGAGAATGATCTTCATTATCAATAATCCAAACGGATGAAAAGTGCTTATTGACGAGTCGCTGGTGAAGTTTTTGAATCGATTTGTTGTTTATTGGGAGTTGACATTGATGTGTCATGAAAATAGATGAGACATTTTTAGAATAAAATCCATATCGATGATCACTAATGACGAGGTCAATTTTTTCTTTCTCAACAATTTTATCGCATATTTGACGGTCTATAAAGTGCTGCTTTAAAAGTATCGGAAAACGAAAAATATTTTTAATTACGAGTGAGTTATTGATGGAGAATTTAAAATCATATCCTTCTATCTGATAGAAAGTTACCTCTTTCCCTAAATACCGTTGGTAAATTTCTTTTTGAGAATCATTACAGGCTATAAAAAGTATGTTGTCTTGCGATAGTAATAGTTGTATTAGAGCTATTGAGCGGTAGACGTGTCCTTGTCCCCAATTAAGAGGAGAAAGAAGGATTCTTTTCGCACGAACAGTCTCAATTATCATTTCTTAAAGAAGATTTAGCCTTAAATATACATACTATCCCTATCTTTGCGCAAAATGAGTTGAACAATCATGGCAAAAAATAAGATCCGTCGATTTGATGAAATGAAGAGTATGACCAATTGTTACGAACCTTTGGAGGATACGCTTGCTGGCATTCCTTTTCCATTGAGGGGGAATTGGCACAAAGATCATTTCAAGAATGATAATGCTATTGTTTTGGAATTAGGTTGTGGAAAAGGGGAATACAGTATCGGCTTGAGCCAACACTTTCCCGCTAAAAATTTTATAGGTGTAGACATCAAGGGTTCAAGAATGTGGATAGGCGCAAAGCGAGCGATAGAGAATAATTTTACAAATGTTGCTTTTTTACGCACCCGAATTGAATTGATAGAACAATATTTTGCCGAAGATGAAGTAGATGAAATTTGGTTGACATTTTCTGATCCTCAACCGAACAAACCTAATAAAAGACTAAGTTCGAGGCAGTTTATCGCTCGTTATAAGTCCTTTTTGAAAAAAGGTGGTCTCGTACATCTTAAAACGGATAGCGATTTATTATTTGAGTCCACAGTAGAGGAGATCGAAAAGTACGGTTATGAAATGATCACCTGCACATGGGATTTGTATGGTGAGCTTTCAGAGAACTTAGACGAACAGACAAGAGAAATTCTAGATATAAAAACGCATTACGAAAAGCTTTTTACAGCAAAAGGAAGTGTCATAAAGTACTGTGCATTTAAAATACATTAATACACTACTCGTACTATCACACCTTGGTAAATACCTTTCGTTTCAAAATCTGCTTTTCTAGATAAACTCACCGTCCAAATATAGCGTGCGTTTGGAGCAACTAACTCTCCAGTTCTATTGTCGATACCATTCCAAGGGTTTTCCACGGAATTAGTTTTAAATATAACTTCTCCTGTTTTAGGATCTATTATTTGCATTTCAAATGCCTCATCTCTTTCGTATAATGCGAATGGTAAGAATGTTTTATTTCGTTCGTCACGACTTCCTACATTAAAAGCATTTACCGCTAAGAGATTGTAGTCTTCCCTCACAACAACGTTATAAACTTCATTGACAGGACAGCTATTTTCAATTCCTGAAAAATCAATCTTGACATTTCCTTTATCAAATGCTGGAATTAAAACTTCTCTTTTAGCACTAAGCTGTTGTCCTTTTAGGCTCCAATTGTAAGACGATAATTCATTACCTATAATTCTTACTGGAACAAAAGGCAATCCTTTTTCAAAAACAATCTCTTCTGAAATAAAATTCAATTTTTGAGTATGGATAATTTCGAGTGTTTGTAACACATTTCCATCTTTCGATTTCACTTTATAGATTCCCGCTTTTAGATCACTTGATTGGATAGATTGATGTGCAGCAATAAGGTGCGAACTTTCACTGTTTTCAATTTTAATGGCAACATCATTGTCGTTTTTCAATTCAATTACTTCGTTGTCACAAATCTGAGCAATCCAATTAATGTGAATTTTAGTTTCAACTGTTGGATTCAATACGCCTGACTCGTCACGAACAACGGCGGTCTTTTTTACATTATCAATCGCTTCAACTTTCGTTAAATTGTTAATTTCTAAAGCTTTTTTAATTTTTTCAGTTGAATTTTTTACTGGTGCTGTTTCTTTTTCCTTAGCTTCAGTCGCAATTATTTTTTCAGAAGTAACATTAACATTTGACTTATCATTGTTAGTTTTAGAGGTGGCATTGTCAGCATTTACTTCTTTTATTTGTTCAGTTGGTTTTATATTTTGATTTCCAGTATTAAAATATACTATACAACCAACTCCAACAACTAATACACTTGCAGCAACCATCCACCATTTTAGAGTAGAGGATACTTTAGCAGCACTACTTCCTATTTTAGAAGAAAGAGCTTCCCATGCTTTTGGGTCGTAAGCTTCCTGATGCTGTTCGACTTTCTGCTTTATAATGTCTTCAAATTTCATATCTTATTTCAATAATCTTTTTTTATTTTATCCTTTAAGGCTTTTTGTAGATTCATTTTCGCTTTTGCTAAATTTGACTTGGAAGTTCCTTCTGTCACTCCAAGCATTTCAGCAATTTCTTTGTGCGAATAATTCTCTATCACAAATAAGTTAAAAACCGTACGATAGGCAGGACTTAAATTCGCTATTTCCTTCATGATAATAGACGTATTTAGTTCTTGAATATCCTCCTGGTCAAAGTCTTCAAATGATTCACCGGTATCTTTAATTACCGCTTCTTCACTTAAAAAAAGTGGGTCACGTTTCGCTTTTCTGTAATAATCGATACATGTATTCACCACTATTCGTTTGACCCATCCTTCAAAGGAACCTGTGTTTTCGTATTTTTTTAACTTGTCAAAGACCTTAATAAATGCGTCTTGCAATAACTCTTGGGCAGTGTCTCTGTCAGAGGTATAGCGAAGACAAACCGTCAACATTTTAGAAAAGAAAAATTTAAATAACGCTTCTTGGCTCGCTTGCTTATTATGCAAACACCCTTGAATAATAGTATTTAATCTCTCCTTTTTGTCCACAAGTTTGTAATTAAAACGCTAACTTATTGAAATGGTTGCTTTTTGGTTAAATAAAAAAACCTGAGGGATTATGCTCAGGCTTTTTAAAAACATTCGTGTATTTATAAAATCGCGTCTAACTTAGATGTTAGTTGTGTTTTTGGAACAGCTCCAACAGATTTGTCAACAACTTCTCCATTTTTTACAAAAATGATAGTTGGAATATTTCGAACACCGAATTGTACGGATAATTGTGGGTTTTTATCCACGTCTACTTTTCCAACAACTGCTTTTCCGTCGTACTCTTTGGATATTTCTTCAACAACTGGACCAACCATTCGACAAGGACCACACCATTCTGCCCAAAAATCAATCATTACTGGTTTGTCAGATTTCATTACTAAATCTTGAAAATTCTCATCTGTAATCTCTAAAGCCATAGTCTTTATTTTTTTTCTTCCTTTAAAAGGAACGTTTATACTAATTTTAATTTATAACAAGTTTACTATTAATTATCCAATTTAGGATTGTCAATTGTTATTTTTTTAAATATTCGCTGATTATTGGTTCGTAATTGATAATAATAATCTCCATTTCCAAGCTGGGTAGAATCGAACTTCAAAATGTGTTGCCCTTTTTCAAATTCTTTAGAGACAATCGTTATAATTGGTTCAAAATTAAGTGTTACTATTTCGAAATCAATCATCCGTTTCTCTTTACAGCTAAAACAAAAATCGATAATTCCATACGAAGGTCTAATTTCGACGGAGGTCAATTCACAATAATTATCGGAACTAACATTTCCTCGATTCATTCTCTTTAACAATGCTTTGTATAATACGATCAATAGGATGACCATAGATGCAACATAAAAGATAGTTAATAGTAATTTTATCATATTTATAATTATAATGAAACAATACCTTCCACTTTACTTGCTTTACGATAGATTTCAAGTATTGATTCAACATCTAACATTACTGTTTTAATACTGATACTTGTAAATTTACCAGAGCTGGAATCTCTCATGTTAATTTCTGCCGTATCATCAAATAATGAATGAATAATACTGACTTTTTCATTTTCAGAAGGAACAATAAATTTGAAAAAGTAAACTGCTGGCCAAGATTGTTCATTCAGCTTTGCTTTTAACGATTCCATTCCTTTATCAAAATCTTTCATTAGTATTTCTTGAACAACAAAAATAACCTTTTCATTTCGTTTAATAGTTCAATTGGTAAAATGTTTGTGCTATTTTTAATTTTGTCTATTGTAATTGTTTGACTTTCAGCAATTTCTTTTATTAATTCATGAATTCTCATCGGATCTGGCTCTTTTGAAACGATTATACTTTCATCTTCTTCTAAAAAGTTGAAAACGCTACCAAATTCTTTTTCGTTCGCACACATTTCCTCCATTATGGCATAAACCTCAGAAAGTGATTGTGATGCAAACATACGTTGTTTTAGTTTGCTCTTGTTTGAAAAGTAAGTAGTAAATAAATCTTCTAATAGCTCCTGATTATATGGAAGAAGAGAGATTGAATCACCTTTTTCTACTACATCCTCAGGAAATAAGTCCTGTTGAATGTCTATTAGGTCACTCAGTCGCTTCAGTTTTCGATTAAACATTTTTACAATTGGTGGCTTTTGAATTGCATATTGCTTTATTTCAAATGCTTCTTCTACTATTCCTTCTCGAATAGTTTGTAATTCTTCTGTAGAAAACTCGATAAATTCTTCTTTATCCATGAAGATGTTGAATTTTTATATGGTGAAAAAGTTCTTTAATTGACTGCTGTTCTCTCCCTTGTCTGTGAAAATCTCCATTAAATAAGCAGAATTATCTGACGTCTGGGTGTAGAAATCGTGCATTTGTGCTTCCACCTCTTCTAAATTAGTTGCTTTGAAATAACGAACACCATACGATTGGCAAATTCCTTCTGCCGTAAATTGATGTTTGTAGACGAAGTTTTCATTCAATTCATCCGTTGTATCTGGACCTGGTATAATGTTAAAAATATCACCTCCACCATTATTTATTAGGAAAACGCGCAAGTTTGATAACTTTAGCTGATTCCAAAATGCATTCGAATCGTAGAAAAACGACATGTCGCCAATAATTAAAGTGTGGCATTTGTCTTTCGAGATTAAACTTGCTCCTGCAGCGGTACTGGCACTTCCATCAATTCCACTTGTTCCTCGGTTACACCAATAATGAATGGATTTTATGGGCGTAAACAATTGACTATAACGAATGACAGAGCTATTAGCTAAATGAAGATGAGAGTCATCGGGCACGCAATCTAAGAGACACTCAAAAACACTTAAATCACAATAAGTCTTTTCTGAATCAAGATATAAATGTAGTTTTTCTTCCTGTAGAAAGTCCATTTGTTTCCACTTGTTGCCGAAGTTAGAAGTTCCTTCGTTTACAAATGTTCCCAATAAACTAATGAAATCCACTTCGCTCACCAACAGGCTTTTAGTCAGTGATTTATAAGTATCCATGTAAGGGGAATTAGAGCCAATCTTCCAATGATGTTTGGGTTGATATGATCTAAAAAATTGTTTGATTTTCTTTGATACAATAGCTCCTCCAATCGTAATTAATAAATCAGGAGCAAAATTGACTTTCTCCTCTTCTGAAATTCCATTTAAGGTTCTGTCAATACAATTGACGAAATCACGATCCAATAAATTGGAAGTGTTTTCAACCATAATAGCAACGTTTGGAAGACTATTTAGATTTTTAAGAACACTCAATAAATAATCATCTGGTTGATGTTGGCCAACTAGAACCATTATTTTCTCCGTTTCTTTCCAAATATCTTTTAGAGAACGAAGCTCTTCTGCTGGAACGGATAGTTTACCATCTATAATCTGACTTGGCACTATATGTTGAATGGCTGAATCGAGTGTCGCTTTTTGATATAATGGTTCTGATAAAGGAAAATTAATATGAACGGGGCCTTTTATACTTCCATTACAAAGATGATATGCAGTAGCGATTTCACGTGAGTTAAACCAAGCGTCATCATTCGAAATATGATTTTCTCTTAATGCTGTATAATAACGTACGTGATTTTTGAGCACGTCTTCTTGACGAATAGTTTGTCCGTCACCTTGATCTATCCAATCAATAGGTCTATCTGCTGAAATAATGACGAGTGGAATGTGTTGATAATATGCTTCTGCAACAGCAGGATAGTAATTCAATAAAGCAGAGCCAGATGTACATATTAAGACAACGGGTTGGTTTAATTGCTGTGCCATACCGAGCGCATAAAAACCAGCACTTCGTTCGTCAGGTATGACGATTGATTTAAAGAAATCATGTTGTTGAATAGCAATGACTAGCGGGGCGTTTCTGGAGCCCGGAGAAAAAACGATATTTTGTACGTTTAAGTGAACTAAATGCGAAACTAACAATTGGACACCTTTTTTGGAACTGGAGGTCATTGTAAATGATTAAATATACGTTACAAATTTAAGTATTTTATTGAGTGTAAAAAAATCGTCCCCTAGTCGCAGGGTGTTATTTTATCAACAAAAAAAACTTTATACTTGGTTGTTCAATAAAAGTTAGTAAATTTGCCGAAAATTTTAGAAGGCGTATTCAAACTGTTTAAAGTAATGATTGGTCAAAATACTATAAAATCGATTTTATTAGCACTAACTCTAGTGTTCAGCTCAGTTGTTTCATTTGCTGAGACAACGATTGAAAAAGATGAATTAGAATTAGCAAAGGAATTTGATATTAATGGATTAATCATGCATCACATTAAAGATGCTCATGAAATTCATTTGTGGGGAGGGGAACACGATGGAACCTCCATTTATTTACCGATTATTTTAGTGGACAATGGCTTAAAGACCTTTTCCTCTAAGAATTTTTATCATGGTGAATTAAAAACAACAACTGATAGTAAGACAGGTGAAGAAATGGATTACATTTCAGGCGTTGGTGCCGCTGAAGGATATGCACTTTATCACGAAAAGATATACAAATTAGATAATGGGGAATTGCATTTTGAAGATGGACATCCGCACAATGCAAGAGCAATGAGTATATCAATGACTAAGAACGTTGTTGTTTTGTTTCTAATTTCGATTATTCTTTGCTTAGTGGCTTTTGGAACGGCTAGACATTACAAAAAGAATGGAGCGGTTGCACCGAAAGGAATTTCTAAATTCATTGAACCTTTAGTTATCTTTATTCGTGACGATGTGGCGAAAGAAACAATAGGAGAACATAAGTATTTAAAATACACACCCTATATATTGACGATTTTCTTCTTTATTTTAATTGGGAATCTTATTGGTCTATTACCTTTGTTAGGTGCTAACTTTACAGGAAATATAACGGTAACATTCTTCCTAGCGATGTGTACTATGTTGGTGACTTTATTTTCAGGGAACAAGAATTATTGGAAGCATATTTTTGCCACTCCAGGTGTTCCAAAACCATTATTGTTAATAATGATGCCAATTGAGGTTGTAGGTATTTTCACCAAGCCTTTTGCCTTAATGATTCGTTTGTTTGCGAACATGACAGCAGGTCACGTAATTATCTTAGCATTTATCGGCATTATATTCATTAATAAGAATATGGCTTGGGGAGCACTTTCTGTTCCGATGGCATTATTTATATCCGTATTAGAAATTTTGGTAGCGTTCTTACAAGCGTATTTATTTGCAATTCTTTCAGGATTGTTTATAGGTGCTGCAGTAGAAGAACACCATTAATAAAAGCAATAAATTTTAATCAGTAAAAACAAATAAAAATGACAGGTACAGTAGCAGCAATTGGAGCAGGTCTTGCAGTATTAGGAGCAGGAATCGGAATTGGTAGAGTAGGTGGTTCAGCAATGGACGCTATCGCTCGTCAACCAGAAGCTTCAGGAAAAATTCAAACGGCTATGATTATCGCAGCGGCATTGATTGAAGGGGTAGCTCTTTTCGGTGTTGTTGTTGGTTTCCTTGGTCTTTAAGAATCCAAGTCGGTTTGCAACGGTTGGTTGCAAACCGGTTTTTTAAATTAAAATTGAATAAAATAAATATACGATGGATTTAATTACACCGGATTTAGGGTTGTTATTTTGGACAGGATTAGTATTCATTCTCTTGTTATTCCTTTTAACAAAATTTGCTTGGAAGCCTATTTTAAATATGGTTAATAAGCGTGAGAAAGACATTGAAGAGGCGTTAGAGTTGGCAAAGAAAACGAGAGTTGAAATGGCTGCTTTACAATCTCAAAATGAATCTTTATTAAAAGAAACAAAGGCAGAGAGAGACGCTATCATTAAAGATGCACGTGAAGTAGCTTCCAAAATGGTTGAAGATGCTAAAGGCAAAGCAAAAGTGGAAGGAGAGAAGATGATTGAAGGAGCAAGATTGGCTATTCAGTCTGAAAAGCATGCAGCCTTAGCGGATATGAAATCTCAAGTGACAGAACTAGCATTGGAAATAGCAGAGAAAGTTGTTAAAAACACTTTAAGTGATAGTTCAAAACAAAAAGAATTAGCTACAACATTGGCTGAAGAATTAAACTTGAATTAAAGACATGAAAAGTACTAAATCAGCAATTAGATATGCTAAAGCATTGTTGGAGTTGAGTGTAGAACAAAACAACTTTGACAAGGTGGCTGTGAATATGCAAGAAATTGCTAGTGCTACTTCCAATCGAGAGTTTTTGTTATTAATAAATAGTCCAATCGTTAGTGTTGATAAGAAAATCTCTATTTTCGATACGCTTTTTCCTAATTTTGAAGAACTTTCTAAAAAGTTTATTCATTTGATTACAAAAAACAGAAGGGAGCATTTGTTAGCAGCAATAGCGGAGAGTTATTTGAAGATATTAAAAGAACAGAATGGAATTACAGAAGTTATATTAACATCTGCATCTCCTTTAGATGAAGCAACTAAAACGCTTATACTTTCTAAAATTAAATCTTTAACAAAAGATAAAGTAGAGGTTATTGATAAAGTGGATGAAAGTCTAATCGGTGGGTTTACTATTCAGATTGAAGACCAAAAAGTCGACGCATCTGTAGCAAATCAGTTAAGAACAATAAAACAACGTTTAACAAGATAATTCGATCATTTCGAATAAGAAAATAGCAATAATATGGCAGGTGTAAAACCAGCAGAAATTTCTGCAATTTTAAGAGAGCAACTTTCAGGATTCAAATCAGAAGCTGAACTTCAAGAAGTCGGTACGGTTATCCAAATTGGTGACGGTATTGCTCGTATTTATGGATTAAATGGAGCACAATCTGGAGAACTTATTGAGTTCGACGGAGGTCTTCAGGGTATTGTAATGAACTTGGAGGAAGACAATGTCGGAGTAGTGTTGTTAGGCCGTTCTAAAGATGTAAAAGAAGGAGATACAGCAAAACGTACTGGAAAAATTGCTTCTATAAAAGTAGGTGATGGTATGTTAGGTCGTGTAGTAAATACATTAGGTGAGCCTATCGATGGTAAAGGACCAATCGCTGGTGAGTTGTATGAAATGCCTATCGAGCGTAAAGCTCCAGGGGTTATCTTCCGTCAGCCAGTAACAGAACCGTTACAAACAGGTATCAAGTCAATTGACGCCATGATTCCAATTGGACGAGGACAACGTGAGTTAATCATTGGTGACCGTCAAACAGGAAAAACAACTGTTGCGATTGATGCGATTATTAATCAAAAAGAATTTTACGATAAAGGTGAACCAGTTTTCTGTATTTATGTAGCTATTGGACAAAAAGGTTCAACAGTAGCAGGAATCGTTAAGAAGTTGGAAGATGCAGGTGCTATGGCTTATACAATCATTGTTGCGGCAAATGCATCTGATCCTGCACCAAACCAATTCTACGCACCAATGACTGGAGCTGCAATTGGTGAGTTTTTTCGTGATAGTGGAAGACCAGCATTAATTGTTTATGATGATTTATCGAAACAAGCGGTTGCTTACCGTGAGGTTTCTCTATTGTTGAGACGTCCACCAGGTCGTGAAGCATATCCAGGTGACGTTTTCTACTTACACTCTCGTTTATTAGAAAGAGCTGCCAAAGTGATTAATGATGACGAAATTGCTGCAAGAATGAACGACCTACCGGATTCTATTAAGCATATGGTGAAAGGTGGTGGTTCTTTGACTGCTTTACCAATTATTGAAACACAAGCAGGTGACGTTTCTGCTTATATTCCAACTAACGTAATTTCGATTACTGACGGACAAATCTTCTTAGAAGGTGACTTATTTAACGCAGGTATTCGTCCAGCAATTAACGTAGGTATTTCCGTATCTCGTGTTGGTGGTAACGCACAAATTAAGTCCATGAAGAAAGTGGCAGGGACGCTTAAATTAGACCAAGCACAATATCGTGAATTGGAGGCGTTCGCTAAATTTGGTTCAGACTTAGACGCAGCAACTCAATCTGTTTTAGATAAAGGAGTTAGAAACGTGGAGATTTTGAATCAAAAAGACGGTGATCCATATCCAGTTGAAAAACAAATTGCAATTATCTATGCAGGAACGAAAAACTTATTGAGAAATGTACCTGTTAATATGGTAAAGGAATTTGAAAAAGAATACTTGAATTACCTAGAAAGCAAGCATGCTGATACATTAGCTGCTCTGAGAGCTGGTAAATACGATGATTCTTTGACAGACGTATTAGCAAAAGTAGCGAAAGAGATTGCTGGAAAATATTAAAATTAAAATAGTTAAATGAAGAGCTATTTGAATTGATAGTAGTAGTTGCTACTCTTAATTTTATAAGATCATTTATCATTTAAAAAGATGGCAAATTTAAAAGAAATACGTAATAGAATAGCCTCAGTTGGATCGACCATGCAGATTACTTCTGCTATGAAGATGGTTTCTGCAGCAAAGTTGAAAAGAGCTCAAAATGCTATTCATCGAATGAGACCTTATTCCGATAAGTTAACGGAGATTTTACAAAGTGTGAGTTCGACTTTAGACTTATCTGAAAATGGTTATTCTGATCAAAGAGAGGAACAAAATATCTTGATTATCGCGATTTCTTCTAATAGAGGTTTGTGTGGTGGTTTTAATAGCAATATCATTAAGAAAGTGAATCGTTTATTAGCAACTGAATATGCTGATAAGAATGTGACTGTTTTACCGATTGGAAAGAAAGTCTTTGATGCTGTAAAAAACACTCGTCAAACACTTACTACTGATTCATTAGGAGTGGACGATTTCTATGCTGATTTCACCTTTAAGAATGCTGCAACAATTGCTGATTTCACAATGGATGGATTTATGTCAAAGAAATTTGATAAAGTAATCATCATCTATAATCAATTTGTGAACGCAGCAACTCAAGTAGTCATGAATGAGCAATTTTTGCCAATTCTACCCACTGTAAAAGAAGAAAACGCTGCTTCTACAGGTGATTACATCTATGAGCCTTCTAAAAAGGAAATTGTCGAGGATTTGATTCCTAAATCACTAAGAACACAATTGTACAAAGCTCTTTTAGATTCTCACGCTTCTGAGCATGGTGCTCGAATGATTGCGATGAATAAAGCAACGGATAACGCATCAGAATTGAAACGCGTATTAACGATTAGCTATAACAAAGCAAGACAAGCAGCAATTACTAACGAAATCCTTGAGATTGTTGGTGGAGCTGAAGCATTGAATAATTAATTGACGATTTTAAAATAAAAAAGCCGATGGAGATTTTCTTCATTGGCTTTTTTTGATTGTGATTTAATTCAGTTTATTTTAGACCTTCTATCACAGCTAAATACTTCTTGTAATTTGCAGTAACAGAGTAGTTGTCTAATATAGTTTTTCGACCTGCTTCGCCTATCTTTTTACGTAGTTGTTCATCTTCAAACAGGTCACTCAAGCGTTGCTTCCATTCTTCAGGAGAGTTTACTAGATAGCCATTTTCTTTGTTCTCTATAATTTTTTTGTTGACGCCAACAGGTGAAATAACGACAGGAATTCCTAAGGCCATGTATTGCAACGCTTTAAAACCACATTTCCCTTCTGACCATTTATCTTCCGTTAAAGGCATGACACCAATTTGTATGCTAGCTAAATCTTTAATTTCAGTTTCCTTATTCCATTTAACAAATCGTAATGATTTTAAATCAAACTTTGGGGCTTGATTTGAGATAACTTGGAAAATAAAGTCATACTTCTTTTCTAATTCTTGTAAAACAGGAATAATTTCGTCTAAATAACGCATGGTAGTATGTGTCCCTGTCCAACCGATAACAATGGGTGAATGACTGTAATCAGTAATAAGATTATGATAGTTTTCTAAGTCTATTGTTGTTGGAATAATGCTAACATTATCATTAAATTGTCGTGCATAATCGGCCAAAAAATTATTTCCAGCAGTAACAGTATGTGCCCACATGATACAGTACTTCACTTTCCAATACATCTTTAATCCTTGTATCTTTGAATTAGCTAGGCTGAAATTAGGTAACCAAATAGCATCATCAAAATCATAGATATATTTCCGTCTCATAATTTTAGCAACAATCCATTCAAAAATAGGTGGGCCAACATGAGCCATTTCACGATGAACAAATATAATATCCGATTTTTTTAACTTGAATAAAGTCATCCATCGTCTAAAAAAGCTTTTCCAAACCCCCATGATTTTTTGGAAGTAATGCCCTTCTTTGTATAGTAGATTCCATTCCTTTTTAGACAAAAAAGCTGCATATATTATCTCATAATCATCTTTTTCAATTAAATCCAGATATTGTTCAAAACGAAAGCGCTGAGAAGGAGCCTCGTCTCTTGGATAGGGTGCGAAAATTAAAATTCTATTCTTCATTGGATAAGCGTAAAATTACCAATTATAAGAAGTTAACAGTGGAATATGTGAATTTTATTGCTCTCATTCTACACTTTTCAACTGCTTTACTTTATCTAAGTTTAGTCTCAAATCATTATCTTTTGGAAACTTCTCTACCGCTTCTTGTAATACGATTTCAGCACTATCGATATCTTTTAACATAAAATACGAGTTGGCAAGATGACCGTATATTTTAGGATTTAAAGAATCTAAAATGATGAGTTGTTTGTTGATATTTAAATACTTGTCATTTTCTTTCCGTAAATAATACAAATCTTGCAATTGGTAATAAGGAAATAGAAAATTTGGATTTCCTATTTCCACTGCCTTTTCAAATCCTGTGATTGCAAGAGCCGTATCACCCACAATCATCGCAGCTCTTCCCTTATCGAAAGCCGCGTTAAAGAAACCTGGCCATACTTCAATAGCTTTATCAAAATAGGTGATCGCCTTTCGTTGTAAGTCTATTCTCTCAGACATCGTTAATTCAGGATTTTCCATAGTATAGCTCATCATACTACTCGCTAATAAATTATTTGCTTGTGCCGAATTTTGTAGGTGTTTAATATCGTGCGTCATTAAAGTATATGTATTTTCCCAATCGTTATTTCTTGAAACAGTTCTGAAAGCTAATAGGCATAATATCACAATTATACTCCATTCTACCGCTTTTGGTTTTCTAATGTTAAAACTCTTACTTAACACTGCAACAATTCCTCCTACAAGTATACAAAAGCCCGCAGACGCACCGAAAGCCAAACGTTCTCCTACCATTCCGGCTACTAATTCTACCCAGTTACTAAACAAGAGAATAGATCCAAAATACCAAAATACACCAAAACTTATAATGGGCTTTTTTCGAATAAACCATACACCAATAAACAGGAGTACGCTGTGAATGATAATTGCCATCCACACCCAAGGATTGCTTAAATTTTCTGTTTTTGTTTTTGCATAGCCATAATAAAAAGATAATTCATTTGGAAACACCATTAAGCGGAAATATTCTCCCAATGTTGAAAAACCTGTTGCAATTGTTTCTGATTTAGTATGTGGAAGAACCAAAGTGTTTTCGATAGGTTGTAACGAACGCCCTTCTTTTAAAAAGTTAGTATTTTCAAAAGCTTCTGTCTTTGCCATCACTTGATCGATGATGTTTTCAGATTGAGTGGGTTTTAACGCATGAATACTTTCTTGTAAATGATATTCATCTGAGTTGTCTATGGCTATTAGAACTGTTATTCCTGCAATGATTATGAACGATTTAGATATAGAAGGTAAATATTTTGAAACAATAATTCCTATACTAGGTAGCATGAAAAATAAGACAGCAAAAGTTCCAAAATCCAAATAATATACAACGAATACTTCAATTATTAGAATGAATAAAGTGATTAATGGGTATTTTTTTGAAATCCATGCTATAAACGGAAAAGCAATTAATAGTAATATACTTACCAGAGGATGATCTAAAAGTTGTAAAGCTATTCCACATAAAAAACAGATAATTGAAAAATATAATTTTTTTCTGTCATTGAAATTTTCAAAAATTTGATAACTAGTAAAAAGTAAAATGGATAAAGCAATAACCTTATTATATTCTAGTGTAAAATAAAATCCAAAAAGCGCTAACGGTACTACATATAGCAAGAATGTAGGATTTTTTGAATAACAATACGCGAAATAGAGGAGTGCTAGAATAAGAGTGATGGGATTCGTAGTGAAATAAGCGAATACAAGTAATAAAAGTGTGATGAAACTAACGGTATGATAAGAAGAAAAGAAATCGCTATTTAATTTTATCTTCCTGACAAAAAAGAGATAAACAAAACCTAAAAAAGTAGCTGACGCAGCAAGTAAAGGAATGATTTTACTCATTTCCATATCAGCGGCAATAAGGATAGAAGGGAAAGATAACGTGACTAAGAAAATTACCAATCGTTTAAAATTTATTTCACGTAGTAAAACCCATCCAGCAGTAAGAATAAATAACATAGGAAAGGCACTTTTCTTAGAAAGCATCGCTACGGTAAAAAATAGCAATGCCCAGAAAAGAGATAGCCATTTCTTTTTATCGAAGAAAGCAATCATCCTTATACCAGCTGCAATAGAAAATAGAAAGGCTAATA
This sequence comes from uncultured Flavobacteriales bacterium, assembly GCA_964503665.1. Taxonomy (GTDB): domain Bacteria; phylum Bacteroidota; class Bacteroidia; order Flavobacteriales_D; family Crocinitomicaceae; genus 40-80. The sequence continues at coordinate 28,056 of CAZDAR010000019.1, forward strand.
ATTCATCTCTGTTTTTTAAACTGGCGACCACTTCGGTATGGATTGGATGAACTGCAAATAGTAGAGTAGCAACAACAATCCATGTGCTTAATTCATTTGTGTTTAATCGAAATAAAAACTTGAAAAGCAAAAGGCAACTAAAAGCATAAAGTAATGTGTTAATTAAGTGTCCTACTTTTGGGTTTTCGCCAAAAAAAGTATGCTCAATGGCAAAAGAAACATGAACAATTGGTCGATAACCGTAAGCGTATCCCATGTCATCTTGATAATAAGGCGAGGTGAATATTTCTCCAATAGCTTCTAATCCTTGTGATGTTAACGGGTGATTTTGAGTCACCAATGTGTCATCCATGTTGTAGCCATTTTGAAAGGTGTTTGCATACAGAAGAAAAGCAAGTGAGAATAGAATCCATTTAAAGTGTTTTATCCATTTTTCGGTCTCATTTATTTCTAAAACGACTGCTCTTGTTTGTTTTTTAGTATGCTTTGGTTGTTTCATAACGTATTTTTGTAGTTTTCGCCTTTCACTATAATTCAATACTGCGTTACACAATTTTCAAACGAAGATAACAGAATTAGTTATTGAATTAAGTGTTTTTAAAATCATTTTCGTTTTAGGACTTGAATTTTTATGAACAAGGGGCTCACTTCAAAATACTTTTCTTACTTTTATCACAAATACATACTGAGGTACTTATACTCTCTTTTTGATTTTTTAATAGATTCTTCTCTCACATAATGGATAAAGTACAATTAGAAATTATAGGATTGTCATATAGTCAAACACAATCTGGCGCATACGTTCTGTTACTTTCTGAAAAGGATGGAACTAGAAAATTACCGATTATCATTGGTTCTTATGAGGCTCAAGCTATTGCTATTGAATTAGAAAAAATGGTTCCCAATCGCCCTTTAACACATGATTTATTTAAAACGATTGCAACATCATTCGACATTAATTTAACGGAAGTATTTATAAACGAGCTAAATGAAGGTATTTTCCATGCGAAATTAGTATTTCAACAAGAAGGACGTATCTTTATGATTGATGCTCGTACATCTGATGCTATCGCGATTGCTGTTCGTTTTAAGTGCCCAATCTTTACGCTAGAAAAGATTATGGATAGTGCTGGAATTTTAATGGAAGATGCAGAAGAGACGGGATCAGATATTACAAAAATTCCTGAGGTAGAGACTTCAAAAAGTAGTGATTCAGATCATTCTGATATGAGTTTAGAGCAATTACAAGAATTATTAGATAAGTCTTTGGAGAACGAGGAGTATGAAACGGCTTCCAAAATTAGAGATGAAATTAATAGAAGAAACGCTCAACAATAGTCTCTATGAACCTAAAGCTTCGACTAACGATACTCAACTTTCTTCAATTTTATGCTTGGGGAGCTTGGTTGATAACCATTGCTAATTATTGGTTTGGCACTAAAGGATGGGATGCTACTTATTTCGGAGTGATTTTTTCAACGATGGGAATCGCATCGCTTTTCATGCCTACATTGGCGGGTATTATTGCAGATAAATGGGTGAATGCGGAACGTCTAAATGGAGTATTTCACGTCGCATACGGATTGGCGTTATTTTATCTTTCCACCGTTAATGATCCACAAATGTTCTTCTGGGTGATGCTATTAGCCATGGTATTTTACATGCCGACAATAGCGTTAAATAATTCAGTCTCGTATACGGTACTCAAAAATAATCATTTCGATATTATTAAAGATTTTCCGCCGATACGTGTATGGGGAACAATCGGATTTATTGTTGCCATGTGGGTGACGAACTTGATTGGAGCCAAAGCTTCGGTTGGACAATTTTACAATGGTGCTATTGCTGCGATATTCTTGGGTATTTATAGTTTTTTAATACCGAAATGTCCACCATCAAAAAGTATAAGAGAAAACACTTCTTTAGTTCACCTTTTTGGTTTGGATGCCTTCAAATTATTTAAAGATAAAAAGATGGCCTTGTTTTTTCTTTTCTCTATGTTTTTGGGTGGAGCACTGCAATTAACAAATGCTTTTGGAGATGTGTTTCTGAGTGAATTTGAGAATTTCCCGAAATATGCAACTTCATTTGTGGTGAAGTATTCGACTATTATCATGTCAATATCACAAATTTCTGAGACCGTATTTATTTTAGCCATACCATTCTTCTTGAAAAAATTTGGTATTAAAAAAGTAATGCTCATTTCATTGGTGGCTTGGGTGCTACGTTTTGCCTTTTTTGGACTGGGAGATCCAGGAAATGGATTAATTCTGATTGTGATGTCGTGTGTTGTTTACGGAATGGCGTTCGATTTTTTCAATGTCAGTGGTTCTCTTTTTGTCGACACAACAGTTGAAAGGAAATATCGTTCTAGCGCTCAGGGTATTTTTATGATGATGACAAATGGTTTTGGCGCTATCTTAGGTAGTCTATTGTCAGGTTGGCTGATTGACCGATTCTTTTTATTGAAGTTTGAAACAGCAAAAGGATTAGCAAACTATTTGGAGACCACAATTGATAATGTATATTTTCTTAAAATGTTAGAAAAGAAGGGAGTTGAAATAATGGAAAATTTACATCTTTCAGAAGTTGTAACTATGAGAGATTGGCCGGGAATTTGGTTGAGTTTTGCTGCGTATGCATTAGTGGTGACTGTTTTGTTTGCTATCTTCTTCAAGCATAAACACGAACCAGAAAGACTACCAACAATTAATCACTAATCACACGATTCTTTCTTCTTTAACTTGTTGAGTAATGTAGATGATTGTTGTGATTTACCAATTAAAACAGCATATTTTTTTTGCTTATTTAGCACCACAGTAAAAGGTCCAAAATCGGTTGATTTTAATACTAAACGGATTTCTCTTTTATTTATTTCTTTAGTTTCCAGTGAACCACTAATAGTATGATTTCCTACTCTCAATTCATATGTGTTTCCTTTTAGGTAAAGGCATACTTCGAGTGCTTCAACATCAATGAAATCTTCTTTTTCTTTTATATCTAAAATATTTTGGTACAATACAAAATCCTTGGTTTCACCTTGATACCATCCTATCTGCTTTCCTTTTAGTTGTGAAAAAGAGATTTCCGTTACTAATAATAATATACCTATATATATGAATTTCATTGCTACATTTTCTCTACGAAGAAAAGAATTTTTAGCTAGAAATACTATTAATATTCGGATAACTTGCAGAATATTACGCCACCGCTTTAATCTTTAATTACAATCTCTAAACTTTTTGTATTTTTAACATCGCATGTTAATCAAAAAGTTTCTTTTTACTCTAACGATTGCTTTTGCAATTTCATATTCCTTTAGTCAAGCGAAGGAGAAGAATTCATTTTGGACTAACTATTCCTACTATCAAGAAAAACTATTTACTGATGTTGCAAATACTAAGGCTATTGTAGAACAGAAGTATGCGACAACATCAGCGGATAACGATAGTGCTATGTTGTTGTATCAATTACTACTGTTTGATATTTATGAGATGCATAATGACATCAATTCAATGAAGGAAATTGGACTTCAACTAAAGTCACAAGAAATTCTTTTTGATGATGTTGCGATTAAATCACTCATTTATATTCGTTATTTGAAGACGATGCTTTATCTCCGTGATGAATTTGGATTTGAAGCTGGATTGTATTCGAAAATTAATCAATTAAAAAGCAAAAGAGATTATTCATCTTTAGCATCTATTTATTGCTTGATTGCAAGTCATAAAAGTAATTTGAATCAGCGCGACTCATCTGTTTATTATATGAATTTAGCTTTATCAAATGCGCGTAAACAAACGGATAAAAATAAATTAATAGATGTAGTTATTAATCAAGCTTACATTTATGGAAGAATAAAGAATGATGAAGTAAGTTTATCAAAGGCATATTTGGCCTTGCAAATGGCAATGGAGAATAACTATGAATATGGAAAATTCAAAGTTGATTTAATTCTTTTGACGGTGAATTCAAAACACATGAACTTTGCAGAGATGAAATTGAATATTTTCCAGGCTAAAAAAGCTGCTCAAAAAATTAATTTTCAGAGAGGTGTTAACTATATTACACTCTTTGAGTTAAAATCGAAGTCTAGATTTAATAATGAAGATAAAATTAGATTACAGCAACTCAAAGATGAAATTAATAATGATTCTGATCTATTAGCTATTATATCAGAAATTGATGGAAAAATCGCATTATCAGAAAATGCATATGCAACAGCATTACAGAAATTTAATAATGCGATTGTTGAGTATGAAAAGATTGGAAATATCTATGGTATTCAGAATGTCTACCAACAGTTAGCCGACGTGCTCATGAATCAAAAAAAGTATGATAAAGCCTTGACATATTTAGATAAGTCTAGAGGTTTACTAATTTCTTTAAATGAATACACTGAAAGCACCTATTTATTACGAAAGATGGCGAATATTTATGAATTACAAGGTAATAAAATCAAGGCGTATGATGTTTTAAATCAATATGTTAGTCTTAAGGACAGCCTTCAGGTAGCTAATATTCAATCTAACTTATTATTAATTCAGCAAAAAGGGAAATCAGATGAAAGAGAACGCTTAATTACCCTGCAGTCAGATTCTATTAAAACACAGTTAAAACAAAAAGAATATACGACTACCATGTTGGAAAATGTTAAACTGAGGAATAATTTAAAGACCTATATTATTATCGGATTTTTAGGATTGATGTTGTCAGGCGGAATTATTGTCTTTTTCAAATGGAATCAAAATCTCATTCAACAAAGTCAACGAGAAGCAGAGATGAATCAAACTTTATTACGAACACAGATGAATCCGCACTTTGTTTTTAATGCCATGTCGGTCATTCAAAGTTACATTTACGATAACGATACCAAAAATTCTACTAAGTTTTTAGTCAACTTTTCAAAATTAATGCGTCTTATACTTGAGAACTCTTCGAAAGAATTTATTCCAATGGAAATTGAGCATGAAATTTTGGATAAATATTTAAGTGTTCAAAAGCTGCGTTTCGAAGATCGCTTTAATTTTAATATCTTTACAGATGAAAATATGTTAATAGAGGAGGTGATGATTCCGCCAATGATTACTCAGCCGTTTATTGAAAATGCGATTGAACATGGTCAATTACATTTGAGGGATGATGGGTTCATCAATATTACCTTTAATCGACTGTCAGATAAATTGTTAGAAATTAAAGTAATAGACAATGGAATTGGTCGTAAGAAAGCTTCAGAATTGTCCAAGAAAACGGATGAACATAAAAGTATGGCGATTGGTATTACGAAAGATAGAATTGATAGTCTGAACAAGAAATATAAAACAGATGGGAAACTGATTTTTGAAGATTTCGACAAAGAAAATAAATCAGGAACCGTAGTGACAATTACATTACCATTTTTAAAAAATTTAGTATAACACACAACTTTATGAAAGTTTTAATAATAGACGACGAAAAGAGAACGCGTGACATGATCGCCAAAATGATTGATTCTTTTGGATTAGACGTTGAATGTTTTCCAATTGGTGAAAATGTACAATCGGGTATTCAAGCAATCCACGAAATTCAACCGGATTTAGTGATGTTAGATATTCAAATGCCTGACGGAACTGGATTTGATCTTTTAAATTCTTTAGAAGAACGCAACTTTGAAGTTATTTTCGTCACTGCCTTTGAAGAATACGCCTTAAAAGCGATTAAATTCAGCGCGCTGGATTATGTGTTAAAACCGATAGATAGTGATGAATTACGCCGGTCACTAACTAAAGCAATTGAAACTATCGACAAACGAGTGGATTCTAAACAACTAGAAACGTTAAATCATAATATTCAGAGTTCAACGCGTAAAAAATTAGTATTAAAAACGCATGAAAGTGTTCATATTGTTGATTTAGATAATATTATTCGTTGCGAAGCAGATAGAAACTATACTTCGTTCTTCTTAAATGATGGTAAGAAAATCCTAGTATCAAAGACATTAAAGGAATACGAAACGCTCTTATCAGGTAGCCAATTTTACCGTGTGCAACAATCACATTTGGTTAATTTGAACTATGTGAATCGTTTTGATAAGAAAAATGGTGGTAGTGTCGTGATGAAAGATGGTTCGGAAGTGCCTTTAAGTCCGGCAAAAAAAGATATGTTTTTCAAAGTATTGGAAAGTATCTAATCGAATTTTATAAATATTAGTGAGCGATGTTTTTATATAATGTTACGGTAAGTTTAGATCCTCAAGTTGAGCAAGAGTGGCTGCAATATATGAAGGAAAAACACATTCAAGACGTGTTGGCAACGAATTGTTTTATAGAATGCAAATTATCACGAGTCCATGGTGAAGAGGAACAAGGTGTTACTTATTCTGTGATGTATTTATTGCCTTCAGAACAAAAATTCCAAGAATATCAATCGAATTTTGCGAGAGAATTACAAAAAGATCACGTTGCTCGTTTCAATGGTAAATTTGCCGCTTTTAGAACAACATTAACCGTTTTAGACCACTTTACTCACGATGCAGGTTAAAGCTAAAAAGGCATTAGGGCAGCATTTCTTAAAAGATATGAATGTCAGCCGGAAAATTGCGCAACAATTTGGCTCACATCAAGGATGTAAGCAAGTGTTAGAAGTCGGTCCCGGTATGGGAGCGATGACACAGTTTTTATTGGAGGACGAGTCGTTAGATATTCATGTGATGGAAGTGGATAGAGAATCTGTTATGTATTTGAATGAACATTTTCCGCAAATACATGGTAAGATTATCGATGGCGACTTTTTGAAATATGACTTTAAAACTATTTATGGCGATACACCTTTTGCGGTTGTTGGAAATTTTCCGTACAATATTTCGAGTCAAATTCTATTTCGTTGCATTGAATACAAAGACCAAATCCCAGAAATAATGGGTATGTTCCAAAAAGAAGTAGCGGAACGTATTGCCGAAAAAGAAGGGTCAAAAGTATATGGAATTATCAGTGTTTTACTTCAAACGTATTACGACATTCAATACTGTTTTACGGTAGACGAACATGTTTTCAATCCACCACCGAAAGTTAAATCGGGAGTTATTCGCTTAACGAGAAACAGCCGAACTCAACTGCCTTGTAATGAAAAACTATACATTCGGGTAGTCAAAGGATGTTTCAGTCAACGTCGTAAGATGATTCGTAATACGATTAAGTTATTCGTCGGTAAACAGCCTTTCGAAAGTGAATATCTAACGATGCGACCTGAACAATTAAGTGTAGAGGATTTTATAAAGCTTACACAAGAAGTCGAAGTAGCGATGAACCAAATGCCAAAAACTAATTAAAAGTTCTATATCTGAATTTTTTAGAGACTAGTCTTAAACGAACGGAAAAGCCAAACTCAACGACAGATTAGGATGTCGCATTGATTTTTTAGCCGGGACACAAACGACGAAATTGCTGTCACAAAAATAACTGTCTGAGCGCTAGCGAGTTTTATTTTTGTAAGCAATGAGGAAGATTTGGGTGGCGAAAAATATCACGGCGACGTGGTTTTTGTTACTTTTTGACGGACAAAAAGTAAAAAAATAATAAGAATTAAAAATTTCAAACTCCAATGTGAAATATCATCAGTCCTTGAAATTGAATAATTCACTTTTTCAGAAACTCCTACTTAAAGAGCCAGTGATAAATATCATTCCCATTCGCATACACCATCAGCGTTAGCAATAATATAATACCAATGTACTGTGCCACTTCAAGTACTTTTTGAGGCGCTTCTTTTCCTGTAATCATTTCATACAATAAGAACACAACGTGTCCGCCATCTAATGCAGGTATCGGTAGAATATTCATGAAAGCTAGAATAATCGAAATAAAGGCAGTGTTCATCCAAAAGACTTTCCAATCCCAGACTGTAGGGAACAATTTTCCAATCGTTCCGAAACCACCAATAGAAGTAGCACCTTTCTTCGTAAATACAAATTTGAATTGACTCACATAATCGTTCAGTGTATTGTATCCTAATTCCCAACCTTTACTAATGCTCTGACCTAATGAATATTTTTGAGTAAAAATCATATCTGAATCAATCACATTTTGGCTGACACCCACTCCTAAAAGCCCTTTTTCATCCAGCTTCATGATTTTTGTTACGGTATCATTTTGATGAATGTAAACAACTTCAGCTTCTTTATTTATAGAAGCATATGTTGCTTGCTGTAAATCATCAAAATAGTGAATTGGATATCCATTAACAGAAAGTATTTTATCGCCGATCCGTAAGCCATTTTTGTAACCAATTCCTGAAGAATCTGTGTAGATCAATGTGTCAATCGTTCTTCGTAAAGAGAAGGCTGGTAAAGCACCCGCTTGGAACAATTCCATTTCTACTTTGTTTGGTAACTGAATGACTTTCTTACTTCCATCCTTTTTGACAACATCTAATTTATAGCCTTTTCTCAATAAAACAATCGCATTGATTTCATTCACTGTACGAATTTCCTTATCATTAATATGCATGATATTATCACCTGATTCCAGACCATATTTTTCTAAGACAGGGTGTATTGCTAAACCATGTTTTAAAGCCGCAGGACGCAATTCTTCTAAACCGTATGAATAAACAATTCCGATATAAATGACAAAACCAAGAATAAGGTTTACGGTAACACCAGCTATCATGATAATAAGACGTTGCCAAGCTGGTTTAGAGCGAAATTCCCACGGTTTAGCTGGTTGTTTCAACTGCTCTTTGTCCATGGATTCGTCGACCATTCCCGATATCTTTACATAACCACCTAATGGCAACCAACCGATTCCCCATTCTGTATCACCGATTTTCTTTTTATAAAGTGAAAACCAAGGATCGAAGAAAAGATAGAATTTCTCCACACGTGTCTTAAATAGACGAGCGGTAGTGTAGTGACCTAACTCGTGAAGAGTTACTAATATAGAGAGCGACAGAATAAGTTGCGCAGCTTGTGTTAATACGTCCATTCTTGTAATTTGTTGAGCAAAGATATAAGTTTAAAGCGAATAGCGTATCGAAAAAGAGTTGAAAGGTTCACAATGATATAGTATCAGTTTAAATTGACGACTATTAAACGATATCTCCCGATTTTATAATCGATTCATCAATGATGTCATTAACAGTAATATATTCAATAATAGCTTCTTTGATTAACATTTGTTGTTCGCGCTGCGCTAACTTTGGAAGCTTTTTCACCAGTTCAAAATGTGGCCAATTTTGCTCGTCCATTCCTGTGAATTTATAATATCCATATGGCTCTAGGACAGTACACAGGGCAATGTGCATCAAATCGGTCTTTTGTTCTTTGGTAAATTTCTGATAGCCTACGCCCAAAATTTGAACACCTAAAATATACAATACACCATGCGTGTCGATATCATGTCCGAAATCTTCCTCGAGGTATTTAACTAAATTCTTAAACTGCTTTTCTATTGAATAAATCATAATAACAAAGATACTATTTTTGGTGGGGAAGTATCAATGTTGAAATGATAAATGAGTTAATTTTTTTGACCTATTAGAATCGGCTTTTTCAAACAGACCTTATGCCAAAATAGTTTTAATACTGATTACATTTTCAATATAGCCCCAAAAATAGGCTATTTTCAAATTGTATCGGCATAATTTAAGTGAACAATAAAACCATTTAATAAAAGTATTTGGTATAAAATACTGCATTCTAAATCACATTCGGTATTATTACTAATTGTAACTCAGACTTCAAGATAATATAATCTCGTTTTTTGTCAACCTTTAAAAATCTGTACGAAATGCACAGATTGAGAGTTATTTTTCAGGAAATTCTATTTATCGGAATAATGTCCCATAGCCGAAAGGACAAAAACGGTTACAACGTCTTCTTTGACTTTATAAATCATTCTATCTTTCTGGTTAATCTGTCTTGACCAATAATCTTGTAAATCGTATTTTAATTGTTCAGGCTTTCCTACACCAGTATAAGGATGATTTTCTAAATCCTCAATAATATTGGTGATTTTTTTAATTGTAGCACTATTACCTGCTTTTTTGTGTTTAGCAAAGTCTTTTTCTGCTGTCGGCTGTAATACTACTTTATACTTTGCCATACGTTTTTAGATGTAATCAATTTGCCGCCTTTTTCTGATTGCGCTTTAATCACCTTCCGTACAAACGCTGGGTCGTATGGACTTTTCTCCTCCTGAACATGAACGTAAGAAAGCGTTTTAAGGTATTCTGCTAAAAGTCTACCTGCCTTTTTACTCATATCTATTTTCACTGTTAATTCCATATCACTTAGTTTAAAACAAAGATACGAAAATATCAATTAACAAAAAAAGCCGTTTTATAAACGGCTTTCCTTGATATAGAGTATGATTGATAATTTATTTCTTAACAGCTTTAACAACCTCAGCAAACGCTTCTGGGTGGTTCATCGCTAAATCAGCTAAAACCTTACGGTTCAACTGCATTTCAGTTTTGTTTAAAGCTCCCATAAATTGAGAATAGCTCATTCCGTGTTGTCTTGCACCTGCGTTAATACGGGCAATCCAAAGTGAACGGAAGTTTCTTTTCTTTTGTTTACGGCCTACGTAAGCGTATCCTAAACCTTTTTCAATTGCATTTTTTGCAACTGTCCAAACATTTTTTCTTCTACCGAAGTATCCTTTTGCAAGTTTTAAGAAATTCTTTCTTTTTGCTCTTGATGCGACGTGATTTACTGATCTTGGCATAATTTTAAGTTTTTTAATAAGAAGTGCTTCTCTATTTCAGAAGGCTTTGTACTTGTTATTGGGTTAAACAATTGTGAACCGATAATAATCTTCAAAAGAAGATTACTTCATACAAAGTTGTAATTTGATATTAGACTCATCTGAAGTGTGAACCAATCCAGTGTGTGTCAAATTTCTCTTACGTTTTTTCGCTTTCTTAGTCAAGATGTGGCTTTTGAATGCGTGCTTTCTTTTAATTTTTCCTGACCCAGTGATAGTGAATCTCTTCTTTGCACTGGATTTTGTTTTCATCTTTGGCATATTCTCTCCAATTTAATTTACTCTATATCAAAAAGTTAATTTATTTTTTCTTTGAATTAATCATAATGATCATTCGTTTACCTTCTAGTTTTGGCATTGCTTCGATGGTTCCTACATCTGCTAATTCTTGTGCGAAACGCAGTAACAATATTTCACCTCGATCTTTAAATACAATTGTTCTACCTCTAAAGAATACATATGCTTTAACCTTACTTCCTTCTTCCAAAAACTTCTTAGCATGTGCTAATTTGAAATTGAAATCATGCTCATCTGTGTTCGGACCAAAACGGATTTCTTTAATAACGATTTTACTCTGTTTTGCCTTCAATTCCTTTTGCTTACGCTTCTGATTGTAAAGAAACTTACTGTAGTCCATTATTTTACAAACCGGAGGAACTGCATTTGGTGAAATCTCCACAAGGTCTAACTCTAGACTATCAGCCAATTTTAAGGCATCATAAGTTGACATTACTTTTGGTTCTTCTCCTTCCGTTACCAAACGGATTTCTCGTGCGACAATTGCGCTATTAATTTTGTGTTCAGCTTCCTTTGCTGGCTGAACTCTGCTTCTTGGATCTCTTCTCATTCAGTATTAAGCGTTATTAGCTAATTCCTTTTTTATTTCTTCTGTTACTATATTTTTAAACTCATCTATTGGTAATGAACCAATATCTCCCTTTCCTCGTTGTCGAACAGAAACTTTGTTTTCTTCCACCTCTTTTTCACCTACAATCAGCATAAAAGGGAACTTTTTCATTTCATTATCGCGAATTTTCTTCCCGATTTTCTCATTTCTGTCATCAACTAGGGTGCGAATATCGGAATTATTTAGCACATCTGAAACTTTTTTCGCATAGTCGTTAAATTTATCACTGATTGGTAGAACCACAACTTGCTCAGGAGTTAACCATAATGGAAACTCTCCAGCGCAGTGCTCAAGCAACACCGCTACAAATCGTTCCATCGAACCAAAAGGAGCTCGGTGCAACATTACAGGACGATGCTTTTGATTATCACTACCCGTATATTCTAATTCAAAACGTTCAGGTAAGTTGTAATCTACTTGAATTGTTCCCAATTGCCACTCTCTTCCTAACGCATCTTCTACCATGAAATCTAACTTTGGACCGTAGAAAGCGGCTTCTCCATATTCAATATAGGTCGGTAATCCTTTTTCAGCAGCAGCTTCTATAATCGCACTTTCTGCTTTTTCCCAATTTTCATCCGAACCAATGTACTTGGTTGGATTATTAGGGTCGCGTAGTGAAATTTGCGCTTTGAATTTTTCAAATTTCAGTGTCTTGAAAATGTAAAGAACGATGTCTATCACTTTCTTAAACTCATCTTTCACTTGATCTTGCGTACAGAAAATATGCGCATCATCTTGTGTAAATCCACGAACACGTGTCAAACCATGTAATTCTCCCGATTGCTCATAACGATAAACAGTACCAAATTCTGCAAAACGAGCAGGTAAATCTTTGTATGAACGCGGCTTAGATTTGTAAATCTCACAGTGGTGTGGACAATTCATCGGTTTTAATAAAAACTCTTCGTTCACATCCGGTGTGCGGATAGGTTGAAATGAATCGGCTCCGTATTTTTCGTAGTGACCAGAAGTCACGTATAATTCTTTACTTCCAATATGTGGTGTGATGACTTGTTGATAGCCATACGAACGTTGTACTTTCTTTAAGAAGTTCTCTAGTCTTTCACGAAGTGCAGCACCGTTTGGTAACCACATTGGCAATCCTTGCCCTACTTTTTGCGAAAATGTGAACAATTCTAATTCTTTTCCTAATTTACGGTGATCGCGTTTTTTCGCTTCCTCAATCATTTCGAGATATTCTGTTAGTTCAGAAGCTTTAGGAAATGTAATTCCGTAAATACGAGTCAATTGCTTGTTCTTTTCGTCACCTCTCCAATATGCTCCAGCAATGTTTAATAACTTAATTGCTTTAATAGGGGCTGTTGTTGGAATATGCGGTCCACGACACAAATCGGTAAAATTTCCTTGGGTGTAAAACGTAATACTTCCGTCGTCTAAACCATCAATCAATTCTAACTTGTATGGATCTTGTTTTTCTGTAAAATAGGCAATGGCATCTTTTTTAGAAACTTCTTTTCGAATGAAAGTGGCTTTTTCTTTGACCAATTCTTTCATTTTCTGTTCGATAGCTTCTAAATCTTTTTCGACAAACTCATATTCCATGAAGTCAACATCGTAATAGAAACCTTTTGCGATAGATGGCCCAATTGCCAACTTCACGCCAGGATATAATGCTTCAATCGCTTCCGCCATTAAATGCGCGGATGAATGCCACATCGTCGATTTACCTTCTGTGTCGTTCCAGGTCAATAATTGTAATGCAGTTTTTGCAGGTAATTCGCGCATAGAATCCCACACTTCGCCATTGACTTTTGCTGCCAAGACATTTCTAGCTAATCCTTCTGAAATACTTTTAGCAACATCCAAAGAAGTTGTTCCCTTTGGATATTCTCTCACGGAACCATCTGGTAGTGTAACGTGTATCATCGTTTTATATAAAATTTTTACTTCTGCAAAGATAACGCATATTATGGGAAATCGAATTCATCGGGCTTTAAAATGTGCTAATTTCTACCGAAACACTCAAAAATAAAGTAATTTTTCTTGATTTGACTTATTTTACTTCGGTTTTACATTTCCGTCAGAACTTAATACTAGCATCGAGGAATCACCAACGATAAGACTTCCTGTGTTTTTCTGACCGTTTAGTTGAAAGGTAATATCGTATGTTTGCTTTTTCAATTTCCCTAAATTTATTCCACATGTTGCGGGGAAAAATGAGTGTAAACCCACTTCTGAGATCATTATTTCCTTAAATTCTATAACAATAGATGTAGTGACTTTTCTTTTATTGAATAATTTTTTTTACCCTGAGCTTGGATATATAGAACTCGTTTGACCTATTATCACTACGTCATTATCGATGTGAGTAGCGGAGACTAAAATATCGGAATCAATTTTTTCTGTATTATATTTTTTACAAGAAAAAGCTAAAAAAGAAAGACAAATTATAATGAGAATACTTTTCATAGCCTTACAATTTTTCGGGTTATAATTTCTTTTCCTATATTCATCTGAACTAAATAAATTCCTTTAGGAAGATATGCCGTACTAATTGTAACTTTATGATTGCCTTGGTCTTTATCACCAATCGTTGGAGTGGCTATTGTTTTACCTTGTAAGTCATAAATAGTTAAAGAAACGGTTTCAGGATTGTTGAGTTGAAATTCGATGTTTATTAAATCAGATGTTGGATTGGGATAGAGGTTGATTGAATTAGATGAGAAAACATCCTCAATACTCAGATGTCCTATATTTATACTAAGATAAATAGTGTTATATAATAATGTATCATTTATCTGAACATGATATTTT
>CAZDAR010000020.1:0-41450 GCA_964503665.1 uncultured Flavobacteriales bacterium
GTTGTGATTTGCTTTCAAAAGTTCTATTTTTACGGATAAGTTACAACTGCGTAGCTTATACCGTAGAAATGGTGGGGCTTTGCACACTTTTCTTAGAAATAAAATAACGCTACTTTTCACCCATGAACATAAAGTCTATCTAGTGATTTTTCGTTTCAAAACAATTCTAATTGCTGCGATGGCGGATTATTGCTTTGTTTCTTAACACCATGAAAAATTTCCATTTTACCAAATTGCTTATCAGTAATAGAAAAAACGCCCACTTTTCCTTTATCAGGTAAAATACTTTTGACTCGTTTGGTGTGTACCTCAGAATTTTCGATACTTTGACAAAAACGAATATAAATGGAAAATTGAAACATGGTAAACCCATTTTCTAAAAGTGTTTTTCGGAAGTTTTGAGCATCTCTACGTTCCTTTTTAGTTTCCGTTGGCAAATCAAATAAAACCATTACCCACATATTTCTATACGCATTAAATCGTGACGTATTCATAGTTATTCAAATATCGGATAGGGAATTTTACGACTTTCTCCTGCAAAGCATTTATACAATCCAGCGGTAGTCATACTCACCACATGAAAGAGTGGACGTTTTAAATCTAACAATCGCACATCTAGTTGCGGTAATTTCAGCAATGCTATTTTTTGTTCTCGTGTCATTGCCGTTTCCTCTTCGTTATTAAGTTCTACTGACTTTTTTAAGAGCTGTATTACTTCCCAATCTACAAATGGACGGTAAGGTTCCATAATATCGTCTGCCAAACAGAACGCATTGTATTTGTTTTTGTGAAATATGCCGAAGGATGGATGCATACCTGATGAAACGAGGGCACGCGCCATAATGGAACGCAAGATAGCATAGCCATAATTCAATTGAGCATTCGGCGTTTCTTTGACGCGAGATCGAACAAAACCACTGCCGTAAATTTTTCCCCAATAATAACTAGCAGCCTGTGCTTCGCAATTTTTAGAGTCACCACTTAATACTTTGTCTTTGAGATACAATAAACGTTCATTGTTTTCTCCCAAACGCATGAGCACACTGGCTTGATTCTCAATTTTTGTTTTAATGGTTTGTTGCCACAATTGTTTTTTGAGCGGTAAACTGGCTTCTATTTGGGTACGCATACGAGCGGTCTGTTCTGTATTGGATTCAAAGGGCAAATGCATACCACTTGGCATATATTTGCTGTCACACGAAACCAGTGCCACCTTTTGTTGCATCAGTTTTTCCAACAAGATAGAAGTTAACGTGATTTGCGGATGTTCCAATACGATGAGTCCAATATCTTCAAGTGGAATCGTAGCAGTGGTTCGTTCGTCATTTTTTAGTTCAACGAGTAGCTGATTGAGTTGTACGCTCAAATGAGCCGGATTGCTAAAGTGTAGTGTTCGTTTAATCATAAAAAGTAGATTACAATCGTTGCAATCTACCTTAACGAATTGTTTTGCAAAAGGTTACATTTGTTGACTATGCTTTTACGATTGAAATGTTTCCTAAGCGATCAGCTTTTAGTTTGATTAAGACTTCTTTTTCTTTAGTTAATTCAATCTTATTTAATTGGGTATATTCTACCTTGTTTACAATTGTAGTTGCTACATTAGTAGGAATAACTGACAATCTATTTTTTGTGAAACTGACAATTTTAAAAAGATTTTCTAATTGGCTAGAATTCAGTCTGCCGAAATCAATACTATTCAAATATTCTTGTTCATTTTCAAATGGTACATACACTAAGTCATTTGGAGAAAGATGGAAAAGTAAATCATGCCCTTTCTCGTTAATTTCTGGTACAGAATTTAGACCCTGTTTTTGTCTTTCAATAACAATATTTAGCGGAATAGTTTCGTAGCTTCTTTCACCATTTTCGTTTTGATAAATAGCAAAGAAAAGATTAGTTCCTTTTGCTGTTTCTACAAATTTTGTTTTTTTGTTTCCAGTTTGACCTAAAGCAAATTTACTTCCAGCTTCAAAAACTCTTACTTTGAAAATCGGTTGATGTTTCTTTCCGTTATTAAATTGTTCAATATTCTTATTCATATCTTCAATTCCCTCTGGAGAAAACGCTAATTCAGTTTGATAAGAAATTACACCCTTATTATCTATTGTTTTAAATTTTTCTTGCGTAAGATAATTTCGCAGTATCTCTTGAATACCAGTATCTGTAATTGTTTCAATTCTTTTTAAATCAAATGAGGAGTCTAAACTCTTTCGGGTTGCGGTCAGTATTGTTCCCTTTGGTAGTTTTATTCTATCAAGTTGAACTTCACCCGAAACAATGTCTTTATGCATTGGTTTACGAATGGCCCAACTATCTCCTTTAGTTTGAAGTACTAATCCTTTTTTTGGTTTTCCTTCTTTATCTAGTCGCAATTCTCCATTTTCATCTTTATAACTTTCATATCTATTTGTAGTTTTATTTATTACACGAAGGTTTTGTTTAAAACTAACAACAATTTTTTCTAATTCATTTCGCGCATCTTGCGTAAAAGTCTCCCAAGGTTTTATAAATTCTTTAAACGCATCCTTTTGTCGGTTTTCTTTTGCGTTAAAATAAGTCTCTTTTCGTCTTAAATTATTCTGTAAATCAAGTCTACTTTTTTCTGATTTTGCAGACTGATTATTTAATAAATTAATATGCTCTCTTGTTGTGCAAGCCACAACTAAGGCATCCATTGCATGGTGACGATGATCAATTCGTTTCTTTTGAAATCCTTTCGAATACTCTAAAGGTACAGTCGGTAGATACTTTTGATGCTTTTCGTTCCAAGCTGTAAAGTCATTGCTATTAGTTAATTGATTCATACGTTCAAATCGAGGAAGTATCAAATCATTCCAAACGTCATTTAATCCCCAATCTTGTTTTAGCGTTGTGGTAATTTTACCATTACCAGGTAGTAAGTTTTTTGAATTTATTCCTTCATCACTGTCGTCAGAACGAACAATATTAGAAAGTAAATTAGATATGAATTTACTGATGTATCTAGTGTCATTCATTTGTCGCTCAATCATTTTTTCTGGAATCTCATCCATTAAGAGTTTATTTCGTTTTGTACGATTGTTTTTATAATGTTCTTTGATGAATTCTTGATAAGCATCTTCTGACAATACTTTTACTGTTTCTCCAAATCCTGTCTCAACGATTGTTCCTTGGTGGTTTTTGATGAATTCAAATCCTAGTTGTCTATCTTTCAGCTTATTTACTGCAGACTCACAAATCACTTTATTAGTAAAACTATCGTCGAAATAGCGTGATTGTGGTATCACGTGTTCAATTTCGTAAGCTGTCGTAAATAATTTACTCAAGGGAATAGTTTGACCTGTGTATGGAGATTTATACTTTTGTTCCAACCATAATTTATAACGTTGAAATTCAGACTTAGTTGGTTGAGCTAATTTACTGATTTTTGAAATATCATCCGGAATTTCTATACCTGAGTTTAATATGCCATCTTCGAATATTTTCAACGCTTCTTGCTGCATGGGTGAGTAAGGACGTACATTTTCAACCTCAGGATCATTAAGTAATTCGGCCAAAAATGTTTTGATACGGAGATTGGTGTTTTCATTTTCGGTTACTCGATTAGTGATTTTCTTTCGTTCGTCGGCAGTGTTTTTCATTTCTCTACCTAGTTCAACGTGAATTTCACTAAAGAAATCCTTTTCTCCATTTCCATACTTTGACCAAATATCTTTAACAACACGAAGAGTCTCGGTGATTATTTGCTCAACAATTGGATTGCGTAGAGAGTGTTGTTTGAACTCGGTAATGTATTTTTCTAAATCAGTAACGGTATTCCACTTACCCACAATAGCAGCTTCTGAATGTCTGTCATATATTATATATTGCGCAAGCCACAACTGCAAACCTTGAAAATCTTCTTTTTTCTGTAAATGAATAGCCTTTTCTCGAACGCGATTTTTTATATTTTCATCATATTCCCCTGTTATAATTTTATCTATCCTTTTTTGTGTGTCCAAATCTATGTCTCCCCAATTCCAATATTTTCCAATTCTTAATAAAGGCAAGAGTTTTTTAATAGCTTTTTCAGAAAATGAACCATATTCACTTTTAAAAGGAGGAAACCTTTTGAAGTTCTCAACAAATGACTCTTCATCTATGTTGTGTTTATTTGCGAAAGACTTTAGAGCTTTTTCATATTCGATCTTATCAGTTACAGAATATATTAAGTGCCATAACTTATTTTCTATTTCTTTGGTAAGAAAATTTGCAGGTAATTTTTCAACTTTATTTAATCTTTTTTGTATTATAGTGCCCGTTTCATTACATGGGTATCCCTTATCCTCAACATAATTCCAGCGAAGTTTTCCTACTTCATTAGTTAAGGCTTTACCCTTTAACTCACTCTTCTTAAACAAAAACTTAATCAAAGTATCTTGTTTAATTTCTTTTCGAGTATTCAAAAAATCAAATAAATTCTCAATTGATTCGATTGAGTTTATAAAATCAATTGTTACGTCTTTGTCATCTTCCTTAGTGTATATTTTAAGATTATATATCCACTGCCATAAACGAAATTCCTGATAAAGAGGATTTGATTTTGGAATTGCTTTTAGATATTCTCTCTTTTCTAAATCGTTACCTTTTTCATCTTTAATTTTAAATTTACGGTATTCTAATGAACAATTTCCAATAGACGATTTTTGGCTTCTCAATGGGCGTTGATAAAAGATAATATCATTTACAAATAAGTGAATGAAATCTTTACTACTTAATTGTTGTTGATGTGTTTCATTAAAATTGTATAATTCTCTAATACAATCATTTAATAAATCTTTTGTGAATAATTCTGGATTAAGTTCTATTTGATTTTTCAGAATAGCAATTAACTCTTGCTTGTAGAATTTACGTTCAATAGTTCTAACTAATTTACCTTTTATTTTTTGATTCGGATTCTCTAAAAGCGCATCATAAATATAAGCTCCAACTGTTTTATTTGATTTATCAATCTCTTTTTCAGCTTTCTTTTTAATTAGTGTCCAGTCATCTTTTTTTGGAGCTCTAAAGCTTCTTTTTTCTTCACCTTCTTTATCTGTTTTAACAGTATCATCATCATTCAAGTCAGTTGTTACAATAAAGTCTCGAACTTTGTCTTTCCAGTCAAATAAAGGAGTCTTGCTTGAACGTCGATAGATCCAATCATTTTCTAAATATAAAGAATACCAAATTTCACCTTTCTTATTTGGTTTTTCGTCAGCCACAACATCAATGACTTTTAAAGTGTGAAATTCAATTAATTTATTTGAATTCTCTTCTTCTTCTTCTCCTCTTAATTGATAATAACCTCTTTTTTGATTAAAGTTTAAAATAATCCAGGCTAATTCTTCTTTCTCTATTTTTTGAGACAATGCTTTTTTTCGCAAGTAATAGATGGTCCAGTCATAAGGAACTAACTTGCCATCTTTAACAAGTGCTGGTTGGTTAATTTTAAAATCTTCTAACATTTCATTGAAAGAATTTTTAAAAATAAATTCTTTCTTATTATACGCAATCTTAGGTTCTATCCCGTCTTTAAATTGACCTAATCTCTTTGTAAAATCAATATTATTCGCATAATGCTCTGGTAAAAATTGTAATATATTTAAAACCCTATGTAAACGCTCTCTTCGTAGTAGATGACGTTCACGAAGTCTTCTAACTCCTCTGAAATTTGTTCTCTCTGCTGTGCTTGTTGTAATAGCGCCTCCTTCAGCAAATTTACCCATCTCACCTTGATCCATTGGAATAATTCTACTTCCCATTCCAACTATTTTCCCTTTGCTATTTTTGAAATCTTGTTGAACCAACGCCCAACCTATAGAATTCGTCCCTAAATCTAGTCCTAATATATATTTCATAATAAATGATTATTTCTAATTTACGCTGTACAATCTTACTTATTTATTTCTTAAAAAGCAATTAACAAATTAACTATTTTTTTACTTAAAATAGGCTAAACCTACAAAGATAAACATCGATGAACGTAATCTATTTACGTTCTTTGTTTAATAGGATGGATTAAAAAATAAATTACTTTTTTATGTTATATTCAGAAATAATAACGTAGTTTTGTAATAGAACTTAAAAAGCAAATCACAATAAGGATTATTCCGTTGTGAGAACATTTAGCGCCTCGACTACCTTCGGGGCATTTTTTTATTCATTGGGGCGAATTGCAATTCTCCCCAGCGAACAAAAAAAGCTCCTTTTCAGGAGCTTTCAATAAATCATCGAATTTCTAAAACCTTAATCATTCACAACGGTAATAAACCCCGTTTTAGTGATGTCGTAGTCGCCGACTAGTTCATAGAAATAGACACCAGGCGTTAACTCTATACCTGCGTTTGTTCTTCCTGTAAAACAATGAGAGCAATTTAAATCAGGTTGTGTAATATCGTTTTTAACTTCAAAGACTACATTTCCCCATCGGTTAAAGATACGTAAGGTATAATTGATACACGTATTGAAATTCGGCATTATACGCTCTAAATCAAGTAGATTATTTCCCACCAAGCTTTTTACACTGATGACATTTGGAAACTCAATATCTGCTTTACCTTCTACCACAGCAATAGTATTAACCACTTCTGAATAGCATCCACGAGAATCGGTCACTTTTAAACGTGTATCAAATGGAAGGGCGCTTTCGAAATACTGAGAAAAACTTTTAGTTGTTTCGTCGATGACATTATCGTTGTAAAGATCCCATTCATACGTCATATCAAGATGGTCAGCATGAGAAGCAATAGCGTTAAAATCAATTATCTGAAAACACTCCGTCATATAGTCAATCGAAATCATAGGATTAGGGTAAACATGAAATGTTGCATCTTTTTCAGCCGTACATCCATTTGAGGCAGTGACAACTAAATTTGCTGTATATGTACCCGTTTGATCAAATAGCTCAGTTGGGTTTGTTTCAGTACTAGAAAGTGTTGAAGAAGACGATTGATTGGTATAGGTCCATTGATAATTTGTAATCGTTTCAGGTGCATCAATTAAAGCCTGACTTGTAAAGTGATTTTCCGCTGTTAAACAAACATCTTCCACAGTAATACTTAATGTCGGAGGTGCATTATAATCAATAGTTACAGAAGCTGTTGTTGTACAGTTATTTGCATCCGTTATAGTTACTTGATGTGCCCCTGGTGACAACTGAGTTGCTGTCAATGTGCTCTCCTGATTATCCCAAGCAATCGTGTAATTGGTTGTTCCTCCAGTGATTGTCACCGTTGCTTTTCCTGTATTCGTTGTTACACACTCTATGATATTGTTAGCCACAGCAGTTGCTACTAGCTCATCTGGTTGTGTAATGGTTAAAGTCGTGTCGTTTGTACAATTTACTGAATCGGTGACTGTTACAGTATAACTTCCTATTGGTAAATTAGTAATATCAGATACCGATTGTCCTGTATTCCAAGCATACGAATAAGGTGTAAAACCTCCTGTTGCATCGATGGAAATTTTCCCAGTGGAATTATCATGACAATCTACATTTTCAAATGTGGTTACATCTAATTTTATATCGCTCACATTCACCGTTACAGAATCAGTAATGGTACATATTTGATAGAAACTAATGTCATCAATGGCAAAGTCATTTCCTGGTTGCGCACCGCTCATTTCGGAGATGCAAACATCAACAGAAGTGGCATTTCCAGAATTCCAAATCACATAAAATTGACTCCAATCACACACACCAATCTGCGTATTTTGTGTTTGCCCAATTTGAACACCATTAATAAAGAATCCAAGTGACGATGTGTTTCCTGCAGAATTGAGATTGGTTAACCATGTAGAAAAAGCATAATCCGTATTTGGAGATACTGAAATGGTCTGACACCAAACAGAGCTTGCGGCATTCACCCCATTGGTATTGTTCGCACCATCTGCAATCAACATGTTTCCAGCACCACTTGTATGGTCACCACAATTCGACCACCAACTATTAGAAACATACGTGCTTACTGTATAATTTCCTGGACCACCTAATGGGGTTGGTGAACTACTTAAATAACCAGACGTAAAGGCAGTATTTCCTGATTCAAAATCTCCATTTACAATTAAGTTATTAGATAATTGAACTTGAGAACTTACAACATAACTTGTCGTTGTTGTTGGTGTTGCAATAGGATTAGAAACAGTCGGATCACTCAATGTTGCTGCAGGTGTCCACGAATAATTCAAAGCTTGACCTGCTTGAAGTTGTGCCGAGGTTCCTTTGCAGATAAACTGATCAGTTCCTGCATTAAAAGTAGTTTGTGGCCCAATAAGGTGAGTTGTAATTATACTATCACAACCTGTTACTACACTAGGAATTGTGCTCGTATAGTCACCTTCAGTATTTACAATTTGTCCATCAGGCAATTCAAACGTACTATTTTCGCATAAAGTAACGTTCTGTTGAGTCGTTACGGGACCATATATTGTTACTTCTTGATTGAGTGTATCTTTCACACAATCCACGTAACGAATCAGTTGGACATTATACGTGCCTGCACTTGTGAAAACATGAGTGGGATCCAATAAAACACTAGTGTTAGATGAGCTTAAAGCGTCATCAAAATTCCATTTAACGGAATCAACAAAATTAGCTCCTGAAAGCGTAAATTGTGTTTGATCTCCTGCACAATGACTGACGTACGAAATAGCAGATGTGTTAAAATAAGATTGGATAAATGGTGGCAATCCCAACACACAATTCTTACCACTCAAATCGACTGCATTATTTTGTAAGTTACAGCCAGCTCCAACTACATTTGGATTATTTATCACTCCTAGAAACTTAGTAGAGACTTGTGCAATATAAACTTTTCCATCGGGTCCAATTTGCAATGCACCTCCTCGATAACTAGGTCGTGTTGCCCCTCCTCCGCCTAAATCACCTAGGTAAATTTTAGAAGCTGGAATATTAGGCGCTGTCATATCCCACTGAACCAATGCCCAATTTGTTATACTTGCGCCATAGAGAACTTTACTATTCGGAGAAAAACTAACACCATAATTACCACCTGCTATTCCTGAGTAAGAGAGTGTTCCTAAGTCAATAGTGTTAGAGACAGCGCCAGTTAAATTATTAAAATCCGTAATTTCAATACCACTACTAGAAGAAGCTGATGCTAGTTTTGTTCCATCTGGAGAAGCGACTAAATACCCCCAGTTTTCACCATTCGTAATTCCTACATTTGATTCGACAGGCGAGCTTATATTAACACCATTACAATCTACTAAGAAAGAAATGTATGTTTTAGATTGAGCACCTGTATTATAACGACCAATCACCCAATAATAGATATTATTAGCATGTTTCACCACTGTAACTTTTTCCGAGGATGAAGAAAACATGAACGTGTTTTTATTGGAAGTAAGAACATCTCCCATACCACCTGCGAGTGACATATCCACTTCTGAATAGCGCATTCCAACCGCTCCAGATTCAGGAACAGTAATAATAAAATAATTCGTAGTCGAACCTGGTTTTGGAATGATAATAGCCGATTGTGCTGCGGACGGATTCCCCATTAATCCTGTCCCATTTGGCATCACTAAATGATTTCTATTATAAACAGTGATTCCATCTGTATAGAATAATAAATTTCCTGCTGCGGTAGAAATAGAAGCACTCCCTTCAGATGTACTCAGCATTCCATTGGTTAAAGCTGTTGGAGGCGTCGTATTGAAAGTTAAACCCGCATTTTGTCCAAAATACCAATTATTTGCTTCATTTTGTGCGGCTAATTGCATGGAGAAACCCAAAACAATATACAATAAATAAACTATTTTTTTCATGGATTAGTAGTAATTATATAGTTTTATAGAGCATAAAGGTATAACAAAAAAATTAGAGAAAAAGTAATTTATATATGTTTTATTTGATTGTCACTAATATAAAAGGGATGAAAAAATATTTTCCATCCCTTTTTTGAACGTTATTCATTCCATTACAATACTTCCTGAAATCTATTTTCTTTCAAAAAAACAGCTTATTCAATGACTAATTTCTTCGACTTCCCTCCTAGATAAACAATATAGATTCCACTTGAAAAATCATTGACATCAACAATAATTTCATTCTCACCTTGAGGTGTTTGATACGTATTTTCAAAAACAATTTTTCCAGTTATATCTGTAATTCTCAAATGTGTCTCTTCCGACTGCATTTTCGAGAAAGCAATAAAAACACTAGACGTAGCAGGATTAGGACTTACATTCCAATTCGTCATTTGGTCATCTATGGAAGAAACTCCTACTATATTAACATCCGAAGGCGTGCCTTTATATAAATTAATATCATCCAAATAAAGGTTATTTCCACCATTTGATTCAAAAGCGATTTTGAATTGGAAATTACTCGTGAAAAATGAACTCGATATTCCTGTCACATGGACTGTTTTAAAGTTTTCTGCTGAAGGAACAAAGCTATTCGTGACAATTTCAGAAGATAGTAAGTTACCTGTAAGTTCATTTCGCTTTAGCCAAATTGTCCCACAATCTTTAGATGCATAGATGGTCAATTTCTCATTATTATCTGATTTTTTCTTTCGATAAGCAAATTTAAAACTCAATGTCATTTTATCAGAGCTAGTCATAGAAGACAAGTCGAACATTGGTGAAATAAATTCATTCGTCGCTTGATCTGGTGTGTAATAATTAAAATAACACAATGATTTAGCATCTGTTGCTGCAGCCGAATTGACAATTTCAAATGTTGGAACCTCTGGAGTTATATTACGAATAACTACATTTTCAATTTCTTGTGCATCTGTATAATATTCAAAACCTTCAAAGTAAGGTAATGTTGCCACTGCGTTAATATGCACATATGCCTCTTTTGTTTTAGACAAAGTAGTTATTCCGTCACCAACGGTTAATTTCACTTTATACTTTCCAGGAATAGCATAAGTCACAGATGGATGTTGCGCAGAAGAAGTAGCAGGTGTTCCTCCTTCAAATTCCCAATTCCAGGATGTCTGTCCTTGCGTACTATAATCGTCAAATGTCACTTGCTCACCAACGCAATAACTTTCTTTCGGTGCGCTAAATTCAACTGCACATAATCCTTGACTACCATCAATTCCAGTAAGAACTTGGTTGTCAGGAGTACAAAGGAATTTTCGTTGCAATGTCAGCAAACTTGCACGCATACGGTCTTTTTGGCCTTCGGTAAACATTTTAGAACAATACGAGTAATCCATATAATTCTCCACATTCGCTTTTGAGCCACACGTTTGTTCACTTAATTTACATGAAGTTACACCAACTGTATTCGGAGTATCCAACACATCATCATCTTCATCACAATTCGAGGTCAATCCAGGATTATTTGTAGGACCCCAAGTATGGTATAAATTCAACCAATGCCCCACTTCATGTGTCAAAGTTCGAGATCTCACTTCACTTCCGGTACCAATTCTTCCCACATAAGTAGGATTCACCCAAATACTTCCATACATATTATCACTATTAAATGACGCTGGTAAAAAGGTATACCCAGCAGCCGAACCTAAGTTCAACACCACGATAATATTCATGTAATTTTTTGCAGGCCACATTCCACGAAAAACATCATTTCCATTCATGACAGCTTGTAACTGAACAAAACCATCTTTCGTAGAAAAAGTTGTTGGTGAAACTGTTCTAGTAATACCATTAAAACAAGTCCCATCGGGTGCTTTGGTTGCTAAAACAAATTCAATTTCTATGTCTGCTGGTGTCGCTGCAGGATTTGGATTTGTTGGACTAAACTCATAATCTACGTTTGCCGTATCTGCATTTAATTTTCTAAAGTCACGATTCAACACTTCCATCGCATCATAAATCTGCTCATTGGAAATATTCTCGTCACCATTATAATGAACAATATGAAAAACTACTGGAATCTTATAAACTTGTCTGGTTGGTGGATTTTGCTTCAATTGTTCCTGAATCGCTTTCTGTTCCACATCAAATGCCATCATACGCTGCTGTCTCTCTGCTGAATAAGGCAATTGAGCTTGAACAATGTGTTGATTACATAAATTTAAAAGTCCTTCTTGCGAATAGGATTTGGATGAAATAAGTAGGCTAAAAAGCACTCCTAAAGTAATAGTATAGATGTTTTTCATAGTTACAAAATAATAAAGCTAAAAGTAAGCATATTTTGAAAATAATAAAGATATCCATTAATTAATTTATCTAAGACTACTTTATGATTAAATAAATAATATTTTTGCTACACATGATGTATAACAAAATCAAATCCCTATTATATTCCGTTTTTCCTAAACGCTTTTTAATCAAAAATGAGCGATTGTTTAGAAAAGCTATGTATCCTTTTTATATAGGCTCTTCACATCAGTGTAGTGTTTGTCAAAAGAAGTTACGTTCATTTATTTCAAACCAAAGGAAGGAGCAACTGTGTCCCAATTGTGGTAGTTTACCCAGAGACCGACGTTTGTTTTTAGAATTCAAAAAAGAAGTATTTACTACTCAACCTATCAAATTATTAGACATATCTCCTTCACGATCTCTATATTTCCAATTCAATAAGAGTAAAAATATAGATTATTACCCGAGTGATCTTTCGGATGATTTTATGAGTAAATATCAATATGATTTGACAGATATGCCTGTTGAAGACAATTATTTCGATGTTATTATTTGCTTTCATATTTTAGAACATATTGAGAAAGATACTTTGGCGATGAAAGAATTGTATAGAACGCTTAAACCTAGAGGGTTGATATTTGTTCAAACTCCTTTTAAGAGTGGTGAAATCTATGAAAACAGCGCCATTACGAATCCAGAAGATAGAAAAGTCCATTTTGGGCAAGATGATCATGTTCGGATCTATTCCGTTGATGGATTAAAACAACGACTCACTGCTGTTGGTTTTAAAGTGGACGTTCATCAATATGAAACAGATGAGTATCTTGGACTAGTGAACAATGAAACCATTTTAAAACTAACGAAGTAAGACATTCTAACTTCAATCTTTCATTTATTTACACCTTTCCTTAACCTTATTTAGATTAAATAAAAAATATTTAGGATAAAATAGTCTTTTATCATGATTGTTATTTATATTTGTTGAAGAATTAAATAATAACCTTTTAAAATTAATAAAAATGGGAACTTTAAACATCGATGAGAGCAAGGTTTTAGACGCAACAAAATTACATCCAAGCGTTAAACACGAGACTATTTTTGGTCGCTTTAATAACTTACAATCAGGTGAAAGTTTTATTTTAAAAAATGATCACGACCCAAAGCCACTTCATTATCATTTAGAAGCGATGCACGGTGATACTTTTACTTTTGACTATTTAGAAAACGGACCAGAAGACTGGTTTATTGAAATCGCTAAAAAATAGAAACAAATAAGACGTTTTTATTTCTTGTAAAATTTACAGATATGGAAGATAACAATGTAAAAATTGACCAAAGTAAAGTACTTGATGTAACGAAATTAGAACCTCGTTTTAAGCACTCTACTATTTTTGAATACTTCGACCGATTGAATCCAGGTGAAAGTTTTATTATTCACAACGACCATGATCCAAAACCGCTTTATTATCAATTATTAGGAGAAAGAGGAACAATCTTTACCTTTGATTATTTAGAAGCCGGCCCCGTGGATTGGCACATCGAAATAAAGCTAAACGAGGTTAATACTACCACCAATGAAATAACGGTTGGAGAAATCATCACCAAAGATTATCGTAAAGCGGAGGCATTCAAGAAGATGGGAATTGATTTCTGTTGTCATGGTAGTAAAACACTAAAAGAAGCAAGCGCAGAAGTAGGAATACCTGTGGAAGAAATAGAAAAAGCAATTGCAGAAATTGGTAATGCTACGGAATCACCATCACATGATTACAATAGTTGGGACATTGATTTCTTAGCTGATTACATAGTAAATACGCATCACAAGTATGTCAAAACAAATGCTGAAATCCTCAATAATATTGCTCAAAAAGTAGCGGAACATCATCATGAGAATCATCCAGAATTACCTGAACTAGCAATAAGAGTTAATCATCATCTTCAAGATTTGATTAACCACATGCATAAAGAAGAGAAGGTATTGTTTCCAGCCATTAAAGCGTTAGTTGCCTATCAAAGAGACCCGCAAAATAATCCATTAAAAATTGGAATGGTAGCAGGTGCTGTCAAGATATTGGAAATGGAACACGAGGAAGCAGGTGATGACACACGTACTTTTAGAGATATGACGAACGATTATCAACTTCCTGAGGATGCTTGTAACTCCTATCAGTACTTATTTGAAAAACTAAAAGAGTATGAAAATGATTTATTCAATCATATTCACTTAGAAAATAATATTCTTTTCCCTAAAGCAGAAAAATTAGAGATTGAATTGTTTGGCCGTTAATTAACATCACAAAGCATGAAGGTGGTTGTAAAAAGCAAGTATCTTCATACTTTTTTTTGAAAAACAGATTATTTACTGCACTTTTACATTTATCTATCCATGCAGTAAAACGTTACAGATTATGAGTAAAGGACCTATCAAAAGAGACGAGAATATCGTTAGTTTATCAAGAGAACATCATTTTAGCCTATTATTTGGCTGGAAAATTAAAAATGGACTCAAATTTGGCATCGAAGTTCAGCGTATCAATAAATATGCACTTCATTTCTGGGAAAATAACTTAACGACTCATTTCAAACAAGAGGAAGAAACTTTATTTGCCGTTGCGAAAGACCAAATGGTCGATCGAGCATTGGATGAACATCGACAAATTCGTGCTGTAGTGGAGAATTTGAAGAACCCAACTTCAGATGAAGAATTAAAAATTCATTTGGAAAAGATTGCCGATTTAGTAACAGACCACGTACGTTTTGAAGAACGGGATTTATTTCCACACTTAGAGAAAATATTAACTCCTGAACAACTCAAAAGTATTGGTCACGACTTAAGCGAAATGTTAGAAGAGCCACTACAAGACGAATATGAAGATCAATTCTGGATCAAAAAAAAGGAGGATAATGAAAATTAACAAAAAGACTAAAATATCAGAGCTAATTAAGCATGACATTCGAAGTATTGATGCGATTGCTTCTATTGCTAAACCATTCAAAAAATTAAAAAATCCACTTCTTCGAAAATTGATGGCTTCCCGCGTAAATATTGCCGAGGCGGCTAAGATTGGAGGAGCAACGATTTCCGAGTTTGTGAAAGTATTGGCTCCTTTAGGTTTTGAATTTGACGAAGTAGATTTTACCGATACAGCAGATCAATCAATAGAGCCAAATTGGTTTAAGGAATTAAAAGAAGCGGACATTACCCGTTTCGACGTGAGGGAGATTTTGGCTCAAGGAAGTGACCCTCTAAAAGAAATCATGAAGCAATTTAAAGACATCGAAATTGGTAAAACACTTTGTATTATTAACACTTTCGTTCCAACACCGCTCGTCAAGTTGTTTGAGAAAGACAATACCTTGCACCACGTTGTAACTATTAGTAAAAGTGAATATCATACTTACTTTTTGAAACAAGAAAAAGATCTTTCGAAAAAGGAAAAGGAAAATAAAAAAAGTAGAATCTATAGTGAAGATGAAGCGATGTTTCTCGAAAACAAGAAACGATTTGCTGAAAATTGTACACGTGAAATTGACGTTCGCCATTTAGAAATGCCTGGCCCAATGGAAGCCATACTTGGAGAATTAGCTAAATTACAAAGTGGACATGCGCTTTATGTCAATCACAAACGAATACCGATGTATCTTCTAGAAGAGATAGAGAGCGAGAATTACAATATTCATATTTATTCGGAATCAGAAACAGAAGTGAAACTTCTAATCGAAAAAGGGAATTAAATTTAGAGATAATGGCGGGAGGATTAAATATTGGAAAATCACCTAAAAACAGAGCCGTTTTACCATTTTATGGGACGGCGTCCATCTTCTTTTTAATAATCAGTTTTTTATTACTCTACGCATCGAATTCGTTCATCTCAACAGATGAATATCAGGCGCACTATTTTGTGCCACACGTTTTAAGCATCGTTCACTTAGCGGCACTAGGTTGGGGAACAATGGTCATATTCGGGGCTGCTTATCAGTTACTCCCTGTTATCTGTGAACGAAATTTATTTAGCTCTAATTTAGCCTTTGTATCCTATTGCTTCCTAGTAGTTGGAATCAGTATTTTGGGTTATTCTTTTTGGCATTTTCAACTTGGGTTTTTAATGATTACAGGAGGTAGTTCTATTTTAATAGCTGCATTATTATACTTTATCAATGTTATTAAAACAGCCTCTATCGGTCTTCATTCGAGCATAGAACGATTATTTGTCTTTAGCTCTTCTATTTGGTTATTATTTACCCTTACTGTTGGATTATTATTAGCGATTAATCTAGCATATCCATTTTTCACATCGAATCATATGGAAATCCTTCGACTACACGCACACGCAGGATTAGCGGGTTGGTTTTTACAATTAATAACGGGTATTAGTATTAAGTTAGTTCCTATGTTTTTATTGGGAAGATCAACAAAAATCAAATTGGTTAAGTGGGCTTTTGCTTTACAAAATACTGGGTTAGTCTTATTCCTAACAGATGGCTATTTCTTTGGTATAACTATCCGTTCACTTATTTACGGAGTAATTGTTATCGCTGGAGTTGTTCTGTGGTTGCTCTATATCAGAGATGTCTTCACCAAGCGAATGAAAAAGAAAATTGACACACCTATGAAGCACACATTTGTTTCATTTTCAGGTCTTATAATTTCTATTTTATTAATTCCGGTTATTTATTTTTCGAGTAATCTAAAATGGGTGTTCATCTATGGCTTTATACTTTTCTTAGGTTGGATAAGTGCCATTATTCTTGGAATGACATTTAAAACATTACCCTTTATAGTTTGGAACAATCATTATAAAAAGCTGAATGGAAAGGCTAAAATACCTTTACCGAAAGATTTATTCATATCGAATTTATTAACCTATCAATTTCGAATATTCATCTTCTCGTTGCCGTTAATTGCTATGAGTATTATCTTGCAACAACAGCTATTATTCCAGATTGGACTCGTCGGGTTTTGTACGGTGGCTCTACTCTACTTTATAAACGTATGGAAAGTATTAACACACAAAACAACATTATTAGATGGCAATAGATAAAGAAGCATATTTTAAAGAAAGAATGGATGTTATCGATTCTTTGTACGACGTAATCGACCCAGAATTATTCATAAACATTGTTGATTTAGGCTTATTGTACGGAATTGAAATCGACAATATAAATTTAAAAATCATCATCACTATGACATTCTCTACAAAGGCCTGTCCCTTGGGAGATGCGATTAAAGAAGGTGTTTGGAATGCACTCGGTGCTTCTCATCCAGAATACAAAGTAGATATCGACATTGTTTGGGATCCTGAATTTGTCTTAGAGATGCTTTCCGAAGAAGGAAGATTACAGTTGGGAATGGGGTAAGAAATTATAGTGACTCTTGTTTCTTCTCCTCTCTACGAGCGATTTTAGAATATTCGTGACGTTTACTAGCTAATAGCTGATAGAGTAACTTTACTTCTTTCTCTTCTAATTTTCTTCCAAAGCGAACAAATTTTCCAGTATATTCAAACTGTAACCGTTCTCCTCCTCTAATCCATGGAGATTTTTCCCAGACATATTGTAGTGATTTCGTTTTAGGAACATAAATTTCAATATCCGCCATATTATCATAATAGTAAAGAATCGCTTTCCCGTAGCCTTTCACATCTTTTTTATAGGCTAATCCATGTTTGTTTAACTTCAACATCTCTTTACCCCATAATAGCCAAATGAATTGTCGTGTAACGCGCACAAGATAGAACAACCAAAGAGCAAGAATAACACCTGTCATCAACATTTCTTCCTTCGTTAATTCAAGGGCGAAAAGAGCCCAGATAAGGGTAATTCCAATCGTCAACCACATAGCTAACCACGCGCCCATCAGGGCATTTACAAAATTACTTCTCTCAGGCACAATAATAATTGTTGTCTTTTCCTTATCGTCTACAAAACTGATACGTTCTCCAATCCATTTCATACTGCGAAAATACAAATCTTTATGTTCTTTGGAACGTTATATAAGACAAAAAGTCGACTTAAAAGCCGACTTTTTGAGATCGTATGAAGGATTCAATTATCTGATTAATTCAATTTTTGTCACAACGCTATTGTCTTTACCAATAATCTTAATGAAATACGTTCCATTCATAAAGTTAGACAAATCAAATTGTGTTGTTTCCTTCAAGTTCCAAGTTGTAATTAAACGTCCTTGAATATCGATTAATGAAGCATTCTCGTAATTCTCAACACTACCCTTCAAATAAATAATACCATTGGTTGGATTTGGATAGATAGTCAGATCATTTTCTTCCACATCTTCCAATCCTACACAGTCATTCACAGTAAACGTTACTGCGTTTGTATTCACTGGACTTCCACATGTGCTACTAATTACACAACGATATTTAGTGCCATTTAATGCTAACGGTGCATTTGTAACGGTCATACTGGCTGTTGTCACTCCTGAATAAGGTGCTGCGTTAGTCAAGTCACTCCAAGTTGTTCCGTCATTGCTATACTGCCATTTATAAGTAGAAGCTCCTGCAGCTGTTACTTTAAATGTATTTGAAGTGGATTTACAAATAGAAGCATTTGCCGGTTGTACAGAAATGGTTGCACCTGAACTAACTGTTAAATTTCCTACATTCGTATAGGTGTCACCACAAGCGTTTATTAATTTCAACCTATACTTATATCCATTAAATGTTGAAGGTGCATTGTTTACAGATAGCGTTTGCGTAGTTGCTCCAGCATAATTTGCGTCATTACTTACATCTGTCCAAGTCGAACCATCCGTTGATACTTGCCATTTATAAGAAGTTGCTCCTGTAGAAGCAGCTGTAAAAGTTGTACTTCCATTCAAACAAATCGATTTGTTAGTCGGCTGAGTAGAAACCGAGGCATATGGACATGCATCTTTGATCAACACCGCATAATCTTCGACATCACCTACCACAACAGCTGTTCCACAATTCGCTTTCGATTCTGAAGGTGCAACTTGAGCATCAATGATTGCTCTCATACGTAACATTTTATTCTTAACAGCTCCAGTAGGAATAGTAACCGTTCCCGATATTGTCTTCGCTACCGGTGCACTACTACCAGCTGTTACATTTCCTGATAAAACAATTTCGGAAGATTCGTAAGTACCATTGTTATTCCAATCAATATATACTTTTGCATAAGAAGTATATCCGAAAGAATTTATCGTAGCACTAATTGGATACGTATTACCCGTTTCAATTACCGTGTTTTTAGAGCAAGTGAAATTTTCATACGTTCCTGAAGCAAAATTACTTGTTGAAGAATTAATGGTGTTGAATGTAATATTAGAAATGTCAATAGCGTAGTTATCTATATATGTAAATGATGGGGTACAAGTAGATAAACTAGATCCAGCATAATAAAAGGCATCATTAACAGTTTTTGTGTTAGTACCATTTGGTCCTGTAACAGTTAGAGTAACACTATACCATCCCGCGACAGTAGGAGTAAAAGTAGGATTTTGGTCTGTTGATGTTTTTGTAGACGCCCCACTTGTAATAGACCAGCTAAAAGAATATCCCGTAAAATTAGTTAATCCAGTGTAAGTATTTGGCACACACGTACTATTATCAAGTAAACTAACGGTTCCAGAACAATAAATATCTTGTGGTAATAAGAAATCAGCTACTGGTGCTGTAGGCCCAACTAAAGCCAAATTACTAGCATAGAAAAAAGACTTTCTTAGTCCAGAACAAGCTGCTCTCATTCGGGTTCCTTGGTTAGCTGTAAATTGATTCATACATACATCAGAAGAATAGTCTAAGTAGTTATGAACGAATTTTGAATTGGAAGAGCCTCCATCACATGAGTTTGTACCAGTAGCATTACAGTCTGACTGACTTCTTTTATGAGGTGGTGTATCTCCACACATATCACCATTGCTAGCTCCAGACGGTGGACATGTATTTCCAGTTCCATCTCCCTCAAACGTATGGAATAAATTTAAAGCATGGCCCAATTCGTGCGTAAGGGTTTTATTATTCTCCTGCATGATGTTAGAAGCCATAAAAACAGCTCCATCTAAGGTAGTACCATGAGCAGATGCCATATAAGCATAACCTTGCGTACCAGCACCACCATTGTTATTATCTATTTCAGTAACAATATAAATGTTATAATATTTATTACGATCCCAAGAAATAATAGATTTCAGGGCTGTTTCTGTGATACCTTGGCTTCCATCTAACTTAACGCCATAATTCTTATACTGTGAATTAGAACTGTGATTTGTTCTCGTTATACCCGTAGTGCAATTTCCACTAGGATCACGAACAGCTAGCGCAAACTCAATTTGCGTATCGGTACCACCTTGGCTATTCATGTTACGATAATTTTCATTCAATTGTTTCATAGCATGAGTAATCACGGCATCAGAAACATTTGAACCTGTGCCAACAGCTTCTCCTAAGTGAATCACGTGAAAAACAACAGGAATAACATACGTAGCAGATGATTTTGGTAAGAAAGAACCATTCATTGTTTGCACATACTGTTCAAACTGATTCATTTTTAAGGCATAATCTGGATTAGAAGCCATCATTTGCTGATGCAAAATACCAGCATAACACTTCTCTTGAGTGTTCTGACTCGGCTGCAATGGAGTAAGATTTAATGGGGTTTGCGCACTTAAAAAAGCACTAATAATAAGTACAATTGAAGTAAATAAATGTTTCATATTTTTCGGTTTTTAAACGGTGCAATCTACATATAAAAAAGATAAACTCCAAAAATAAATGTCACTAATTAAAGAGGGACTCTATAAAGTTTTCTTTATCAAATAATTGCAGATCATTTACACCTTCTCCAACACCAATATATTTAACTGGAACTTTCAGTTGATCGGAAATTCCAATAATAACTCCTCCTTTTGCTGTTCCATCTAACTTTGTAATGGCTAAGGCATTGATTTCAGTAGCTTCTGAAAACTGTTTTGCTTGCTCAAAAGCATTCTGTCCGGTAGAACCATCTAATACCAATAAAATTTCATGCGGCGCATCAGGAATTATCTTGCTCATGACACGTTTAATCTTTGTTAACTCATTCATCAAGTTCACTTTGTTGTGCAATCGTCCAGCGGTATCTATAATACAGACATCTACATTTTTTTCGACAGCTTCCTGAATGGTCGCATAAGCAACAGCAGCGGGATCTGTTCCCATATCTTTATAGGTAATGTCGACATCAACGCGATCTGCCCATATTTTTAGTTGATCTACAGCAGCTGCTCTAAATGTATCGGCAGCACCCAACATCACTTTCAATCCGTTACTTTTAAATTTGTTGGCTAACTTTCCAATGGTTGTCGTTTTACCAACACCATTTACTCCTACTACCATGATAACATATGGTTTTGGAACACTCTCATTCAACTCAAAATTAGCATCGATAGTATTATTCTCCGCTAGTAAGTCTTTAATCTCCTCTTTTAAAACACTATGTAATTCACTTGCATTGATATATTTATTCTGCTCAATTCGTTTTTCAAGACGGGAAATAATCTTCAAGGTCGTTTCTACACCTACATCAGATGATATTAATATCTCTTCTAATTCATCAAGATACTCATCGTCCACTTTCGATTTTCCGACCAAAGAACGTGTCAGTTTGGAAAAGAAACCTTCTTTTGTTTTTTCCAAACCTTTATCCAAAACTTCTTTGGACTCCTTTTTAGTTTTATTAAAAAAATCAAATAAACCCATCTTGAATACTTTAAAGTGTAAAATTAGTATATAAAACGAAAAAAGCTCCCATAATGGAAGCTTTAAGTTATTTTATTTTAAATAGCATTAGTTTTTAGCAAACCACTCTTTCACTTTATCATTGTGAACCATCTCTTCTTTGAAAGAAACGCTACCTTTTTCAGTCTTGTACATTTTAATCACTTTTGTGTGCTCTTTACCTCCTCCTCTTTGAAGAGATGCCATCGGTCTCTTTGCCATAACTCAACTATTATTTAATTTCTTTATGAATTGTATACTTCTTCAAAATTGGATTGTATTTCTTAATCTCCAATCTTTCAGGTGTGTTTTTTCTATTTTTTGTAGAAATGTATCTAGAAGTCCCAGGCATACCTGTTGTTTTATGCTCTGTACATTCTAAAATAATCTGAATTCTATTTCCTTTACTTTTCTTAGCCATCTTACTACTTTTTAAAAATTACCATTTCTCAATGGGAACAAATTATTTAAGGAATCCTTTTAATTTTGCTTCTTTCACACAAGCTGTTATTCCGTTTTTGTTCACTGTCCTCAAAGCTGAAGTCGAAACTTTCAAAGTGATGAACTTACCTTCTTCAGGAAGAAAGAATTTTTTGGTAACTAAGTTGGGATAAAACTTGCGTTTTGTTTTTCTTTGTGAATGCGAAACATTGTTTCCCACCATTACTGACTTACCTGTTAATTGACAAACTCGTGACATTATACTATATATTAATTCTATAATTATTTAAGCGGGTGCAAAGAAAGTAATTACTTTCCTAAATCACAAACTTTTTTACACTTTTTTCTAGATATTATTCTTCTTCGAGAATGTTCCTCAAGAAATTTAATGTGGCAAAGATACTTAATTGTATGTTGTGTTCTCTGTTTTTACCAAATTTTTTATTTTTCACATGTGTTTTTCCATTATAGTGTACGGCAATATCTGCAAATGTCTCTCCATTTTCCGATTCTAACAAGCCAGTAATTCCTATCCCTACATTCGCCTTCAGGAGCTTTGCTGCATTTTCAGCCATCTCCTTTGCACATTGTTCACTTAGCTCCGTATACTTTTCAAGTGTCTCTAGAGAAATACCTCCGATTGCCACTTTCATCTCATTTGTATAGGTAATTAAACCTCCTTTTACATATGTTGAGGAACCAGAGGTCTTAATTAATTCATTCGTTATGCCACCACCTGTACAACTTTCCATCATTGCTACAGTTAATCCTTTTACTTTTAATAGGTCTCCTACTACTTTACTCAATGTTTGACCTTCGTATCCGAAAAAATAAGTGGGAACAAGTGACTTTAACTCCTCTATGTAATGGTTAATCTTCGCTATATTATAAGCATCTTTATTCTTAGAGGTAAGTCGCAACTTAACTTGTCCAATAGACGGAAGATACGCCAATTCAAACCCTTCTCCCCTTAATCGATCTTCCCAATCGGAAATAATATCTGCTAAAAAGGATTCACCAATCCCCGTAGTTAAAATAGATTGAGAATAATACTCTTCCTTCTTAAAGTAATCAGAGATATAAGGAAAACCTACATCGCTCATGATTCCTTTCATCTCATAAGGTACTCCTGGTAATGAAATTAGTAAATTGTCATTTTTCTTAAAAAGCATTCCTGGTGCCGTTCCGTAATCATTGCGTAAGACTGTTGCGACTTCAGGAACTTCCGACTGAAGTAAATTGACTTCGAGAATTGGCACCCCTTTATTCTTAAAAATCACCGCTACTCGACTTCGTGTTTCTTGGTCAACTTTAAAACCACATTTAAAATAGTTTGCTAATGCTTTTTTCGTGACATCATCTTTCGTTGGTCCTAATCCACCAGTAACGATTGTGACTTCGTAATTGTCAAACGATTCATCTATCATTCTATTGATTTCGTCTAAGTCATCTGGAATAACAATCATCTTAGCGACGTAATATCCCAAAGAAGAAAATTGATCTGCTAACCATGCTGCATTTGTATTAATTACTTGTCCGTTTAATAATTCGTCCCCAATAGCGACAATCTGAATTTTCATGGCTTTATTTTTGATTGGTTAAAAATATTTACTTTTGTTTACATAATTAATATATTTCACATGAAAAAAATTATTCTTTTAGGAGCACTTATCTCATTTTCTGTCTTAACACCAAGTTGTGATACTGTTGATCAACTTTTAGCAGGCGCTTCAACTAGTGGCGGTAGTAGTACTCCTGGTCTTTCCAATCAAGAAGTAGTAGCTGGCTTAAAAGAAGCTTTAAATATTGGTATTAGCAATTCTGTCAACTTAGCTTCTGTTACAAATGGCTTTTTAAACAATGCTAAAATTCGTCTTCCCTTTCCACAAGATGCTATTAATGTTAGAAATAAAGCTATCGAATGGGGAATGAAAAGTCAAGTTGATAAATTTGAAGAGACACTTAATAGAGCAGCCGAAGAAGCGGCGAAAGAAGCACTTCCAATTTTCAAAAATGCTATTACAAGCATGTCAATCTCTGATGGTTTCGCCATTTTAAAAGGAGGAAATGGAGCGGCAACAAACTATCTAAGAGAAAATACTAAGTCACAATTAGTTCAAGCATTTTCTCCTAAAGTAGCCAACGCAATTGACAAGGTACAATTGACAAAATTCTGGGAACCAATTATTTCAAAATACAATTTAGCGGCACCACTAGCTGGTTACCAAAAAGTAAATCCTGACTTAAACGCTTATGTTACAGAGAAAGCAATTGATGGATTGTTTAAATTGGTCAATGACGAAGAAAATAAAATCCGTGAAAATGCCGCTGCACGTGTAACGGACTTACTAAAGAAAGTATTTGGAAGTCTTGGGAAATAAAAACATTCAATATCCTGATTCAGAGTTGGTCTTAAGTGGTAAAAACACTGTTTACCACTTAGGAGTAACGCCTGATGATGTTGCCAAGACCATTCTTTTGGTAGGCGATCAAGATCGTGTAGGAATGATTTCTTCCTACTTTGATACGATTTTTCATCAATCACAACATCGTGAATTTGTGATTCACACTGGAACCTACAAAGGGAAAGAAGTTTCTGCTATTTCAACAGGAATCGGAACCGACAATATAGACATAGTAGTCAATGAGTTGGATGCGCTTTTCAATATTGATTTAATTGAACGTAAAGATAAAGTAGTAATAACCAAATTGAACCTTATTCGAATTGGAACCTGTGGAATTTTACAAGAACACATTCCTGTCAACAGTTTTATTCTTTCAAAATACGCGTTAGGATTAGATAATGTAGCTCGTTTTTACGACATCGCATTTTCAGAGGAAGAGCTTCAAATCGAAAAACAGATGCGAGAACATTTACAATTACCGAGTACACTTCAGCCTTATTGTACTAAAGCTTCTGAATCACTATTCACAAAACTGTCAAGTGAGCATACATTTGCAGGAATAACGGCTACTTCAAGTGGGTTTTACGGACCACAAGGAAGGCTTTTACGTATCCCGCTGAGTACTCACAATATGAACGACAATCTTTCCGATTTTCAATCTGTGGATGGTTCACAAGTGGTTAATTTTGAAATGGAAACCTCAGCGTTACTTTCATTAGGGAAAGCATTAGGGCACGAATGTTTAACGATCTGTCTAGGAATTGCGAATCGAAAGCGAAAAGAATTTTCAAGTGATTATCAGCCACACATGGAGCGTCTGATAAAATACGTTTTAGACACGATTTAATTTTAATAAAATGGCGGGGTCAACTTTTGGAAAGCTTTTACAACTCACTACATTCGGAGAGTCACACGGTGAAGCTATCGGTGGAATTTTAGATGGCTTTCCCAGTAATTTTGAAATTGACTTTGAAGCTGTCCAACAGCAACTCGACCGAAGAAGACCTGGGCAATCAAAAATCACAACACAACGAAAAGAATCAGACGTAATATCCTTTTTATCTGGAGTTTTTGAACATAAAACAACTGGTACGCCTATCGCTTTTCTGATTCCAAACACCGATGCGAAATCGCAAGATTATGCGCACCTAGAAAACAATTTCCGACCTTCTCACGCCGACTTTACCTATTTCCAAAAATATGGTCATTACGATTATCGTGGTGGTGGAAGAGCTAGTGCACGAGAAACGGCTGTTCGTGTTGCTGCTGGTGCTATATGTCAACAGTTTCTACTGAAAAAAGGCATTCAAATTAGTGCTTTCGTCGATCAAATAGGAACTATTCGTACGATGAAAACATCCATGGACAAAACCGAAATAGACAGAACGTTGGTACGCTGCCCAGATGCTGAAAAAGCACTAGAAATGGAGCAATTTGTCACTGAAACACGCAAAAAAGGCGATACCGTTGGTGGCGCTATAAAATGTATCGTTACAGGTATTCCAGCTGGATTAGGCGAACCCGTTTTTGATAAATTGAACGCAGTATTAGCACATGCTATTTGTTCCATCAATGCGGTAAAAGGTTTTGAAATCGGTAGTGGATTTGATGCAATAGAACTATTTGGTTCCCAACATAACGACTTATTTAACACAGACGGAACAACAAAAACCAATCATAGTGGTGGCATACAAGGCGGGATTTCTAATGGAATGCCTATCGTATTTAGAACGGCATTTAAGCCTGTGGCGACTATCCTACAAAAACAAGCGTCTATTTCAAAAGACGGAGAAGAAGTAATATTAGAAGGAAAAGGAAGACACGACCCTTGTGTAGTTCCGCGCGCTATACCGATTATTGAAGCCATGACAGCTTTAGTGGTGATGGATTTCTATTTGCAACACAACGCGTACGAGGGAATTGGATAAAATTGAAGAAATTGATTTAAAATGAAAAATGTAGTTGCTTTTCTTTTACTAGCTGGAATTTCTTATTCAGGTATAGCTCAAAAGATAAATATCAAAGAAGATAGCATCATGCTAAGCAAGATCTATTCAGAGAGTTTGACCAATGGCCATGCGTATGATGATTTAAGAATCTTATGCAAAGATGTTGGCTCACGATTATCGGGTTCTTTAGGTGCTGAAATGGCAGTTAAATGGGGATATCAAACATTAAAAAGTTATGACTTCGACACTGTTTATCTACAAGAAGTAATGGTTCCTCATTGGGTAAGAGGAAATAAAGAAAAAGCATATTTAACGGAAGAAAATGGAAGAATTCGTCCTTTAAACCTATTGGCATTAGGCGGTTCTGTTGGTACAAATGGAATTATCTCAGGAGAAATCATACTCTTTAAAACATTGGACGACCTTCGAAATGCAGATAAAAATAGCGTAGCAGGAAAAATTGTTTTTGTGGCGCAACCGATGGATCAACATTTTCCTGCTGCTTTTAACGCCTATGGAAATGGATTCGGAGTTCG
Source organism: uncultured Flavobacteriales bacterium (assembly GCA_964503665.1). Taxonomy (GTDB): domain Bacteria; phylum Bacteroidota; class Bacteroidia; order Flavobacteriales_D; family Crocinitomicaceae; genus 40-80. The sequence continues at coordinate 27,159 of CAZDAR010000020.1, forward strand.
TGGTTCTAGTGCCTCTATTGCTGCTGAAAAAGGAGCAAAGGCGGTTTTAATTCGTTCACTTAGTTTGAGTGAAAATGACTTTCCGAATACCGGCGTGATGAACTACAAAGAAGGAATTGAAAAAATTCCAGCAGCAGCTTTATCGACCAATGATGCAACAACTCTAGAAAAACTAATCGGTTCTTCGAATCAAAAATTAACGGTCTATTTAGAAATGGATTGTCGTCTGCTACCAGATGCAAAATCTTACAATGTCATTGGTGAAATAAAAGGTACTAAATACCCGAAAAGTATCATTACTGTTGGCGGTCACTTGGATTCATGGGATGTTTCTGAAAGTGCTCACGACGATGGTGCCGGCATTGTTCATAGCATGGAATCCGTACGGTTATTAACGGCTTTAAATTACAAACCACAACACACTATTCGAGTTGTATTTTTCATGAATGAAGAAAATGGTAACAGAGGTGGAAAAGCGTATGCTAACATCGCTAAAGAGAAAAATGAAAACCATATTTTTGCTATCGAAAGTGACGAAGGAGGTTTTACGCCAAGAGGTTTTGACTTTGATGGTTCGGATAAAAAATATACGTTCATCCGTCAATTCTTACCCTTATTTCAACCTTATTTTATTCATCAATTGGACAAAGGCTATTCTGGTGTTGACATCACTCCATTGAAATCTCAGTTCAGTAATGTTGGGTTATTTGGATTAGTTCCTGATAGCCAACGTTATTTCGACATTCATCACAACGCTAACGATGTTTTTGAAAATGTCAACAAACGCGAATTGCAAATGGGTGCCGCAACGATTTCTTCCTTGATTTATTTATTGGATAAATATTGGGGTGAGGAATAGAGACGGAGTGAGTGAGAATGAGAGTGAGAGTGAGGTTAAAGTTGACACGAAAGCACCTCCCCCTTTGTCCCTGCACTACCGCTTGGTCTTCAAAAGCAATGCTTTTTCTTCCCTCCGAAGGGGGAAACCTATTCTTCATTAAGAAAAAACTGTAATTCGAAGTGAGATTCCTATTCCCCCTTTGGAGGGGGCAGGGGGAGGGAAAATATAAAATGGCACTTGAATAATATCTTATTATAGATAACTCAGCGTGAGAATGAAAGACGATAGCATACTAAATGCGTGCATTTAATTCCCTCCTTTCAATTTCACTTTATATCCTTCCTTTTCTAAAAGCTCGGCTATTTTAGTTTTAAAATTACCTTGAACGAGAATAATACCATCTTTAGCTGTTCCACCAACACCACATTTCTGCTTGAGCAATTTCCCCAATGTGGATAAATCATCTGCTGTTCCGACAAATCCTTCCACTAACGTAGCTTCTTTACCAGCACGCTGTTTTCTATCAATGGAAACATATAGTTTTTGATCGCCATTCGATAAAGTATCTTGTTCTTGTTCTTCGTCGTATTCAAACTGATAACTTGGATTCGTTGAATACACGACGTTTTTTACATTTTTCTTTGCCATTACAATACTATTACACTATTTAATAAATCATCGACCAAAATATAATCCGGTTGTTTCTTTAATTCTTTTTTTAGACGAGCAATCGAGCGCACTTCATAAAGGTAAACTTTATAATTTTTATCTTGTAAGAAGCATATCTCTTCTTTGGTGATTTTTGAAGCTTCAAACATAAATCCAACAACCTCTTCCTTATCGAGAGCGGAAGTAACTTGACTTATATTATCTATTTTTAAGATCAAAGGAAAACCTAAATCTTTTAAATATGCGTATAATTTCATCGTGCTTATATTAACCGCAACGTTCTCAGGCAAAGGTCCTAATTTCTCAAAACACCTTTTAATCAATCCATAATCTATATCCGATTGTTGACATTGACTATAGTTTTTTCCATCTAAAATAATTTCCTTATTAGAGTTTAAAAATAATACATCTTTTAATTTAACAAGTTTTTCTTGGTGGAGTGTTTTATAGTGTAATCCCGACAAGTATTCATCCGTGGCATTTCTTACACATCCTTGACCATTCGTTCTATCACTCAGTTCAGAATCGTGAAATAACCACAAAGTAGAATCAGCAGAAATACTTATATCTATCTCAACACCATAACAATTATCTAAGCTCAATGCGTACTTTATTCCTTCCAATGAATTATCTACAAATAGACCGCTCCACTGTGTCATACCGCTCCCAGCATGTCCAATTATTTTTGTTTGAATAGACGATTTCTCTTTGCTACAGCCAGCAATAATCAAAGTAATAAAAAACAAAATAATAGCTCTAAAACGCATATAGCACACCTATCGTGAATTGATAACCAAGATTTAATTTCCGAACAAAATAAGCTGGCTTAGGACTTATCAGTTCACTATACAAACCTCCTAAAATACTATTTCTAAACCGAATTTTATTTCCAATCTCATACGAAAAACCTATATATCCTTCCAAAACATGCAGTCGTTGATGAGTTGTCCTTCCCAACCTCATAGTGCTATAACTAAACGTATTAGTGGCGAATAATTGAAATAAATCGCGATTTAAAAACCTATAATCGTAATTCACTGATAGTTGAGGGAAATAGTGATTTTGAACAAATGCTCGTTGAATACCAAGACCATATACCAATCCTACTTGATGATTTTCCTTTTGAAAGGAACCATTGACATTCAGGAAAAGATCTCGTGGTTTAAATTCAGTAGAAATACCCACTTTAAATGTTTGTGAAAAAACCTGTGTAAAACAAAAGAAAGAAATAAGTAATAAAAGAAACTTCAAAACATAAAACAAATTTATAGAACAAAAGTAGTATTGCTTTTGGGCGTTTTGACAAATTTAATTACATTTATGTTTCAAAAAAAATAAACATGAAAGTTTTACAACAAACGCTATTAATTACACTCCTACTTTTTACAAGCTTCCATTCATTCTCACAAAAAGGAAAAGATGATAACCTAAGACGATTTAACCAAGTTGTTAGCTATATTGACGCTGCATACGTTGAAGATGTGGATTATGAAAAGATTGTCAACAAAGCAATCGAAGCAATGATTGATGAACTAGATCCTCACTCTGCCTTTATTCCCAAGGAAGAAGTAGCAGAAGCTGAAGAGAAAATTAGAGGTGATTTTGTTGGAATCGGTGTTCGTTTTCAAGTAATGAAAGATACGATGAATGTTTCGTCCGTTATTTCTGGTGGTCCTTCAGAAAAAGTAGGGTTACAAGATAACGACCGTATTGTTTTTGTCGATGATGAGCCCATAGCAGGTGTTAAAATGTCGACTTATGAAATACGTAAGCGTTTGATGGGGGAATTAGGCACCAAAGTTAAGGTGACGGTTTTTAGAGGAAAAGGAAATCAACGTATTGATTTCTATATTACACGAGGTAAAATCAGAATAAATTCGGTCGATTGTGCATACATGATTGACAATACCATTGGATATATTCGACTAAATGCTTTTTCGCGTTCAACAACAGAAGAAATTGATTCCAGTATTACCTTACTAAAGAATCAAGGTATGAAGCAATTGGTACTCGATTTACAGAACAATTCTGGTGGATTGATGTATGCAGCACGTGATCTAGCGGATAACTTCATTTCAGGAAATAGGCTAATTGTATATTCTCAAGGAAAAAGACAACCACGAATGGATTTAAATGGTGGGCTGAAAAATCAATTTGAAAAAGGTGAATTAGTGGTTTTAATTAACGAATTTTCGGCTTCAGCAAGTGAAATTGTAGCAGGAGCTATCCAAGATTGGGATCGAGGACTTATCGTCGGAAGACGCTCATTTGGTAAAGGATTAGTGCAACGCCCTATTCCACTAGTTGATGGTGCTGAATTGCGTTTAACCATTGCAAAATATTACACACCTTCTGGAAGAAATATTCAAAAACCATATGAAGGCGTTGATGACTATGAAATGGATTATTTGAAACGTATGAAGCACGGTGAGATGGTCACTAAAGATTCGATTCACTTTCCTGATTCATTAAAGTACAAAACTTTAGTTAAGAAACGGGATGTTTATGGTGGCGGTGGAATTATGCCTGATGTTTTTGTACCTATGGACACAGCTTCATTAACACCTTATTTCAATAGCTTATTCAGAGGTGGGCACTTCAATGCATTCACTTTTCAATATTCTAAAGAAAATAAAGCAAAATTGTTAGCGAAATATCCGACAATCGCAGCATTTAAAAGTGGCTTTGAAGTAGACGAGCAACTTCGCACTGCTTTTACCGATTATGCATTCAAGGAAGATTCAACACTTGTATATAATGCAGAAGAATACGAAAAGAATAAAAATTATATTGAAATACGTTTAAGAGGATTGATTGCTTCTGACTTATATGGTTTTGAAAGTTCATTTGAAATTTTAAATGAATTGAACCAATCATTGCAAGAAGCAATTCGTATTTTAAGAAACAACGAATATTCAAAATTCAAACTCGATAAATAATGAAATATATTGCTTTATTAATAGGAATGATAGGGCTCATTAGCTGTTCAACAAAAGAACCAGAAAATAATTCTGATGTATCACCATTTGCAGCAGGTGGTAAATACGAACAAGAGCTATCAAAAGAATTAGAGACCTTTCAAAAGGAAGAAGAAGCGATTCGTAAAGCCAATGAAGACAAGCTGACCGATATTGAATTTGAAGAGAAGGACTTTGACTTTGGAAAAATCAGGGTTGAATCTCAAAATGAACATTTTTTCGTTATCAAAAATACAGGAAATAAACCGCTCATTATTGAGAATGTTCAAGCAAGTTGCGGTTGCACAACACCCATAAAACCCGAAAGGCCTATTCCACCAGGGCAAAAAGATTCTATAAAAGTACGGTTTTCCCCTTTTCAAGGAATGTCAGGTTTAATAGAAAAAACGGTAACAGTTAAAACAAATACGTTTATTCCTGTCAATCAATTATTCATCCGAGCAACGGTAGAATAGCTTAAATTTTTCGATCTGGATTTTTTGTCACAAATTGTTTCCATGAGGTAACGAATGACTTATTATTCTCTCCAATTCCTTTGGAGAAGAAGTGACAAACAGCAACTGCCAAACCATCGGTTGCATCGAGGTATTTGGGCATTTCGGTAAAGTTCAACAACTTCTGTAACATGCTCGCTACTTGTTCCTTGGAGGCGTTTCCGTTTCCTACAATCGCTTGTTTGATGCGTCTTGGAGTGTATTCCTCGTAAGACACAGATTGTGCCAAAGCAGCTGCAATAGCAACACCTTGTGCTCTTCCTAACTTTAACATAGATTGCACGTTTTTTCCAAAGAAAGGTGCTTCGATTGCTAATTCATCTGGATGATATTCAGCAATCAACTGCACCACACGGTCGTAAATACGTTTTAATTTATCTGGATGGTTGTCAATCTTTCCTAATTGTAAAATGCCGAAATTAATTAATTCCATTTTTTTACCCTTAATTTGAATTAATCCATAACCCATTACGTTTGTACCAGGGTCAATTCCAAGAATTATTTTATCTTCGAGCATTCTTTTTTAAGTTCAGTGTCTAAAACTACAAAATTCTATTCAAAAATCGCCCTTGCAATTAAGATTACGGCCGCAATCATTTTTATGTGGGTTCTTGTGAAGCAGCGATTTGTCATCAAAGAAATTAATTTTGACAGTATTTCTGAATTTAAAATAAGTCTCTTCCTAATCGTTCTCCTGCTAACACCACTCAATTGGTATTTCGAATATTTAAAATGGAAGTACACGCTAAAAACACTCAATTGCTATTCAAAAAAAGAAAGTGCTGAATCATTTTTAAGTGGTGTTTTTTCTGGATTCATTACGCCGAACTTTATCGGGAATTTTATTGGTCGTATGTTATACTACCCTTTTAAAACACGACCTAAAATTATCTTGTTCACACTTTTAGCAAGCTATTCTCAATTTTTCACCACGATTACAATTGGTATTGTTGCGTTGTTTTTACTTCCTTCACCTAATGCATTTTTTTCGACCACCTATAACTGGATTTTCTTGACACTTGTCATTATTGGCTGGATAGTGTATTTCTTCTTTGAAAAACTAAATCTTCAAAGAATTAATGCGTTATCATTCTTTCGACATTTCAATAATTATCAATCAAATGCACGATTAAAATGGCAATTCATTATCTTCAACTTTATTCGATATGCTATATTCTCAGTACAATATTTACTGATGCTTAATGTTTTTCAAGTGGATTTTGACACCAGTTTGTACAGCTACATCTTATTGATTTATTTGTGGAGTACTTTAATACCAAATTTCATCTGGGGGAAGTTATTCCTGAGAGAAAGTGTCGCATTGGTTATTTTATTGCCTATTATTGACAATGCGAGCATTATTTTGATTGCCACATTCTCATTATCCATTATCAATCAAATTATTCCGGCCATTATAGGAATTCCCTATTTAATGAAAAAGAAATAATATGAGTAGCTTCTTCATTTTCTTTACCACTTTTACCGTCATCATTTTAGTGGGACAGTTATCTTTACACATTAAATCAACTAAAGAAAATAATCTACTCCCCCACTTAACCGTCATTATTCCTTTTCGAAATGAAGCGAGAAATTTGACTTTATTACTTCGTTCTATTGCTCTTCAACACCAACTACCTATTAAATTCATCTTTGTCAATGACCATTCTGATGATGCATCCGTTGCAACTTTGGAAAATAGTATAACTGATTTTGAATACGAGATACTCCATTTAGAAGATGAGCATGGAAAGAAAGCAGCACTAAAAAAAGGAATTCTAACTGCGACTACCGATTATATCTTAACCTTGGATGCAGATGTTCAACTTCCAGAGAGCTATTTTAAAGCATTATCTGAAATTCAATTAGGCGATGCCCACATTCTTCCAGTACGCATCCAAAACAAGCCCTTTAGTGGCTTTTTCAACCTAGATTACTATTACTTGTTTATACTTAATAATGGATTGCATTTCTTAAAACGTCCTTTTGTTGCAAGCGGTGCAAATTTTTTATTCAAGAAATCGATTTATGAAGATTTTGTAGCACAAGATCTTCACCAATCAGTGAGCAGTGGAGATGACCACTATTTTTTAAGCTATTTCGTAAAAAATAAAAAGGAAGTTCAATTATCAACGGATGAAGCTATTTGTGTTGACTCCACTATTCCAAGTTCCTTTGTAGATATTTTACAACAACGTGTTCGTTGGATTAAAAAGAGTTCTTCATTTTTAAGCGTTTCTGCATTACTGATGGCCTTTATAGGAATCATTTACCATTGGGGCATTATCGCTTTAATATTAATTTATCCGAACAAAGTGGTTGAATTACTCCTCACCAAAATCGCTTTTGACAGTATCATTCTCTATCCTTATTTGATAAAAATAGGGGAGCGTTTTTCGCTGGTTCAAATGGCTATTTTTTCGTTGATTTATCCTTTCTGGATGCTCTTTGTGGGGATTTTAACTGTCTTTATGCGCCCTCAGTGGAAAGGAAGAAAGGTACAGTTTTGAAAAAAAATTACTCATTAAACAAAAGGCTAGACTAATTCTTGAATAATATCAAGAGCTTTGTGAATAGTGTTTAATGAGTAATTCTAATATATAATTATCTATTACTCTTTACTCTCTTTTTAAGAGAGTAACTTCGCTAAAAATAGTAAAGCGACCGTGTAAACTGATTTAATTTTTAATATTCATCTTCGTTGAAGAGGAAATCATCTTTAGAAGGATAATCCGGCCATATTTCTTCAATACTTTCGTAAGCCTCGCCTTCATCTTCTAAGTCTTGCAAATTTTCAACTACTTCAAGAGGAGCTCCTGTTCTAATTGCAAAATCAATCAACTCATCTTTTGTTGCCGGCCAAGGCGCATCTTCTAAATAGGAAGCTAATTCAAGTGTCCAATACATACGCTTATTTTTTAATCTTTGCGCAAAAATAGTTTTATTTTGAAAAATTACAAGCCTTTGATTGAAAAGAATTAATAAACAAATACAAGACTCTCATTATTAGATATTTATAAATATCTAAATTTCATCACTACGAACGTATTTTTACTTACCATTATTTTAAAGTCATCAAGCTTAGGGCGACTCCAACCTGAAAGATAATAATTCGAAAATGCAAAACCTTCTTGAGGCAGAATTCTATAATCCATTTTTCCGTTGTTGTTTTCATCATCAAGCATCGCAAAGCCGTAAACGCCACCTTCAATAGTAATCGTGTGCTCTAAATATTGATTTTTAACATCGTTTTTGGGTATATATATTTGTTTAAAAGGTTTCTCTGCTTTAAAAGTCGTTTCATCTTTATAAAATTGAAGTTGAATTTGACCTTTAGAATTCCGAATATTGGTCATTTTAAACTTAACCGTATAGACTCGTGCTTGTCTCATGCCTAAGAAGAAGAATCCAAGCATAAATAGAACTATAAAACGGGAGCTTAACTGAATGATTTTCATATTATGATTTAGTATATAATCGATTATTTTTCCATTTTAGGAATCCAAGCAATTTCCTTTGCTTTTAACTTCATTGTCATGTAACGAGATAAAACAAACAAATAATCGCTCAAGCGGTTCAAATACGGTAAAATATTTTCATCTAAGGGTGTTTCTTCATCTGCTACACCCACTACTAAACGTTCTGCTCTTCGGCATATTGTTCGCGCCACGTGACAAAAAGAAATGGTTAGATGCCCCCCAGGAAGAACAAATTTTCTTAACGGCTCCAATTGACTGTCCATTTCATCAATCTTCTCTTCTAAATAAGTAATGTCACTAGGGAAAAGTGGTGGTAAAGGCATTTTATTTTTCTCTGGATCTGCTGCAAGGTTTGACCCAATGGTGAACAGTCGATCTTGAATAACTAAAATTTGTTCGACAACACTTTCATCGTCAATTGAATCTCGTATCAATCCAATATGTGAATTTAATTCATCCACTGTACCATACGACTCAATTCGCAATGAATGCTTGGAAACACGTGTCCCGCCAATTAAACTTGTTTTTCCTTTATCTCCTCCTTTTGTATATATTTTCATAATAAACTTTTTAAAATGTTTTTTAGCCGAACCACAAAATGTTGCTTGTCTTGATGATGCCGTTTCATCACTATTCCAAATTTAAATAAATCAAGTGACAAATGATAGTGATTATCTAAAATTATTTCATTCCAAGCAAATACCATGCTACTACTCCATCGAATATCATCTAAAATAAAAATCGTTTCATCGTGACTGTTCTTTTCAAGTAGATTTAAATAGTTTCTTAACGCTTCCCCATCGTGATGTCCATCAATAAAAATAAGGTCATAAATAGTCGAATCATTTTCTATAAAATGTTGAAAGGTGTCATTTACAAATACTACTTTTGTCGTTGTTTCAGGGAAATATTTCTTTGCAAACTGTTGGGTTATTGGGCACGCATCTACCGTCACCACCTTTTCACTATTGTACGTTAATGCAAAAGTCCCGACTCCTAGAGACGTTCCCAATTCAAGTACATTTTTAGGCTTATAATATCCTGACAGTTGACTCAAAACTTGTAAAAACACACCTTTTGTCGCTGCACTTTTATATACTTCATTCACTTTGCGATTCGTCTGTAGTTTTCGAGATCCAGCACCAAAATCTTTCATTTCAAAAGAAGAAGTATCCAATTTCAAACCTTTTTGCTGTTTCTTACGTTCTCTTAGAAATAAATCGTTCAACTTTAACGTTAAACACTTATCTTTAAAGTCGTAAACAAACGGCGAATGAAAAGCGTGTCTCCCTTTGGAATTGCACACATATTTTATATATTCGCTCACTACCATATTGAAAACAAAAGTAATGTAATTTAGCTACATAATGAATAGTCAAATCTCTGAAAATACAGTTATAGAAACACAACGGAAACGCTCATTTACCGCACCTGCAAAATTAGACATTGTTGCGAATTGTAAAATAGGAAAAGGGATATTAAAATTTCCTGAAATTGCCAAAAACAACTTCATTGAACTGTATAATAATACCAATCCTACAACGACCTTTTTTATTCCAGCATCAGGCGCTGGTTCAAGAATGTTTGAATTCTTATTCAACTTTTTAACTGCACCAGATGACGAAAATCAAAGCAAAGTGGAGCGCTTCATCAATCACTTTGATGATTTTGCTTTTTCAAAGAGAGTAAATCCTGAAGTTTTACATTCGCTGAAAAGTGGAAAAATATCACTTGAAATTTTTATCGACTATCTACTTACAAATAATGGTGGGCTTAATTTTGGGCTTTTACCCAAAGGACTAATTCCTTTTCATCGGATTGGCCCTTTTATTTTAACTCCTTTTCAAAGTCACATTATACAAGGAATGGAAATTACGCAAGGTTCCCCTAATTTTCATTTCACTATAAATAAACATTTTCAAAAAGCAATTGAACAAGAACAAAAGAACATTGAAAATTTAACGGCTAAAACAGCTCAAATTTACTATTCCGTTCAGGAGCCAAAAACAGATTCCTATATTTTCGATGAACAACAAGAATTGGTATTAGATAAGGAGAAAAACCCTTTGAAAAGACCTGCAGGTCACGGTGCGCTTTTAGAAAATTTATCGACCATCAAAAGTGATGTTATTTTCGTGAAGAACATTGATAATCTTCAACACTTTAATAAAAGTGACCGCACCAAAGAAACATTTCAATTTATCGGAGGTCTATTAATTGCTGTTGATGCAGAACGAAATCAACTTCTCTCCGATTTTTCATTAGAGAAATTCCATATTTTCAATACTAAATACGAAATCTTATTACCTGAAGAATTGAATGATTTGTCAGAAGAACAAATTAAATCCATTCTGAATTTACCGATACGTATTTGTGGTATGGTGAAAAATGAAGGCGAACCTGGGGGCGGTCCATTTTGGCTCAAATCAAATGGTATCTCCCGTAAACAAATCATAGAAAAAGTACAAATCAGCACAACCGACAAACAATACAACTTACTGATTAATAGCACCCATTTCAATCCTGTCATCATGGCTTTAAGGAATGCTGATAAAGATGGAAATCCTTTTGATTTAAATCAATTAGTAGATGAAAATCAATATTTGCGAGCTAAAAAGTCCTACAAAGGACGAAAAATATTTTTCACAGAAAGACCAGGCTTATGGAATGGAAGTATGCATAATTGGTTATCCATATTCGTGGAAATTCCTCCAGAAACTTTCAGCCCTGTAAAAACTATTTTAGACTTATTAAAACCTATTCATAAGGAAAGTTAATCTATTAATAAAAATTGATTTTAATAGGATAGAAGTTCTTCTACTAAAGCTATGTAACTAAAGTAGCTGTATGGCTAAAGCAAACTAGCTACTTTTGTAGTATGAAAAAAAACATATCCCCCAATAAATTGATTTATTTCAAATCGGGAGATGTGATAAAACAGAGCTAATTACCTTTTAAATTAAACACATATGACTTTTAATGAAATTATCAATCAGGATAAACCCGTATTAGTAGATTTCTCCGCAGCATGGTGTGGACCTTGTAAAATGATGGTACCAATATTAGATGATCTCAAAAAACGTGTGGGTGATACAGCAGGTATTATAAAAATAGACGTTGATCAAAACCCTGCAGCAGCAGCATCTTATCAAATTCGTGGTGTACCAACACTTATCATATTTAAGAATGGAAAGATTCTATGGAGACAATCGGGAGTTATACAAGCTAATGAGCTAGAAAGTCTACTGAAACAGCATATGTAACGAAAAAAAAATTCATAAAAAATCCTCCTCTTAAAATTAAGGGAGGATTTTTAATTTGTTATAAACAGTATTATCCTATCTTATCGAACTTCGTATAAGGAATCAATACTTCTGGAATTGAGATTGTTCCATCGGGATTTTGATTATTCTCTAATAAGGCAGCCACAATACGAGGTAAAGCTAAAGCCGAACCATTCAATGTATGCGCTAGCTGTGTTTTCTTATCTGCTGATTTAAAACGTAACTTTAAACGATTTGCTTGAAATGTATCAAAACGGGAAACAGAGGATACTTCTAACCATTTTTCTTGAGCCGCAGAGAATACCTCGAAATCATAAGTTAATGCTGAAGTAAAACCTACATCGCCACCACACAAACGCAAGATACGGTAATGCAATCCCAGTTTTTCTAATAAACCTCTGACATGTTCCACCATTTCATCCAACGCTTTAGCCGTATTTTTCGGATGTTCAATACGAACAATCTCCACTTTATCAAATTGATGTAAGCGATTTAATCCACGAACATCTTTTCCATAAGACCCTGCTTCACGACGGAAACATGGCGTATATCCTGTTATTTTAATGGAAAAATTTTCATCTGGTAAAATCACATCACGGTACAAGTTCGTCAATGGAACCTCAGCTGTCGGAATTAAATATAAATCATCTACTGTACAATGATACATTTGCCCTTCTTTATCAGGCAATTGTCCCGTACCGTATCCACTCGCTTCGTTAACAAGAAGAGGTGGTATAATTTCTTCGTATCCTGATTTCTCAGCTTCGTCGATAAAGAATTGTATCAGTGCGCGTTGTAACTTAGCTCCTTTTCCTTTGTAAACAGGGAAACCAGCCCCCGTAATTTTCACCCCTAATTCAAAATCAATTAAATCAAACTTTTTAGCCAATTCCCAATGCGGTAAGGCTTCACAACCAAACTCACATTTACTTCCAACTTCATCAACTACTTCATTGTCAGCTTCGCTTTTACCTTGTTTTACCAATTCATTTGGAACGTTTGGCAACGTGTACATCAATGTTTGTATTTCCGCTTCTAGTTCACTGACAATCCCTTTTAAATGACTTTCTTTTTCTTTTAAAGTGGCCGTTTTTTCCTTTAATGTATTTGCTTCTGCGTGATTCCCTTGTTTAAACAATTCGCCCACTTTTTTGGAAATAAGATTCATTTCTGCAATAATGGACTCCATTTCTGCTTTTGTTTCTCTCCAATTTTGATCTTTTCCTAAAATTTCTTCAACAGTGGCCGTCGCATCAATATTTCTTTTCTTTAAACCTTCGATTACTGCTTGTTTTTCTGAACGAATTCGCTGTATTTCTAACATGACTTGATAAAATTTATGGCTAAATTAATAAAACAATGAAAAACACTTACAAAACTTGTAAAAATAAAAAACGGATTCCGAAACTCGAAATCCGTTTTTATATAATCGTTTAACGCTTAAGCTTCAGTAGTTTCAAATGGAACTATAGAAACAAACGAACGGTTATCTTTTTTCTTACGAAATTCAACCAATCCATCCTTTAGAGCGAATAATGTATGATCTTTTCCGATACCAACATTATCACCTGGGTGATGAGCAGTACCACGTTGACGAATAATAATATTCCCAGCAATTGCTGCTTGACCACCGAAAATTTTAACGCCTAAACGCTTGCTATGAGATTCACGACCGTTCTTAGAACTACCGGCCCCTTTTTTATGTGCCATTTTCTTTAATTTTTAATTCTTGAAATCAAGAAAGTCAATATTTATAAATTTATATCAGCAATTTTGATCGCAGTAAATTGTTGTCTGTGACCGTTGGATTTCTGATATCCTTTTCTTCTTTTCTTTTTGAAAACAATTACTTTGTTTCCTTTTACGTGCTCAAGAACTTCCACAGAAATCTTAGCTCCGGTTATAGCTGGGGCGCCTAAAGTGATTTTTCCACCGTTGTCTACTAAAAGTACTTTGTCAAAGTCTAACTTTGCTCCTACTTCTGCAGCCAATCTATGAACATAAACCTTTTGGTCTTTTTCAACTTTGAATTGTTGCCCTGCTATCTCTACAATTGCGTACATATAGCTTAGTTTAATTTATTAATTCAATTAACGAGGTGCAAATATATTCAATTATTTTGATTCTACAATAAGCTATCTGTAATTTTCTCTTAAAAAAGCATTTATCTCTCTCAAAATACTAGATAAATAAATTTTAAGTAGAAACAGCGTTAAAAAAGATGGTGGTTATGAATGCTTATTTGGCTGCTAAAAACAAAATAATAAAGGACACCGAAATGCCCTTTATTATACCTAAAACAGTGATTAGAATAGGGTTAAAAAACTCACGTTTTCTTCTACAAAGATAGAGGGCTACCTTCTAATCTGAAATACGCATAACGACGTATTTGTTTCATTTAGATAATAACAAAAAGCTTTTAATTTTTGAAAACAAACCAATATCACATATTATTCGAACAACTTACGATTCGATACTATTGATATAATGAGAGAATGGCTAAGGGTTGGTATACAAGAAGAGTTAAAGCGATAATCATTTCAGCTATTT
>CAZDAR010000021.1:0-39958 GCA_964503665.1 uncultured Flavobacteriales bacterium
AACAAATGATAATCAGTGATTTATGTAAATCATGAGAAAAAGTGATGAAGTCAGGAGTAGTTTATCAAGGAACACCAACAAATAATACAACGAAGTACACTGTCGATGTGATAAAATTGTCTAACGGACTGTATACAGCTCTTATTAGAACCAATCAAGGTTTGGCTACTAAGAAATTCGAAGTATCTAAATAATGTAAATCACTAAAACCAAAAGAGGTTGTCGAAAGACAACCTCTTTTTTTATGTCATAAAATAATGATGATTGATTAGATAAACTTCTTTTCTTTTAAGAGTTTAGCCATTTCTTGTTGCATACTAGTTGCTGCGTTTTTTGCTGCAGTAGCGAAGTCTTCCCCATTTGAAGCATAGATAATACCGCGTGAACTATTTACTAATAGACCACACTCTTTGTTGAAGCCGAACCTTACAACGTCTTCTAAGCTCCCTCCTTGTGCTCCAATACCAGGCACTAAGAAGAAGTGATTAGGAACAAGTTGGCGTACTTCTCCAATTCCTTCCGCTCTAGTGGCACCCACAACATACATTGTGTTTTCGTCAGTTCCCCAAGTGGAGGATTTTTCTAATACTTGTTGAAAAAGCATTTTCCCTTCTTTATTCTCAATAAATTGGAAATCTTTCGCTCCTTCATTTGACGTTAAAGCGAGTACGATAACCCATTTGTTTTTAAATTCAAAATAAGGTTTTACACTATCGCTTCCCATATAAGGCGCCACAGTTACTGAATCAAACGGAAAAGTCTTAAAGAATGTCTCCGCATAATAAAGTGAGGTGTTTCCAATGTCACCACGCTTGGCGTCTGCGATAGTAAAGCATTCTTTGGGAATATAATTCAAGGTTTTTTCTAACGATTGCCAGCCCTTTACGCCATAGCGCTCATAGAAAGCAATATTCGGTTTATAGGCAACCGCAAGATCTTTTGTCGCATCGATAATAGCCTTATTGAACTCGAAAATTGGATCTTCAAATAATAGTAAATGAGCTGGGATTTTTAATAAATCCGTATCTAATCCAACACATAAGAAGGATTGCTTCTTTTTTATCTGATTGATAAGTTCTTGTTTCGTCACTTTCTTATTTTAAAATATAAAACGGGTAAATGTTTTGAAAAGTGATTCTTAAAAGAATCTTCTCTCCACTTTATTTACAAAATCTAAAGTTGCTTGTTCTTCTAAATTCCAGTTATTGGAATGTGCTATATTATTCAATATATTTTTAGCCTCTTCAAATGAATTTACGTTTTCAACTGATTTTACTGTTTGGTCAAATGAATCACTAGAACCATTGAATAACTCTCGAATGTACATTAGTTTTTCACCTAGTCCAAATGCGGTTGTCAAGCTTTCAATCTTAGGAGCAATCATTTGAGCAGATGGATTGTCTGCAATAGTATTATAGCGTGTAAAGAAAGAAGGTGTATTTGTAGATGTTGGGATGGAATTTTTAGTTTTATTTTCTTCCCTTTCCTCTTCTTTTTCCTTTTCTTCTAATATTTGTACTTCTTCCTCTAATATTCGGTCTACAGAGAGATCAGCTGAATTCTCTCGCATAATATCTCCAATTTTTTTAGGGAGTTCTACATTGGCCTCTTCTTCCCTTTCAATCTCAACCTCAGGAATGAACTCTTCGTGAACTTCTGTTTTTGGTGAGTCGATAAGTTCTTCTGAACCAAATAAGTCGAATGCAAAATCTTCTTCTTTATCTTTTACCGAAAATGTCGGCTCGGAATGTTTTGTTTCTATTGTTTTTTCTTGCGCAGTCATTTCTTCTTCAGGGATAATTGAAGATGTCTCTTCAACTTTTGGAGTAATTTCCTTTTCGTCTATTGATGAGGTGTCAGAAGTAAGATCTTTTTCAAATGAAAGAGGCTTCTCAGCTACAAACAATTCCAGCGCTTTGTGACGTATAATCAAAGTTCTTTCATATAATTGACGGGTACAATTCACCAATTCATCCATTGTTGCAATATCAACCTTTCCTTGATTGATTGCTTCAAAACTTTTATTTATTGAACTTAGTAACTCTTCTTTAGATTTAAATGCTGTCATATCTTCAATTTATTAACAAAAACAGTAACTTACCAACTTTTAAAACGAATATTAATGATGATAAATTATATTCGTAACGAAGTTAGTTTGTAATTTAAAAAGATGGGAGGAATAATTTAATTTTTCCCACGAATAAATTGTTGAAAACCTAATAATGTAATGTATTTAGAACAATTCCCTACAGAACCGAGAAACCATGGATGGATTGAAGTAGTCTGTGGATCAATGTTTTCTGGTAAAACAGAAGAACTTATTCGTCGTTTAAAAAGGGTGGAATTTGCCCATCAAAAATTTTTACTTTTTAAACCTAAAACAGATGATCGTTACGTTGGGACAGCAGTTAAAAGTCATAAAGGTTCCTCTATGGATGGTATTCTTATAGGAAAAGCGAGTGATGTTTTTGACTATATAAAAGACGAACGTGTTATTGCTTTTGATGAGGCACAGTTTTTTGATATGAACATTATTGAAGTAACACGGAAACTGGCAAATGATGGCTTTCGAGTAATCTGTGCAGGATTAGACATGGACTTTCAAGGAAATCCTTTTGGAGCTATGCCACAGCTTTTAGCAACTGCTGAACATGTCAGAAAAGTACATGCGATTTGTATGAACTGTGGAAATCTAGCATATGTATCACATAGAACGGTTGGAGGCACAGGGCAGATAATGGTCGGTGCTGCTGAAAAATACAAGCCGCTTTGCCGTTCGTGTCATAATATGGAAGAAAAAGAATGAGTTCAATATCTCCAAAAACTCATTAACTTAGCAAATTAATCAGCCTTCGACATGAAACTCGACTATTCTTTATCTACGATTGCAAATCAAATTCATACACATAACACTGTAGAGAATAAGGAGGTGATTACCACTGTTTTTTTTGATACAAGAAAAATATTTAATCCAGCAAATGGACTTTTTTTCTGTTTAAAGAGCGATCGTAGAGACGGGCATGATTTTATTCCAGCAGCCTACGAAAAAGGAATACGAAATTTTGTAATCTCTGCTACATTTAACGGAAGTATTCCTGCTGGTTGCGAAGTGTTAATAGTGGACGACGCATTATATGCATTGCAAGAATTAGCAAAATATCACCGTTCCCGTTTTAACTATCCAGTTATAGGAATTGCGGGAAGTACTGGAAAAACGACAGTCAAAGAATGGTTATACCAACTTCTACAAGAAGATTTCAAAATTATTAGAAGTCCTAAAAGTTATAATTCACAATTAGGTGTTGCGCTTTCACTTTTGGAAATGTCGCATCAGTATAATCTAGCCATAATTGAAGCTGGCATATCTCAACCTGGTGAAATGGAAAGATTGGCAGAAATCATTCAACCAACAATTGGGATTTTGACAAATATTGGAACGGCACATCGTGAGAATTTTAGTGAACCAACAGAAATTTATTCGGAAAAGATAAAATTATTCAAAAATGCATCCTTAGTCTTTTTAGGTGAAAGCACGCGAATTTATCAATCTTCTCCTACCACTAATTATAATTATCCTTCTGTTTCTATTGATAAAAATAAATTGCAACAATGGGCAGCAACATTTAGTGATACTATTAAGTTGACAATAACCGTCGTTAGATACTTAACAAAGAAAGAAGTTTCAATTAATCAAATCAATAAGTTACCACAACTCGCTATGAGAATGGAGGTTTTTGAAGGGATTAATCAAACGACTATTATTAACGATGCTTATAATTTAGATATTGAAGCGTTAAGACAATCACTTGATTTTTTAGTTGCTAGCAATTTTAGAACGAAAACAGTGGTAATTATTGTTGCTCAAGAGATTCAACTACTATATAAGGCAGCAATAGAAAAACTTGTCAAAAGCTACCCAATAGATGACTTATCCTTTGTGTCCTCTGTGGATAATTTTGATTTTGGGAAATATACTGATTGCACCGTATTAATTAAAGGATATCGTAATAGTGCTGGCCAGAAATTAGCGCAAAAATTTAAGCTACAAAAGCACGAAACGGTGGTAGAGATTGATATGGATGCACTACGCAATAATTTTAATTTCTTTCGCTCTAAGGTGAAGCCAACCACTAAAGTATTAGTAATGGTAAAAGCTTTTGCATATGGAGCGGGAGCAGAGAAAATTGCGGCTTTCTTAGAGCGAAATAATGTTGACTATTTAGGTGTTGCATATGGTGATGAAGGTGTTATCTTACGAAAATCAGGTATCCAAACGCCTATTTTAGTCATGAATGCTGAGCCGTATTCCTATGAGAGTATCATTGAGCATAATCTGGAACCTGCTATTTTTTCACAAAAGTCTTTAGAGGAATTTATCAAAACATTGATCAATTTAGGAAAGGAAAATTATCCAATTCATTTAAAAATTGATAGTGGAATGCATCGTTTAGGATTTAATCCAAATGAGATAGATCAAGTAGCTGAACTAATAAAAGCACAACCAGAAGTGACTGTTAAAAGTGTTTACTCTCACTTGGCAGATGCAGACAATTTTGAAGATGATACTTATTCAAACCATCAATTTGCGATTTTTGAACAAGTGATTACCTCTCTTCGAGAACTATTACCAAATGATTTTATTGCGCACATTCTCAACACGGAGGGAATTCTTCAATTTCCAGCCCAACAACATGAAATGGTTAGAATGGGAATAGGTATTTATGGTTATGTCTCAAATGATGAAATGCGTAAGTATTTGCAACCTGTCATATTTTGGAAAACGATTATTTCACAAATCAGAATATTACCAAAAGGTGAGCGTATTAGTTATAATGGACGATTTACAACGAATAAAAACTCTAAAATAGCGACGATTCCAGTTGGATATGCAGATGGATTAAGACGTTCTTATGGCAAAGTTGGAGGAACTGTTTTTATCAATGGAATCGAATGTACAATTGTAGGGTCAATTTGTATGGATATGTGCATGGTGGATGTTACAGATGTCGTATGCGAGGAAGGTGATAGCGTGGAAATCATAGGTCATAACATAACACTTGAGAATTTCTCTAAACGAATGAATACGATTCCTTATGAAGTACTCACTTCTATTTCAAAGCGAGTACATCGAATTTATCTGAATGAGTAAGAAACACACAAGTCTATAAAGCTACTAGGTTATATCTTCTTTCCTAAAATCTTATCGTATTTTGCTTTATCTTTTAAGATTTCCTTTGCCTTTAAGATATCGTCATTCTCTTTTAAGTTATAGATTGTTCTTCCTTTTTGGTAATAATATCTAGAAACGATTTCATCCTCCAACAACTTAGATATTTCACTTCTGAACTTATCCAAATCGAGGTCTTTCGATGGGGTTAAAAGTGGTAGGAGTTGAGTGTATAATTCTTTTACATCTTCAAAATAACCTTCTTTTTCTGCTGTTTTTTTCAATTCTAAAATGAGACCTTCTGATTCTGTCTTGTACTCAAATGTATCTGCAATAACTGTTTTCTTAAATTCATTATACTCTTCATCTGTTAAATGGAATTTGTCAGGTGCTGCAATTTTATCGTGTGTATAAAAGTATTGATTGGCATATTTAAATACTAAGTTTCTTGCCATTACCATGAATGTTAGGTTTGAAAATTCATTCAATTCTACTTTAATATCTGGCTCAATTCCACGTCCATCAATTACTGTTCGCCCATTTTTAGTATAAAAAGTTTTTAATAATGAATCAGGAATTGCACTTGCCTTCTTTCCAAAATCTTTATCATAGTAATCTAATTTTTGAACACATCTACCAGAATTGGTGTAATATTTAGCAACGGTCAATTTCATTTTTGCACCATACGCTAAATCATATGTCCGTTGCACTAATCCTTTTCCGAAAGATGTTTCTCCAATCACAACCGCTCTGTCTAAGTCTTGCATGGTCCCAGCGAAAATTTCACTTGCAGATGCAGAATTTCCATCTATTAAAATCGCGACTGGTAAATCTTTATCTAATGGTTCATTTTGAGTAACATAACTGAAAACTTCACTTTCCAATCGCCCTTTGGTACTCACCACTAGCGTTCCTTTGTCTACAAATAGGTTGACCAATGAAACTGCTTGATTTAAGAAACCTCCGCCATTACCACGTAAATCCATAATCAATTGTTTCATTCCTTGACCTTTTAAATCAACGATAGCTTTTGCTACTTCATCTGTTACAGTTTGCTTCATAAATGTATTGAGACTGATATAACCGATAGATTCATCAATCATTCCATAATAAGGAACGACTGGAATTTCAATTTCATCACGTGTGAACTTAAATGTTTTCATTTCACCATTACGCTCTACTTTTACTTCAATTACTGAGCCTTTTGGACCCTTTAATTTAGAGGATACATCATCGCTTTTCTCACCCTTCATTAAGTGGCCGTCGATTTCTATAATCTTATCACCAGCTCTTAATCCAGCATTAAATGCAGGTTTTCCTTCATAGGGTTCTATAATATAGGTGTAATCATCCATTTTTCGAATTATAGAACCAATTCCACCGTATTGACCCGTTGTCATCAACAGATAATCTTCCATATTGGATTCGTGATAATATACTGTGTACGGGTCTAATTCTTTTAACATCGCATCAATTGCCACTTTTGATAAGTCACCATATCTAGGTTCGTCTACATAGTATTGATCTAAACGCATTAATACGTTTTCCATTAAATCAATACCTTTAATAACTTCAAATCCGCTTGATTGCGCATTTAAAAATGTCAGCTGGCAAAATGCTAAGCCGATTAAAAATCCTTTCTTTAAATTAATGCTCATTTTATATCTTTGATTAAGCTATGAATCAATTTTCTAAATTTATCTTTTAAAAATTCCAGTTTAAATTCTTCTGTAGAAGTATAAACCAAAAATAACGTTAAATATTTCCCTTCAGTTAATAAAAATTCCTCTAATATATGTTTTTCATGCCGAAATACCTCTCGCATAACGCGTTTTATTCGGTTTCGTTTCACGGCACTTCTAAAAATTCGCTTTGGAGCTGATATTACCACTTGAAAAGGTCTTTCTAATGGTATGTCTGAAATTTGATAGTGCATTAGAAAAGGAAATTTCTTAACAGATTTACGTCCTGCAAAGATTTCGTCAATTACTTTCTTATGACATAGTTTATATTCCTTACCGAAACGATTATCCATAGTGTACAAAGATAGATAAGGAGATGGAAATACGTTCATATTTAAAAATTATATATACACTAACACGGAAATAATTAATTACATTTCAATACGAATATAATTAAGAATAGGTTAAAGTTTACCATGGTGTTTTAACTGTTTTGGTTGCGTACTTTTGTGCTCAATTTAATAAAATTATATCTTTTTGTATGAAACTAAAATACTTTTCAACACTGTTTTTGCTCTTCGTGTCTGTGTGCTTGAGCGCCAGAATGAGGTGAATACCTACAAAACCGTTTTCTTAATTAATAACGATATTGAACTAATAATCGTTGTTAAAGATGTGGATGTGATATGTCAATCGGAATACTATCTTTACGGAGTTGTTTTTGATGTATATTCTAAATCATTATCTAATAAAAATTATACGACTACTTTCAATGCTTATTTCTATAGCTCATTAGGAAAAGGACAAAATATCTATGACGGCGCTTATACCGTTTCAAATGTTAAACCACAATTGGCCAGTTTAGTGGCTAATAATAATGGAAAAAAAGTAAACAAACCTTTTCCTATGCTTTGTCAAAATTTAAGACTTGCTATTATTGGATTAGAAAAGATAAAAATAGATTACTGGGGTACTGTTGGCGGAATTGCAGAAGGTATTTTTCTCACCTCTCTTAATTGAGTTTTTATCTTTTAACGCCTTAGCTAATGAAGAATGTGTTATGTTGACTTGGGAAACAGGTACAGAAAGAGATAATCATTATTTTACGATTGAACGTTCTTTTGATGCACAAGCTTATGAAGTAATTGCTCAAATAAATGGTGCAGGAAATTCTACAAAAGAAATAAAATATCATTATATGGACACGCAACTAAAGTCAGGCACTTATTATTATCGATTAAGTCAAACAGATTTTAATGATGAAAAACGTGTTTTTAATCCAGTAGTGTAATTGTTCAACAAGCGGGTATAAATTCAGTTAATCTTTATCCAAATCCTTCTAGAGATGGTTTTTCAAAATAATTTTGAAAACATATCTTCTATACCAGTTCAATTAGACGTAGAAAATGGAATATCATTATGTAATCATTAAATTTAAAGACGTTCAAGATCAAATTCAAAAGAAAGTATATGTCAAACGCAAATAATTTGTTAGAATTTTACATGCCACTATAAAATAACTATCTTTAGACTAAAATTTTTTAAATTATAAATTATGAAAATCTTAAACATGCGAAATACCATTTTGATGCTTGCTTTAGGTGCGCTTTCTATGAGTACTTCAGCACAAATTACAATGCCTGCTCCAAGCCCTGCTCAAACATTATCACAAAAATTTGGATTAGGTGAGGTAACAGTAGAATATTCTCGCCCTGTGGCAAAAGGCCGTACTATTTTTGGAGAAGTTGTTCCTTTTGATAAAGTTTGGAGAACTGGTGCTAATTCAACAACTAAAATTACGTTTACAGATGCTGTTATGTTTGAAGGAAAAGAAGTAAAGCCTGGAACATACGGCATTTATACAATTCCTCACAACGGTTCTTGTGATGTGATGTTATACTCTGACTTGACATTAGGTGGAAATGTGGCTGACTATAACGAAAAAAACGAAGTGCTTCGCGTTACAGTAAATGCTAATAAAATGCCGACTCGACTAGAATCTTTTACGATTTTATTCGATAATGTTTTACCTTCTTCAGCTGATTTAATCTTTGTATGGGAAAACACAGCTATTAAGGTGAAATTGACAACGGATATTGATACACGTATTCTTAAGAGTATTGACGAATCTATGAATTCAAAATCACCTGATTACTTTAAAGCAGCTTCATATTATTATGAAAATGGAAAGGATTTAAATAAAGCTTTGACATGGGTTGATAAAGCAATTGAAAAGAGCCCTAAGGCATTTTGGATGATGTTGCTAAAAGCACGTGTTGAATATGCATTAGGGGACAAAGTGGCGGGTAAAGCAAGTGCTGAGAAGACAATCAAGATTGCAGAAGATGCTAAGAGCGCTGATTACGTTAGAATGGCAAATGAACTGATTGAAAAAAATAAATAGTTCTATTTGTTAAACATTAATAGATTTTTAAAAACCACCTTTAAGGTGGTTTTTTTATTTGATGTTATTTTTTTGAAATTGATTTAACTGATATAATGCTGTAATGCTTTTTTCTCTACTTAAAGTGTTAAATTGTTATGACTTGTTACTGAATTAGATTACCACATTATATCAATCTCACGTAATTTGTTCTCAAAATATATTATGTTCTGCATTGTAGTGGTGTGCTCTTTTTCTTATTTTTATTTAATCCTTTATTGAGGTTTTTTGCTCAAAACATATGATAATTCTTTGTTTTGTCTTTTGTTAAACTTTATAATATATATGAATCAGCATAAAGATTATTACTAGCTTTACTTTTTTATCTACGATAATATTATCTAAAATAAAAAAAAGAAATTAATTATCCCTTAATGATATAATATGGCAACAAATAAGGCGATACACAATTTTCATATTCCGGTTATGGGACTATCATACACGATAGATGGCCCTATAAGAGTAGCGCAATATGGAATCTCATCTGTGATTTCTATTATTGACGATGATGTGATCGAGAAGATGAATAAATTTTACACTGAAAAGTATAATTTATTTTACGAAAGTATTTCTCTTAAAGTAGAGGATTATCGTGCTAAAAGAATCACGGCCTACTTAAATACCGTTCAAGAAATTGTTAATCAAAAGTTTGAATTGTTTAAGCAAGAACTTTCTAAAAGTAGAAAATCATTAGATCATTATATCCAGATGCTTCCAAATAGATCTGAGTTTAAAAAGAGTTTATTACTTTTTCTTACTGAGCAAAAAGAAAATGTTACAGAAAGTGTAAAAGACTTTCTTGATAAACATCTTTCGCATGGTGATATTGATGTAAATATCATGACTAAATTAGATAAGGATAATTTCATCAAGGATGAACAACTTCCAGTAATATTTAATGATGCACACGCTTCTTTAAGAGGTTTTGCAAATAGTAAATTAACCTCTTCTTTAGTGCTCTCAGCGGGAATGAACCCAAGGTTATACAGCTATATTGAATCGTTTAATGACTTTTTTCCAGATGAAAATGGAATCATAAGGAAGAAAATTACTTTAAAAGTAAGTGATTATCGTTCGGCGTTAATTCAAGGGAGCTTTTTGGCTAAAAAGGGAATTTGGGTTTCTGAATATAGAATTGAATCAGGATTGAATTGTGGAGGTCACGCTTTCGCTACGAACGGAATGCTTTTAGGCCCTATTATGGAGGAGTTTAAACAAAAGAAAAATGAATTAGTACAAATAATTCATGAGTTGATGAGTAAAGCCTTGACTCAGAAAGGACTTGTTGTTCCTACTGAGCATTTTGATTTAAAGGTGACTGTTCAAGGAGGAGTAGGAGATGGTGAAGAGCATCAATTTTTATTGGAAAATTATAATGCGGATGCTGTTGGTTGGGGTTCTCCTTTTTTGTTGGTTCCAGAAGCAACTTCGGTAGATATAGAAACAAGAGAATTACTTGCAAAAGCAAAAGAAGAGGATTTGTATCTCAGTGATATTTCTCCACTAGGAGTGAAATTTAATACAGTAAGAGGAACTTCTAACGAGCTATTACAGAAGAAACGGATCTCTGAAAATAGAACTGGAAGTTCTTGCCCTAAGAAATTTTTAGCCTTAAGTAAAGAATTTACACCAAAGGGGACATGTACAGCTTCTAAAGTTTACCAAGACATTAAGCTAGCGGACTTGTTTGATGAAAAAGAGACAATGAGTCAGGAAGAATACGATAAAAAGAAAAATAAAATTACCGAAAAAGCATGTCTTTGTGTGGGACTTTCAAATTCGACTTTGATCGAAAATAGAATTCCGTTAAAGGGAGAGAAGCAAGGGGTCGTAGTTTGCCCAGGACCAAATATGGCTTACTTCGATAAAGAAGTTTCGCTATATGAAATGGTGAGACATATTTATGGAAATGCAAATATTCTTTCCGATAGCAATCGCCCAAATATGTTTATTAAGGAATTGAATATGTATGTTGACTTCCTGAAAGACGAGATAATAGAGTTTTCAGATACGATTGCAAATGCTCAAATAAAGAAATGGGAATCTTTTAAAGTGAACCTTCTAGAAGGTGTTCACTATTACGAAAACTTATTCTCTGACACATCATTTTTTAAGGCCATTCACGAAAAAGTAAAAAAACAATTAGCAGACTGTAAGATGAAAATTAATCTAATTCAGATACCTCAACTTGAACCTGTCTTATAATACTTATAAGATTATTTACTCTTGAAGTTTATAAATGATCGTATACTATGAATAACAGAATTGCTATAGTAAGTGGTGCGAATGGAAATCTAGGAAAGGCTGTTGTGCAATATTTTCTTACAAACAAATGGAGTGTAAATGGTTTAGTGCATCATCTTTCAGGAAGAGTAGAAGATGGATACTGCGAATGGGAAGTTGATTTGCTAAATGAAGATGCATCTAAAGATATTGTAGAAAAAGTGATAACGAAAAACACTACTATAGATGTAGCCGTTTTGACCGTTGGTGGGTTCTCTATGGGAACGATTGAAAATACTTCTATCAAGGAGATTAAGCATCAGTACAATCTTAATTTTGTAACTGCTTATAATTTGGGACGCCCTATTTTAAGTCAAATGAAAAAACAAGGAGAAGGCAAACTGTTTTTCATTAGTTCTATGCCTGGAATGGATACCAGAAAAGGAAAGGGTATCACTGCATATAGCTTGGCAAAGTCACAGTTGACACAACTAGCTCATATCATCAACACAGAGATGAAGGGCAAAAATATAAAAGCATACGTTATCGTTCCTAGCACTATTGACACACCTCAAAATCGCGAAGCTATGCCCAGTGGAGATTATAGCCAATGGGAGAAACCAGAGGATATTGCTCAGATTATTGGTCGTTATGCCAAAAAGGAGATAATGGAAATCACTGAGATTGTGATTCAAGATGAATTAAAACGTAACTAAACGTGTTTTTAACATAAAATAAAAAATCCCGATAAACTCGGGATTTTTTCTATTTATAAGTTTGTTTTAATCTTCTATTCCTGCTGAACTTGTAGGTAAAGCACGGTCCATTTTCTTAAACAATCCTTGTAGTACTTTTCCTGGGCCTACTTCGATGACTTCAGTACAACCGTCCTTAATCATATTCTGCATAGTTTGTGTCCATCTAACAGCGCTTGTTAATTGATTGATTAAGTTTCTCTTAATTTCATCAGGATTGGATGTAGGTAATGCATCCACATTTTGGTAAATAGGACAAATAGGCTGATTGAAAGTTGTTGCTTCAATTGCTATTTCCAATTCTTTCTTAGCAGGTTCCATCAAAGGTGAGTGGAATGCTCCACCAACAGGTAAAATCAAAGCTCTCTTTGCCCCAAGACTCGTTAATTTGTCACAAACTCTCTCAATAGCTTCTACTTCTCCTGAAATAACTAACTGTCCAGGGCAATTGTAATTAGCAGCTACCACAATTCCAGGATATTCTGCACATGTATTTTCAATTATCTCATCCTCAAGACCTAAAACTGCAGCCATAGTAGAAGGTACGGATTCACATGCCTTTTGCATTGCTATAGCACGTTGAGATACCAATTTTAAACCATC
Organism: uncultured Flavobacteriales bacterium; assembly: GCA_964503665.1. Lineage (GTDB taxonomy): Bacteria > Bacteroidota > Bacteroidia > Flavobacteriales_D > Crocinitomicaceae > 40-80. Next base: position 12,874 of record CAZDAR010000021.1, read on the forward strand.
TTCAAAGGTCAATATTTTATTAGCAACTAATGCAGAAAATTCCCCTAGTGAATGACCAGCAACCATTTCAGGTTGAAAACTTTCTCCTAAACATACTGCCAAAATTGTTGAGTGTAAAAAAATAGCCGGTTGTGTTACTTTGGTTTGTTTAAGTTCGTCCTCTGTTCCTTCAAACATTATTTTAGTAATGTCGAAGCCTAAAATTTCGTTCGCTTTCTTAAATAATTCTTTTGCTATTGGAGATGAATTATATAAATCTTTTCCCATTCCCGAAAATTGTGCTCCTTGACCGGGAAAAACGTATGCTTTCATAATGAGTTTTTTTAAATTTTAAATTTATTTGAAGGTAACAAATATACTAATAATATACAATTGTTTATGGTGTCGCTTTGAGATATTTACCTAATATCGAGCTCCAATAAGAATGTTAAGAAATAAAAAACATATTTATTAAAAAAAACTTTAAGAGTGTGGAGTTTTTATTAAGTTATAGGTTAACTTTGTTATTCATTATTATTAAATTACAGTTATGAAAACATTTTCATCATTTTTATTCCTCCTACTTTTTATATCGGGAGTGAATGCGCAGATAGGAAGTCCCTTTCAAGGGAATCCTGTGAAATTATCCAAGAATTTCACAAAAGCCCAAGGCGTTCAGAATCAACTAGACACGGGTAAAGGTTTGACTAATAGTTTGATTTCTAATCAATTTATATCAAAAGCAGGAGGATATTGCGTAGACACATTGTCTTATCCATTTCAGAAGCAAAGCCAAGTAGATCCACAAGAATTATATCTCTATACAATAGACGATGATGTTTCTAATGGTTTAAATGAGACGGTTATGGCTCAAGTATTCAAAACGGGAAATGTTTCTTTGCAGATTTCGGGTGTTGAATTGTTTATTTCTAAACTAGGAATTGATTTTCTTAATACTGTTAATGCAGAGATATCTATTTATACACTAAGTGGGGGTATTCCTACAACAAAAATAGGCTCTATAATTTATACTATTCCAGATACTATAACGTCGGTTAAATATGTCAATTTTAGTTCTCCTATTTCAGTAAGTTCAGACTTCGCAGTTGCTGTAACGCTTAAGACGCCTAATAAATCATTTAACATTGTTATTACTGACCCTGTATTTAGTTCAACGTATGATGAGCAGTTATCCTTTTATGGAGTTCTAGGTTACCAAATGATGACTGTTAATGATTTATATCTTGCTCAACCCACACCTATTAACTATGACTATGATTTGATACTTCATCCTATCATTTCTTATACTAATGATATGACACTCGCAGCTTCACCAAATCCTGTTTGTCAAGGTGGTACTGTAACATTTACTGGAACAGTGACTCCTACTGGAATTGAAAATCGATTCTTGAATTGGCAGACATTCCTAGATTATTTTAATTTTTATGCAGGAGCAACACCTTACACAAGTGTTCCGTTAGGTCTTGTGGACCAAAGTATTATCTTATTTGGAAACAATGTTACGCATACCTACACAACACCAGGTACTTACGATGCATATATGGAATATGAAAGTGGTTTTGGGACATCATGTTATGCTAATAATACGGCTTCAGTAACTGTTAACGCGCCAGTTTCAGCTACTTTTTCTTATTCAGGAAGTAATTTTTGCCAATCTTCAGCAGCCGCTACTCCAACAATTACAAATATAGGTGGAACATTTAGTGTAACACCTTCATCGGGACTATCTATTAATACATCGACTGGTGAAATTAATTTTGCAGCTTCAACCCCTGGTAGTTATTTGGTGAAATATGTTGTGACAAATGGTGCATGTTCAGATTCTAATACAGCTACAATTAATGTTTCAACTCCTTTAAGTGCTGCTTTTAGTTATGCTAGTAACTCAGTTTGCTCGAATGCAACAAATCCACAAATTACTTTGAATTCAGGAGCTACGGCAGGAACGTTCTCAGCAACACCTGTAGGATTAAGTATAAACGCTTCTACAGGTGAGATTAATTTAGCAACTTCAAGTGTTGGTAATTACACGGTAACCAATACTGTAAGTGCGGCAGGTGCTTGTGCTGGTGATTCAAAAACGTTTGCAATCACAATTGTAGCTTCTCCAGATGCTACATTTGCATACTCAGGAAGTAATTTTTGTCAATCTTCTCCAGCAGCAACTCCATCTATTACAACTACGGGTGGTGTTTTTAGTGTTACGCCTTCAACAGGTTTAGCTTTTAATGCAACCACGGGATTAATTAATTTTGCAAGCTCAGCGGTTGGAAGTTATGTTATCCAATATGATGTAAACAATGGAGCATGTTCTGATACTAAAGCAACTACTATTAATGTTGTTTCCTCTATTGATGCTTCTTTTAGCTATGGAAGTAACTCTTTCTGTTCGAATGGTTCATCTAATACTCAAGTAACATTAAATTCAGGGTCTGTTTCGGGAACTTTCTCTGCATCTCCTGCTGGATTAAGTATTAATACAACAACAGGTCAAATTACAACATCAACCTCTAATGTTGGCTCTTATACAGTTACCAATACAGTTAGTGCATCTGGTGGATGTCCTGGTGATTCAAAATCATTTAACGTTTCTATTGTAGCTTCTCCAGACGCTACATTTACATACTCAGGATCTCATTTCTGTCAATCTTCTACAGCTGTTACCCCATCGATCACAACAACAGGAGGGACATTTAGTGTTACACCTTCAACAGGTCTTTCTATTAACACAAGTACAGGAATGATTGATTTTACTAGTTCAACTATTGGTAGTTATATCGTTCAATATGTTGTGTTAAATGGTACATGTTCAGATACAAAAACAACAATTGTAAATGTAGTGAATTCTTTAAATGCTACTTTTAGCTATGCAGTTAATTCTTTCTGTTCAAATGATACATCTACTTGTCAAGTGACATTGAGTGCAGGAGCTTCAGCTGGGACTTTCTCAGCAACTCCTGCAGGATTAAGTATTGATGGAACAACAGGTGAGGTTTATATTGCCGCTTCTAGCGTTGGTACATATACAGTTACCAATGCAGTAAGTGCTTCAGGTGGTTGCTTAGGAGATTCTAAAACTTATACTGTTGAAATTAAAACTTTACCAGACGCAACTATTACACCTGTTTCTTCACTTTGTGAAAACGATAATTTAGTGACGCTATCTGCAACAACTGCAGGCGGTACTTTCTCAGGAAATGATGTAGCAAATGGTTTATTTAATCCAGCAACTGCTGGAAATGGTATGCATGTAGTTGAGTATGAGGTAACTGAAAATGGTTGTACAGCTTCAGATACGACAGTGATTCAAGTAGATGCCTTACCTTCTGTAGTGTTTACAACTCCTTCTACAACGTGTGATAACGGCGTACCTGTTTCATTAACAGCAACTCCTTCAGGAGGAACCTTTACAGGGACTGGTGTTGTTGGAACTACATTTAATCCAGCTGCAGCAGGAGTAGGAAGTCACGATGTCGTTTATACAGTAACTGTAGGTGCATGTACAACTTCTAAAACAAATTCAATTGCTGTTGATTCTTGTCTATCAGTTATAAATGCCGATATGATTCAGGTTGAATTATTCCCAATTCCTGCAGAGAATGAATTAACTATTAAAGTGAATACAGATGTTACTGCACAAGTAGTTTCTATTGATGGAAAGTTGTTGATGGCTCCATTTAAGGTAGCAAATCAAGTGAATTATACTTTAAATACACAATCTTTCGCAAGAGGAATGTATTTGTTAAAACTAACGACCGACAATGGATTCGAAAAAGTACAGCGAATAATACTTAAATAAATTGCGTTAGTCTTGCAAAAGCTTGAAAAACGCTAAAATTAAAATCCCCATTGATAAACTCAATGGGGATTTTTTTATGTCAACTTTTGCTAGAATATATAAAAAGCGTTAAAAATTAAGTGTATATCGTTTATCTTTGTTTTATTCCTACCTTTAAACATTACTGTTAATTCAAACTATTTTAGAAGTGTCTGACAAAACGTCGCTGTTTTTGGTTGGCATAGATATTGAAAATAGTCGAATACAATTTTTGAATAACAGTTAAACCTGTCAAGGTGAAATAACATTTATCTAACTGACACATTGACTGAAAAAAATAAAGGAAATAAAATGGCAAAAAAGAAGCAAGAAGATATATTCGATAGTTTAACGGAAGCTATGGCAAATGGTGATGCTGAAATAATTCCAATTTTCACGTCTGAAGAGGACGAAAAGGAAGATAAAGGAAAACTACCTAAAGATCTTCCAATTTTGACCTTGAAGAATAATGTTTTATTTCCTGGTGTTGTCATTCCTATTACAGTGGGAAGAGATAAATCATTAAAGGTAATTAATGAACAAAATAAGAAAGATAAGTTGGTGGGTGTGATCTCTCAATTGGACCCTGAATCTGAAGATCCTAATTTTGATCAATTACACAAAGTTGGAACAGTTGCTCGTATTATGAAAGTCATTAAGATGCCTGATAATTCCACAACTGTAATCTTACAAGGAAGAAAGAAGTTTAAAATTACGAAGCCCATTCAAACAGAGCCTTATCTACGATCGGATGTGAACTACTTTACGGAGAAAAAACAGACGCCACTTTCGGATGAATTAGATATGCTTTATAAAACGATAAAAGAAAAAGCATTGTATATTATTCAAGAAAATCCTTCTATTCCTTCGGAAGCTTCTTTTGCGATTGGAAATATTGACACACCGACGCATTTAGTGAATTTTATCGCTTCTCACATGGATGCTGAGGTATTTAAAAAACAAGAAATTCTTGAAATTCAAGATCCGTTAATCAAAGCATATGCTATCTTGGAACATCTCAATGAACAAATACATGTGTTGGATTTGAAAAACGAGATTCATAACAAAGTGCGAAAAGATTTAGATAAACAACAACGTGATTATTATCTAAATCAACAAATAAAGACGATTCAAGATGAACTTGGAGATAATCCTAGTGAAATAGAATTGGAACGTTTGACTAAGAAAGCAGCTACGAAAAATTGGTCTACAAAAGAAGCCGCTTTGTTTGAAAAAGAATTAATGAAATTTCAACGGTTAAATCCACAAGGAATGGATTATTCTGTTCAACTTAATTATCTTGATTTATTACTAGATTTACCTTGGAATGAATACACGATTGACAACCTTGACATAAAACATGCTAAAGAAGTGCTTGATAAGGACCATTATGGTATGGAAGATGTCAAACGTAGAGTGTTGGAATATCTTGCTGTGTTGAAGTTGAAAGGAGACATGAAATCGCCAATATTATGTTTATATGGGCCTCCAGGAGTAGGAAAAACATCTTTAGGGAGATCTATTGCAAAAGCATTAGGTCGCAAGTATGTCCGTATGTCTTTAGGAGGTGTACATGATGAAAGTGAAATTAGAGGTCACCGAAAAACTTATATCGGTGCTATGCCAGGAAGGGTTATTCAAAGTTTGAAAAAGGCGGAGGCAGCGAACCCTGTTTTTGTCCTTGATGAGGTAGATAAATTAGGCACAAGTCATCACGGTGATCCATCTTCAGCATTATTAGAGGTATTAGATCCAGAGCAAAATGCTGCTTTTTATGATAATTATGTTGAAACGGAATTTGACTTATCTCGCGTGATGTTTATCGCTACTGCCAATTCATTGCAAACTGTTCAAGGACCATTGAGAGATAGAATGGAAATCATCGAAGTTTCAGGATATACTATCGAAGAGAAAATTGAAATTGCTAAACGACACTTGATACCTAAACAATTAGAAGCACACGGAGTTAAGAAAGGGCAATTTTCATTAGATAAAAAAGTACTCGAACAAGTCGTAGAAGAATATACACACGAATCAGGTGTTCGTGGCTTAGAAAAAGTGATGGCAAAGCTAATTCGTAATCGTGCGAAGGAAATTGCTATGGAAGAAAGCTTTGAGGTCAAGATGAACTTTAAAGAAGTGACGCGCATTTTGGGACCAGGTCATCCGAAAACTAAATCGATCACGAATGAAGTAGCGGGCGTCGTTACGGGACTCGCATGGACGAGTGTAGGAGGTGAGATATTATTTATAGAATCTTCTATTACAAAAGGGAAGGGAAAAATAACGCTTACTGGAAATTTAGGCGAAGTGATGAAAGAATCGGCTATTATTGCATTGGAATATTTGAAATCACATAGTCAATGGATAGAAATAGAACAAGATGTTTTTGAAAAGTATAACGTGCATATTCACGTTCCAGAAGGAGCAACTCCGAAAGATGGGCCAAGTGCTGGTATTACTATGTTAACTTCGCTAGCATCTTTATTCTCACAACGTAAAGTGCGTAAAGACTTGGCGATGACAGGTGAGATAACATTAAGAGGTGAAGTATTACCAGTTGGTGGAATAAAAGAAAAGATTTTAGCAGCGAAAAGAGCTAAGATTAAGGAAATTATTTTAAGTGAAAGAAATCGAAAAGACGTATTAGAAATTAATGAAGAATACATCAAAGGATTAACATTTCACTATGTTAAAACAATGAAAGAAGTGATAGATATTGCTTTGACAAATGAAAAAGTAAAGGAACCTATTACAATAGAATAAAAAATGATTGACACGTATAAACATAAAGGACTACGAAAGAAACTTATTGAGGAGTTACGTTCGAAAGGAATAACCAATGAACGTATTTTGGATGCTTTTGATAAAGTGCCGAGACATTATTTCTTAGATTTAGCTTTCGAAATGCAAGCCTATTCCAATATGCCTTTTCAGATTGGAGCTGGTCAAACTATTTCTCATCCGCTCACTGTCGCTTTTCAAACTCAATTGTTAGAATTAAACAAAGGAGATAAAGTGTTAGAAATCGGTACAGGTTCAGGCTTTCAAACGGCTATATTATGTCAATTAGGAATGAAGGTGTACTCGATTGAACGTCAGCGAGAATTGTATATCAGCGCAAAATCGATTATTGCACAATTGGGTTTTAATCCACATTTGTTTTACGGAGATGGGTATAAAGGTAAAAAAGCGTATGCGCCCTACGATCATATTTTAGTCACTTGCGGGGCTCCGTTTGTTCCAGAGGATTTGTTGTTGCAACTAAAGGTGAATGGCACACTTGTTATTCCATTGGGAGCAGGAGAAAAACAACAAATGAAGCGGATTACGAAAATTTCCGAAGTAGAATTTAAAGACGAAGATTTTGGTGAATTTAGTTTTGTTCCTATGTTAGAGGATAAAGCGGATTTAAAACATTGAAATTCAGATAATGAGCGATATAGAAATCGTACGAATGGATGTTGAGAAACTGATAGCTAGTAAAAATCCAAAATTACTGAAATGGCTACCTCGTTTTATTGTTTCTTATCTGAAGAAAATTCTTCATGAAACGGATGTGAATTATTTTTTAGAAAGAAGTAAAGGCAAGAAAAATCAGGCCTTTTGTGCCGAGGTGGTAGATGTTTTTGATTTAGATGTTACTATTGACAACATGGAGCGAATTCCAGCATCAGGGCCAGTAACTATTGTGATGAATCACCCCCTAGGCGGAATGGATGCCATTGCTTTTGTACATGCTTTAGCAAATTACCGGACAGATATAAAGTTCATCGTAAACGACTTGCTACTAAATCTAGAAGGAATGAAAGAAATGTTTGTGGGTGTTAATAAACATGGTTCAAACTCACTGAATTCAAAAAAGAAAGTAGCTGATTTATTTGAAACAGATGAATTGATTTGTGTTTTTCCAGCTGGTTTAGTGTCTCGAAAAAAAAGAGGAATAATTAGCGATTTAGAATGGAAGAAAACGTTTATTACTATGTCTCGAAAAAGAGGAGATAGAGTAATAGTTCCAGTTCATATTAATGGTAGATTATCTAATTTCTTTTATAATCTCGCCAACTTTAGATCTTTCTTGGGTATTAAAGTAAATATTGAGATGTTTTTTTTAATTAATGAGTTATATAAACAAAAAGGACGGAAAGTTCCTTTTATTGTTGGAAATCCAATCCAAATTAGCGCATTTGACAAGAGTAAGAGTGATGTGAAATGGGCGGAGTGGATGAAAGAGAAAGTGTACACCTTGGAAAAATGAAATGGATTATTAAATTTCGTTTTTAGAGAACACCAAAAATCCCCAATTATGGGGATTTTTTAGTGTTTAGAAATATATGTTTTCAGTGATTAGTCAAATTGAACTTTAGAGAACCACATCTTTTTACCGCTTTTATCAGCACCAATAAATATGAACTTATTGTCTTTCAGTGCATTAATAGGGTAGTTGTCATCAAGGAAGAAATCTCCGTTACCAATTTCAATGAAATTTGTTGCTGATTTTCCATCATTTGCAATTTTAGTAACTCGTGGGTAGTATAAAATTCGAACAGCCCCATTCTCTCCTGAGAAAATTCCACTTGTTTTTGAACCTGCTACTTCGAAAATGGTCCAATAAACACCTGAGCCATCTGCCGCATTCATTAAAGCATGCTTCGTAGGTATGAATTTATTATATTCATTTTTCTTTCTCAATTTAGTAGAATAGTTTGCTATCAATTTTCCAGTAGAACTGAAATCAAATGCCACTACTTCTAACATTTCATTTTTTGAATTCTTCTTTTGTCCTGTAAGCATAATGCTTCCATTTGGAGAAATATGGATATCACCTACGGATAGTTTTCCTCCAGTAAATGGTTTCCCTTTCTCCTTGCCAATATTAACAAATGTTGTTGCAAAATCTTTGATGCCTGTTGAAGAAACCCATTCGATTTTGTTAGCACTGATTTTCATTAATTGATAACCATTTGGTTTGTCTGCATAAACCGCAGTTGTTGTCATAAATGAATTTGCATTATAGGCAAATCCAGTGATAGACTTCGTATTCATTTTTACTTTTGAGGTTGCACCGTAAACATATAAGTTATCTCCATCTTCACTAAAGTCATTAACTACCCACATGTTTTCGTTAGGAACGGCATATTCTAATCTTTTTTGAATTTCACCATCAAAATCTACTTCAACATATTCATACTTTGCATCTGCTCTTTGAAATAAGTAGGCAATATTACCATTCGTTAAAAACTTATAATGCAATGGAAGTGCAGCAACTGGAAAATCTAATTTCGTAGATTTCGTTTTTTCCATCGTTTGTACACTAAACTTTTCAAAAACATAATTCTTACCTATGCTTTCTTTTGCCATCCCCTTTTCTTTTACAAAAGCACAAATAACCACGTCACCTTTTTCGGCACTCATTATGTCTTTCCCAGAATGTACCGATCTAAAGGTGGATGTATATCCGTAACTATACGCATTATAAGTTGTCGACCTTACATACTTCTGAACATCATTGTTCGTCCAGTAGTTTACTAGCTTCAATCGTTCTCCATCTTCTCCTTTCGGTTTTACTTTTTCTTCTACCTTAAAACGATTGTCACAATATCCTGTTGACCAGTTAAGATAATTCTCTATATATCCCTTTTTAAAAGTCGTTTGACCTGTAAATAAATTAGCTTCTACTGTTAATAATGGTTCTCTAGATTCAGGGCAAAAATTAATAGAGAAATTAAGACGGTATTTCTCACGTACCCTTTCAATATCTTCTTCGATACTTTCTGCTCTGATAAAGTTAAAATCTAAATCGAAATATAAAATTTCAGCTTTCACTTTCTTACCCGTTGACTTTGTTATATAAAACAAGGTCATTTGGTTATTTGCTTCATCCACTTGGACTTCTGAAAGATTACTTATTTTTGCTTTTCCATTTGGATCAAATATTGCTTCTTTCAGTATTTTCTGTGCATTCGTAGTGATTAAAAATCCTAAGAATACAAACAACATGGTTACTTTTTTCATTTACATTAATATTTAATATTATAGGACAAAATTAATGTGTGAATCCCTTTTTGAAAATACGTATAACAGCGTATAATTTAAGTTCTTCCAAAAAAAGTTGAAAATAGATAATGAGTGGTTATATAGAGCATGAATTATTCATATAGATAGGGGATGAAAAAACAGTCATTCTTGTTGTGATTGAATAAAGTACACTTGATTAGTGATTTTATAATCATATTACTATATTTGCTCTTTGTTATAATAATTCATAGTTTATGGCAGCGAAATCTGTTACTCCAAAGGTTAGTACAAGAAAATCAAATTCGAAAAGTACAAAATTTCCGAAAGAAACGTATGTTAAATGGTATAGAGATATGTTGTTAATGCGGACTTTTGAAATAAAAGCGGGTCAATTATATATCCAACAGAAATTTGGTGGGTTTCTACATTTATATACAGGACAAGAAGCAATTGTTGCTGGAACAGTAAGTGCCAGCCGCCCAACTGATAAACATATGACGGCATATAGATGCCACGCTCATCCTATTGGTTTAGGAACCGATCCACGTATTTTGATGGCGGAGCTTTATGGTAAAAGAACTGGTTGTTCCAAAGGGAAAGGAGGTTCAATGCACTTTTTCGATAAAGAGAAGAATTTTCTTGGGGGACATGGTATTGTAGGAGCACAAATTGCCATGGGAGCAGGTGTGGCTTTTGCTGAGAAGTACAAAGGGACAGATAATGTTTCTTTTGTATCTTTTGGAGATGGCGCTGCTCGTCAAGGAATTTTACATGAGACATTTAACATGGCCATGATCTGGAAATTACCCGTGATTTTTATTCTCGAGAATAATAATTATGCGATGGGAACGTCCGTTCAACGTACCACTAATGTGGAGGATATGTCTAAAATGGGACTTTCTTATGAGATGCCTTCGAGAGTAGTGAATGGTATGTTGCCAGAAGCGGTTCATGAGGCAATTGAAGAAGCAACTGAAAGAGCAAGAAGAGGTGATGGACCAACACTATTGGATATAAGAACCTATCGTTTTAAAGGTCATTCCATGTCAGATCCACAAAAATATAGAACGAAAGAGGAAGTAAGTGAATGGATGGAAAAAGATCCAATTGAACACTGCTTAAATGTTATCAAAGAAAATAAATGGTTAAACGATAAGGAAATACAAGCAATTGATGATGAGGTAAAAAGTGAAGTGGAGGCAGCTGTTAAGTTTGCAGATGAGTCGTCCTTCCCAGCTCCAGAAGAATTGTATGAAGATGTATATATGCAAAAGGATTATCCATATATCGTAGAATTTTAATAGTATTATAGAAAGAATTATATGGCAGAAGTAGTTTATATGCCCAAATTGAGCGACACCATGACAGAAGGTGTTGTCGCAGAATGGCATAAAAAAGTAGGAGATAAAGTAGCCTCTGGCGAATTGATTGCTGAAATCGAAACGGATAAAGCAACCATGGAATTTGAGTCATTTTATGACGGTGTTTTACTTTATATTGGCGTTGAAAAAGGAAAAGGAGCACCTATCAATTCAATTCTTGCCATCATAGGTGAGAAAGGAGAAGATATTTCAGACTTGATATCTAACGCTGCAGCTCCCAAAAAAGAAGAAAAAGTAGAGGCACCTAAAAAAGAGGAAGCTCCTAAAGTGGCAGATGTGAAAGAGGAAGCACCCAAAGTTGTCACTCCTCAGAATACACCGGCACAAGTTGTTTCTAGTAATACAGGAGACAGAGCTTTTGCATCACCTTTAGCCAAAAAATTAGCAGAAGAAAAAGGAATTGACATTGCGAATGTGAAGGGAACAGGCGACGGAGGTAGAATCGTTGTGCGAGATATCGAACACTATGTTCCGTATGTTCCTGCTGCTGGAGGCGGTGTAAAACAAGTTACAGCAGGTGTTGAGAGCTATGAAGACATTACTGTTTCCCAAATGCGTAAAACCATCGCAAGAAGATTAGGTGAAAGTAAATTCTCAGCACCACATTTCTATTTGACTATTAATGTCGACATGGATAATGCAATCACTGCTCGAAAAGCAATGAATGCCTCTGGTGAAGTGAAAATTTCTTTTAATGATATGGTTGTTAAAGCCGTTGCGATGGCGTTAACAAAACATCCTGGTGTAAACTCTTCTTGGTTAGGAGATACAATTAGAAAAAATCACCACGTGAATATAGGTGTAGCGGTAGCCGTTGAAGATGGTTTACTAGTTCCAGTTGTTCGATTTGCCAATACGAAAGGAATGGCTCAAATTGGGGAAGAAGTGAAAACATTTGCTCAAAAAGCAAAAGATAAAAAATTACAACCAGCGGATTGGGAAGGATCTACCTTTACTATTTCCAATTTAGGAATGTTTGGAATTGCCAATTTTACGGCAATAATCAATCCACCTGATAGTTGCATTTTAGCGGTTGGTGGAATTCAGAAAATTCCAGTAGTAAAAGATGGTCAAATTGTTCCAGGAAATGTGATGACCTTGACTATGTCTTGTGATCACAGAGTCGTAGACGGAGCAACAGGAGCTGCATTCTTGCAAACATTGAAAGACTATTTAGAAAATCCAGTTAGAATGCTTGTATAAGCTTTCAAATACAACTAATTTTAAAAGAAGCTGTCCAATTTGGATGGCTTCTTTGTTTTAGTAAACTTTTTTCACATTTTTTCATGGCCACTTCTTCTGTTTATTCTGTTATTTTTGCTAACTTGAATTTTCATTTTTTTTAAGTGCAGCGGAACATCCAATATATTAAAGGCGTCGGACCAGTAAAAGCCAATTTAATTGCGAATCAGCTTGAGATTTCAACTGTGGGTGAACTTTTACTGTATGCTCCTTTTCGCTATGTAGATCGCTCCATCATGAATCGTTTGTCAGAAGTGGATGATTTAAGTAATTACTATCAATTTACAGGAAAAATTCAGGCGGTTAAAGAATTTAGTTTCGGAAAAAAGAAAGGGTTTCAAGCTGTTTTTACCGATGGAACTGGTATGCTTCCGCTGATTTGGTATCAACGCACCGATTGGCTGATTGAGAAAATAAAAATTGGGACACCCATTACTATTTTTGGAAAGTTAACCATTCAAAAAAATCAATTACAACTCGTTCATCCCGAAGTGATTTTTTCCACAGAAAAAGTACCGAATACACTAGTAGGTGTTTATTCGACAACAGAAAGATTGACTAAAAGTGGATTGAATTCTGCGGGAATTTCAAAAGTGATTAAAAGTATCTTAAATGATTCATCTATTCAGTATATGGAGACATTACCACTATATCTCCGAGAAAAGTACAAATTGATGGATATCAAGAATGCTTTGATAAGTCTTCACTTTCCTCAAAATGACAGACTTTTAAATCAAGCGATACGTACATTGAAATTTGAAGAATTATTTTATCTTCAATTAGAATTGTTACTGACCAAGCAAATTAATTTCCATAAAAATAAAGGCTTTCTTTTTGAGAAAAAAACAGATTTTCTAACGACCTTTTACAATAATTATTTACCCTTCGATTTAACCAATGCTCAAAAACGAGTAGTAAAAGAAATCAATCGAGATTTGCGTACCGGAAGTCAAATGAATAGATTAATTCAAGGTGATGTTGGAAGTGGGAAAACTTTGGTGGCTTTACTATCGATGTTGTTAGGTTTTGACAGTGGTTTCCAAACGGCTTTGATGGCCCCAACCGAAATTTTAGCGCACCAACATTTCATATCGATTCAAGAGCTTTTAAAAGATTTACCGATACGTATTGCTCTGCTAACGGGGTCATTGAAAAATGCCGAAAAGCTTCGCTTAATTGAAACAATTAATGCTGGAGAAGTAGATATCGTCATTGGAACACATGCTTTGATTGAAGATAGAGTAAAGTTTAAACACCTCGGATTGGTGGTAATTGACGAACAGCATCGTTTTGGAGTGGCGCAACGTTCCAAGTTTTGGAAAAAGAATAGTTCCTTACCACCACATATTTTAGTGATGACGGCAACACCAATTCCAAGAACATTAGCAATGACGGTGTATGGTGATTTAGATGTGTCTATTATTGATGAACTTCCACCTGGTAGAAAACCGATTACCACAAAACATTTCTTTGAACGAAATAGACTTCAGATTTTAGGCTTTTTACGTTCTGAAATTGAAAAAGGACGACAGATATACATTGTTTATCCACTGATTGAAGAATCTTCAACGTTGGATTATGCCAATTTGATGCAAGGTTTTGAGTATTTGTGCAATGTCTTCCCGAAACCTGAATTTCAAATTAGTATCGTTCATGGTAAGTTAAAGCCTGATGTCAAGGATTTTGAAATGAATCGCTTTATAAAAGGAGAAACCAATATTATGGTTGCCACAACGGTAATTGAAGTGGGTGTGAATGTTCCAAATGCTTCTGTAATGGTGATTGAGAGTGCAGAGCGATTTGGTCTTTCTCAGTTACACCAATTGCGTGGCCGTGTCGGGAGAGGTGGCGAACAGTCGTATTGCTTATTAGTGACCAAAGATAAACTATCGAGTGAATCTAAAAAACGGATGGCAACGATGGTTTCGACGAACGATGGTTTTAAAATTGCCGAAGTAGATATGGAGCTTCGTGGTCATGGTGATATTATGGGAACCCAACAGAGTGGTATTATGAATTTTAAGATTGCTAATCTGATGACTGATGGAAAAGTACTTGAAGTAGCTCGGAGCGAAGTAAAAGCGATTTTAGAAGAAGATGCATTATTGAATCGTCCAGACCATATTGTTGTTAAAAATGAAATTAATCGACGGATGAAAGGAAAGTCAAATTGGGCACAAATTTCCTAATATAAGAGAACACTAGAAATTATACTTCATGGTGCGACTATCCAATATGTTGAAGGAAACCTTAACACTGTGATGAGCCTTCACATCTATTCCTTTTGAGAATACATAATAGACACCGATACGCAATAATCGTCGGGAAAGTTTGAAGTTTCGTTCAAGTCCTACCAATGCTTCGCCGTGCCACCAATTTGCTTCTTGAATATAGGCAGCACCTGTTCCAGCAACAAGCCCAATTCGTGTTTTCTTCATAAATGGAATCTTGTACAATAATGCTCCATTGTCATGGAAAAGGACGTGCGCTTCTATGATTCTTTTAATAGTTGGAATGAGTGTGTCTAATTTTTGGAAAGAGTACATTGGGTTTGAAAACCAGATCGGGTCACTTCGTCTCAGGTATTTTTTATCGGCATCGTATAAAGACTTTGAGCTTAAAAACTCACCTGACTTAATATGATAACTCAAGGTTCCTACTGATTTTAAACTGAGTTGCTGTCGAATGCCTACGCGAAAATAATCGAAATTGACATCACTGCCAAATAAAGTAGGAATCCCACGCTCATAATAAACGTAAAAAATCGGCCATTTTGATCCAAGAATAACTTTCTGGTAGGGCTCTTTCATATACTTTTGAAATGGTGTGTAAGAAAGTTCCAGTCCAGCAACACCAGCTTGGTAAGCTTTAAAATCAGATGGGTCATCATTGTTTAATCCTTTGTCAAACCAAGTGATGAACCGATAATCGATCAATGGTCTTCGTTCAACAAATTCGTAGGTTAATGCGGAATAAAAACCATTAAACCACTCGTAGCTATGGGTCAATTTTAAGGCTGTTACCTCAATGAAGTTAGATCGTTTAAAAATTTGTGTAATCGCATCATAACTCCGAATAGCATCAAATTCATGATAAAAGCTCAATTTGACAAAAGCAGATTTAAATGGATTGTAGCGAAAGCTAGAGGTCAGTCTTCCTTTTACATCTTTGTTTAAAAATCCGATAGTCGCCTCACCGTATAAATCAATGTACTTTTCATTTTTCCATTTTTTGAAAAAATAAGCTCCTGGTCCAACTCTAGGTCCAGCAATACTGATAGGTCTTAATGTTAAGGCTAAAGAGTTTATACTCCATTGAATACGCTTTTCTCGATTTCGTATATCGACACCATACCAGAGCACTTTAAGAGCTGTAACTCGGTTAAATTCTTTATCGATGGAATCTAAATATTCCTTTTTGTTATGAGCTTCATAAATAGAGTCATTGTATTGAATGAATTGTGATTCGTCAGTTGTTAAGTCGATTTTTCGCTTACCTTTCCAATACGTACTATCACGCTCGTAGGCTTCTTGCTGGGTAATAGCAACCTCACTATTGAAGAATTTTTTATCAAAATCCTTTTTGAAATTGTAATCTGAATAGATAACTTGTGTATGTAATTTACGTTCTTCTTTATTGTTTTTAACACCATAGTCAAATTCTTGCTTGGCTAAATAGTTGATGCCATTTTCGTTAAATTCATATTCCTGATGGACATTAAAATAATCGTACGTTAATAAATTTCCTTTTTGGAGTTTGACGTCTATTTTCTGGATGATAAATAATGAGTCAATGACATAAATATATCCTTCTAGCGTTGAAGAAGAGGTTTTTCGTGCAGAAACTTTAATCTTGTAAATTGTTTGATCATCTTCTTCGTATTTCTTCTCTAATTTGTATTTATAAGCTAAAATTCCAGGATTTGAAATAGGTGATAAAATCGCATTTTGATGAATATCAGGAAGTTCAATAAAATTTTGAAAGAAATTAAAATCAGATTTAACCGTTGTCTGATAATACATATTCTGATTGGAGCCAAACAAAGTGTATGCATCTCTAATTTCTTTAATTTTATTGACAGGTGCGTAATTCTTACTAATTTCTACTTCCAAAAGATTTAATTTTTGACTAGGACCCGAGACATCGGAATCAAATGGATCTTCGTCAATTGTAGCTTCTTTGTTATCTTTTTTAACAGTTGTATTAATGTCGTTGTCTGTTGTCTTTATATAAACATGTACCTCGTGTGCGTAATTCCATGGGTTGATGGTGTCTCTTCTTTGGACTACTTTTTTCATGACCTCCCATCCAACATTTGCTTTTTTTGAACTAATGACAATACCTTCCATTTCGTCTGAGAAAGAGGGAGTAAGCTGGACTGTAATCGTTTGGTCACTATACGTAACAGGTAGGAAAAACTCTCTATCTTCATATCCCCAAAGGGAGAAAAGAAGGTAATATTCGCCCGGTTGTAAATGCAGTTCAAAATCTCCTTCAACATCTGTTTTATAAGGTGTGTTATCACCATATTTTATGTAGAATTCAACATTTGGAAGTGGGTGGTTATGTTCATCCACGACAGTTCCCTTAACGACGTACTGACCAAAAATAATAGAAGTGAATAATAGTGGTAAAAGGCTAAATAAAAATTTCAAAATAGAATTATTTTTTATTTTCAAATCCTTCTGTTAGGTTTTTGTTGACACGTTTCATCATGAATAGTCGAACGATTATAATAAATACGGCCATTGCAGTAAAGACATAGTACTCAGCCCATCTATCAAACCCTTGTTTAAACCCCATGAATGTAATGATACTAGCTGAACCAATAGCAATTGTCCACCAAACAATCATGATTATTTTATTGTATGTCTTCATAATTTAATTTTCTTGCAGACAAAGATAATTAAAACAAAGAGGGAATGAAGAAAATAAATGATTGACGGTCAAATTTATATGTTAGATAACACAATCATTTATCGAATTAAATGTACGTAGCCTTGTTCATTCATTTCTTTTCCATTTAACCCAATAATTTTCAATTTGTAAAAGTAAACACCAGCAGAGCATTTGTCTTTTGTAATGGTCGTTTTTCCATCCCAAATGAAATTGAAAGACATGTTTTCAAAAACAATATTTCCCCAGCGATTAAAAATAGTGATACTTGTTTCCGCAATATTTTCCGGGTTGATTAATTGAAAAGTATCATTTTTACCATCATCGTTGGGTGAGAAAACATTTGGAACTTCATAAATGGGGTCAGGAGCTGTAACGGTAATTTTTACAGAAGCAGTATCCATACATCCGATACTATTTTTTGCAGTTAATATAACTAGATATTCTCCTGATCCAGTACTAGGAAAAGCATGCGTTGCGTTGACACTGTTGCTAGTTGCTGAACCATCATCGAAATCCCATGAATAGCTAGTAGCGTTGATGGAGGAATTGGTGAAAGTTATTTCTGTATTGTTTAAATCGACCACTAGAGGATTAGCAGTAAATTGTGCCTTAGGTTGAGGATAGACGGTGATGAAATTTGGCTTTAATAAAGTGTCTGAACAGCCCTTATCACTTTTAACAATTAATTCAACAGGATAGGAATTGGCTGCTGTTGTGGTATTATTGTAGCAATTATTAGGGGTTTCTTCCGTACTACTTGCACCATTCCCAAGATTCCATGTCCACTGCGCAATATTTCCAACACTAATCGTTGAATTATTAATGAAGTCAACACAAAAAGGAGAACAACCGGTTGTATTTGACACAGTGAAGTCAGCTACTGGAAATGGATTAACGTTAACTGTTTTTACTACCGTATCTTTACAACCTTTGTTAGAAGTAGTGATTAATGAAGTAGAATAAGCTCCGCTATTGGTATAGGTATAAGTTGGATTTTGATTTGATGAATTTTGAGTAGGAGTAACGCCGAAATCCCAATCCCAATTAGTGATAGATCCCGAAGAAATGGTACTTTGGTCGCTAAAAGAGGTAGTATAACCTAAACAACCATCAAGTGAAGAGAAATTAGCTATTGGATTTGGGTAAACATCTATAGGAATTGTGAGTGTATCTGAATTACAACCATCGTTACCAATAACATATAGAGTCGTGTTATAACTTCCTGTTTGCGCATAATGATGAGTAGGGTTTTGCTCTGTTGAGGTAGCACCATCACCAAAATCCCACGCCCAACTTAAAATTCCTGATGAGGATAATGAGGAATCTGAAAAAGCAACGGTCGCACTATCACAGTACGTTTGAGGGTCTAAAACAGCATAAGAAGCGATGTTTTTGGTACAAAAGCGTTGTAGATTTTGAGCTCCACCCGTGCTTCCTGTAAATCCCCAATATACCATCGGATCTCCACCGAATACAGAATTTACCAAGTCGATATTGACAGTCACTCTTAAATCGCCATCAAGATAACTATCAAATTTTTTATTGACCGCATCCCAAACAACTCTAAATGTATGAAAAGCTCCATCCTCAATATTAGGGCTATTCAAAAGCGCTTGAACAGGGCCAGCAATATTGTTAGCTGTATTATGGTCTAAATCTCCATTTTTCTGAATTGCGATATGATCGTAAACAGGATCTCCTACATCTGTATTTTGATATGTATCAATGGTGACACCAATAGCAGGTGTAATTCCCTGATAGCCAAGGCCTCCACCAGTAGAGCCAACACTGGTGCTAATCGGTTGAAGAACAAAAGCAATACCATCCGCACCTGGATCATTATACCCTAGAAAAACAGTGAAATTATAATCAAATGAAGTGTTTAGTGATATTTTATTGACATTCCAAACTGAACCATGTTGAGTTCCAGCATCTGGAGTTAATGTGTAACAATTGCAATCGTCTTTGGAGGAATTTCCATTAACAGTGTACTGAGCCAATATATTCGTTGGAAAATAGAAAATAAAGAAAGAAATAATTAGAAATTTTAGAGCAATTTTAAGATGTATAGCGTTTTTCATTGAGTGTATGTATTAATACGGTATATTCAATTGACGAATTAATTGGAATGCAAGTTGCTTTTAAAGGAGTGATTAAGTTAAAATGATGAGAATGGTTTTTTATTTTTTATATTAGTAGCCCGATAACTTAAAAATTAATAATATGAAAAAAAGCATACTACTCTTCCTCTCATTGTTTACGTTTATTTATTCATTCGCTGGATGGACGCCTTACACTATTAATTTTGACGGTAAAGCAAGAGAATATAAAATTTACACACCGAATAACTTAGCTCCAGATGCTAAAGTGGTGGTGTTGCTACATGGATTAGGAGCAACAATGAATGATTTTGACTATTCAAGTTGGCCGGCAATCGCTGACTCAGCAAATATTATTTTGATTGCACCTCAAGGATTGCCATTTAATAGCTTTATAGGCGTAATTGAGGGAGTATTTAATAGCGGTATGGTATTGCCAATTATTAATCAAGGTGTGAATGCTGATGTGAATGATATTGGATTTATTAATTTTTTAATGGATGAGGTAGCGTCAAATTATTCAACAAGTCACAATAGAGTATATATAACTGGCTTCTCAAACGGTGGCTTTATGACACAACGTTGTGCATGTGAGCTGACCAGTAAAATAGCCGCAATTGCATCTGTATCTGGTACACGATCTGCTGCTTACCCTCCATGTAATGATGGCTTCACGATGCCTGTTGCACATTTTCATGGCGACATGGATAGCGTAGTAACTTGGGGTGGCTATGTAGCTACTGGAACGATTGGCGCTCAATTAGGTATTAGTGTTGATTCGCTTTTGAATGATTGGAAAATCACGAATAATGCATTCGACTCTGAAGTGTCAAGTACGATTGGTGATGTAAATGCTAGTTTATATTTGACACATACGGAATACAAAACACCAAGTGGAGAATCGATGGTTGAATTGTTTAAAGTTCATGGAGGCGTACATGCTTATTATGGTTATATGCAAACTGCTAATAAATTTGATATCGCGCATGAAACATGGAAATTCTTCAACAAACATAAAGTTCTCGGAGTAGCAGCTGTAGAGAATTCAGTAATGCCAACTTTCGCTTTTTACCCAAATCCAGTAAATGATCAATTGTATGTGGATGGAGATTTATCTAAACTAATGTCAATCAGTATTTATTCAGTTACGGGTGAATTAATTAAAACAATTTTACCGTCTACTTCTATAGA
The DNA here is from genome assembly GCA_964503665.1 of uncultured Flavobacteriales bacterium. GTDB lineage: Bacteria > Bacteroidota > Bacteroidia > Flavobacteriales_D > Crocinitomicaceae > 40-80. Next base: position 33,522 of record CAZDAR010000021.1, read on the forward strand.
TGTAAGTTATTTGCCTTCAGGTGTTTATTTATTGAAGGTAGTTGGTGAAAATGGTGAAAGTGCAAGTTATAAGTTATTGAAATAAAACGTTTTTGCACTCTGAGATAAAACATATAATTTCTGAAAGTTTAGGATTTTCTCCAACCGATGAGCAAGAACAACTCATAGGATTGTTGACCGATTTTGCCTTAAGTAATCAGGATATCAAGCCGTGTTTATTATTGACAGGATATGCTGGAACAGGTAAAACATCCATCATCGGGGCATTTGTAAAAGCGCTGAAGGAAGTACGTAAACCATTTGTTTTATTGGCTCCAACAGGAAGAGCTGCGAAAGTGTTGTCATTAAATGCCGATTACAGAGCATTCACCATTCATAAGTTTATCTATCGAAAGCAAACGCTAGCAGGAGGCAAGATAACATTAGCCCTTGCACCTAACTTACGAAAAAACTGTATTTTCTTAGTAGACGAAGCTTCCATGATTGGTGATTATTCGATTCAGAATGATGGTCATGTTTCAAGTCGTAATCTCTTGGATGACTTATTGGAATTTGTATATCAAAATCCAACTAACAAGTTAATTTTTATCGGAGATGAAGGACAACTTCCACCTGTGGGTAGTGATTTTTCACCAGCGTTAAATGTGGAATATATGCAAAATCATTTCTTTGGTATTTCCTTTTTAGAAGCGAAACTAACAAAGGTTTTACGTCAAGCACATGATTCATTAATCTTGACAAATGCGACCAAACTTCGTCAAGCATTTGATGAAGACCATTTTCCAAAATTAGCAGTTGATAAACTAGAAGTTATTCGTATTACAGGCGCTGAATTGCAGGAAGAATTGGAAAAAGCATATAATAATTACGGCATTCAAGAAACGATTTTCATTACTAAATCGAATAAGAAAGCACTGTATTATAACGGACAGATTCGCAATCGAATTTTGTGGTATGAAGAAGATTTGTGTAAGAATGATTCTTTAATGGTGGTGAAAAATAATTACTTCTGGATAGAAGAACAATCTGTCATGGGGTTTATCGCTAATGGAGAAACTTTGAAAATTATCAAAGTTGGAAAAAGAGAAAATTTATATGGGCATCAATTTGTTTGGGCCACCGTCTTTTTTGTTGATTATGAAGAAATAGGGGAGATTGAGGTGCTTTTGATGTTAGATATTTTACATAACGATCAACCTTCATTGAACCGAAATCAACAAAAGGAATTGTTTTTTGCCATCGAAGAAGATTATATGGATGAACGGAATAAGCAAAAAAGGTATGAAAAAATCATGAAAAACCCTTATTTTAATGCCTTACAAGTGAAGTTTGCTTATGCTGTTACGTGTCACAAATCACAAGGTGGACAATGGGAATCTGTTTTTGTTGATCACGGATATATCTTAGGCGAATTCAGTGATGAAAGCTTTAATAGATGGTTGTATACTGCTTTTACACGAGCAAAAACGAAACTCTATTTAGTAGGATTTGACGACCGTTTTTATGAAGACGAAAATTAAACGGAAAAATCAGAGGTGCATGAAATCTTTCTTCGCCAACAATTGCTCTTCTGTTTCTCTATAATTTGGATCATCTACACAACAGTCAACAGGGCAAACGGCAGCACATTGTGGTTCGTCGTGAAAACCAACACATTCTGTACATTTATCTGGAACAATATAATAAATATCCATATCGATTGCATCGTGTACTTCATCTGCGTCCACCGTTCTACCATCAGGAGTTGTAACAGATCCTGTTAGTGACGTACCGTCAGCATATCTCCAATCTGCACCACCTTCATAAATGGCATTATTTGGACATTCTGGCTCACAAGCTCCACAATTAATACATTCGTCTGTTATAATGATTGCCATAACTGCTCAATTTTTTTGCAAATATAGTTACATATAATGGTAATTGCCAACCTTCATAAGTATATAACGTTTTGCTAATTATTTTGCTGCAATTTAGAATAATTCTAAATAATAAACAAGTAAATTAAGAAATTATTCATTTAAACAATAAAATATATTGTATGAATCTCAATTCCAGTCCTTTGTGAAAATCGATTTTGATAGACTAAAATTTATGGAATCATCTTATTGACATTAAATCAAAGAAAACGAAATAACATCTAATTATATACAACAACTCATTTCAAAAATGAAGGATTCTTAATTATGAATTGAAAATTCATATGTAATAACTCATTACTTTACCATTGTTCTTACTATTTTTACGGCCAACTGATGAAAAACATATTTAAAACTGATTAAAATCATGTTTTTTAAGACAAAAAGGTCTTTAATTTGTACTATAATTAAAAACAATAGTTATGAGACGATTTAAAATAACATGGAAAAGCATTACTCTATCAGTGATAGCACTTTCAATCGCTCCTATTAATAATACTAGCGCTCAAGAAAAAGATTCAATTGAAAACACATTTTCATTATCACTTAATTTTCGACCGAAATTGGAAATTAGAGATGGTGCTTTTCGCCCATTAGCGAGTAATGAGCGAGTTGCTGCTCTTGTGAGTGATAGATTGCGTATAAATATGAATTATTCATTCAAGAACTTATTAACCGTAAAAATTTCTCCACAAGTAGTGAGTGTTTGGGGACAAGCGAATATGGTTCAAGGAGCAGAAAACGTAGGGAATAAATTCTCATTATTTGAATCATGGGCAAAATTACGCATATCACCATCATGGTCTACTAAGATTGGTCGCCAAGTTATCTCTTTAGATGATGAACGTTTCTTTGGAGAATTGGATTGGGCACAAGGTGGAAGAGCACACGATGCTGTTTCTGTAGCGTTTACTAAAAATAAATTTGAAGTTCAAGGGTTCTTTGCTTACAATCAGAACTACAAAACATTATATAGCAATAACACAAGTAATCCTTCTGGATATGATTACGCAACAACCGATGCTTTTCCTCATAAATGGATGCAGACTATATGGGCGAAATTTCCGCTCGGTGAAAAATCAAAAATTACCGCACTTGTTTCTAACTTAGGATTTCAACAAGCGACAATTACCAATACCATAACACCTGAATATTATTCTCAAACATACGGTGTCAACTATTTCTTTGGTGGTAAAAAAATCAATGCACAAGTAGCAGCTTATTTTCAAGGGGGGAAGAATATCGCTGGAGCAACGACAGAAGCCTACACAGCAACAGCTAATATTGGCTATCAAATCTCCGATCAGTGGACTATTGGCATTGGGAGTGACTTGATTAGTGGAAACGATATTGGTGTTGCTCAAAGTAGAAATACCGCTTTCAATCCTTATTTTCAAACAGGGCATAAGTTTTATGGATTCATGGATTACTATTATGCGGGTAATACACACAGAAACGTAGGGATTTCTGACAGCTATTTAAAAGTCAATTTTAAGGCAAAGAAAAACTTCTCTTTAGGTATAGTATTACATCAATTCGTTACACCTAATAAGGTTATTAACCTGAATCAAAAATATAATAGTAATTTAGGGCAGGAAATGGATTTGACAGTGTCTTATAAAATTAATAAATTTGCGAGATTAACTGGAGGCTATTCATTCTATTTGGCAACACCTACAGTAAAGTTTTTAAAAGGAGTTCCAAATGGTATGGTTTATCAACAATGGGCTTGGGTGTCATTGAATATTACACCAACATTATTTGAATATAAAAAGTAAGTAATAATAAATAAAATAAGTAGTAACATAAATTTAAAAGTCATGAAAATGAAAAAATTAATCTTAGGTGCATCGGCTATGAGTATGGTTTTTGCACTTACAAGTTGCAACTCTAGCGGAGAGCAGTCGGAGAACAAGACTCCTGCAATAGACATGGTTGTAAGTGGAAAAGCGGAAGTAGCAGAAATAACAGGTGCGCCTCATGTTCCTGCTCCAGTGGGAGATAGAGGACCAAAAAAACTAATAGTAAATCTTGAAACAACTGAAATTGAAGGAATTATCGCTGATGGTATCAACTATACATTCTGGACATTTAACAACACTGTGCCAGGAAGTTTTATTCGTGTAAGAGAAGGGGACGAGGTTGAATTACGTTTGAAAAATGCTGCTAACAGTGTTTTACCTCACAATATTGACCTACATGCTGTTACAGGACCAGGTGGTGGTGCTGCTGCAACAACTGCTGCTCCAGGGCAAGAGGCAGTGTTGAATTTTAAAGCATTGAATCCAGGATTGTATGTTTATCACTGTGCTGCACCTCCTGTGCCAATGCATATTGGTAATGGAATGTATGGTCTTATTTTAGTTGAACCTGCTGGAGGATTAAAGCCTGTAGATAGAGAATACTACATCATGCAAGGAGATTTCTACACAAAACCGTCTGAAGTAAAAGAAGGATTGTTAGAATTCGACAACGATAAAGCAGTAGCAGAACAACCAGACTACGTTTTATTCAACGGATCTAAAGGATCATTACTTGGTAAGAAAATGATTGAAGCAAAAGTTGGCGAGACAGTTCGTTTATACGTAGGAAATGGTGGACCTAACTTATTATCTTCTTTCCACGTGATTGGCGAAATTTTTGACAATGTTTATGTTGAAGGTGGTACAACTGTAAATCATAACGTTCAAACAACACTTATTCCAGCTGGAGGTGCAGTTATCGTTGAGTTTAAAGTAGAAGTGCCAGGAGAATATGTAATCGTTGACCACTCACTTTCTAGAGCATTCAACAAAGGAGCAATCGGTAAATTAAAAGTTACTGGTCCTGACAATGCGAAAGTATTCAACAAAGTAAAATAATAGAACTAGAATGGTGTCATTTAGAACAATAGGGTATTTTTTCATTGCTACATTAGTTGGATTGTTCCAATCTTGTATGCATGCTGAAGATGGAAGTAATTCTATCCAAGATAATGAATTATCCACCGTTTTAAGTCCCATAAAGACAACTGTTAAAATGGCATATATTCCCGGAGGGGAGTATATGCCATTTTATGGTTCAATTGATTCTCCTTTGGTTGTTGTTCAGCCTTTTTTAATAGACGAACGACAAGTGACCAATCGAGAGTTTTTAGAATTTGTAACTATAAATCCTCAATGGAGGAAATCCAAAATCAAATCTCTTTTTGCTGATACTGCCTATCTAAACAAATGGCCGTCAGACTTAGAATTACCAATAGATGCAAACCCAGATGCTCCTATAACAAATGTTTCGTGGTATGCTGCGAAAGCTTTTGCCAGAAGCGCTGGTAAAAGACTACCGACTTTAGATGAATGGGAATTTGTTGCAATGGCCGACAAAGACACTTCTAATGCTCGAAGTAAGAAAGCCTATTCAAACGCCATTATTGATTTGTATCTTCAAAAAGATCGTCAATTCAATCCTGTAAAGAAAAGCCCACCTAATTACTGGGGTGTTTATAATATGTTCGACCTTGTTTGGGAATGGACAGATGATTTTAATTCCATACTAGCAATGGGAGATTCTCGAGATGGAGAGTCAAGCGAAAATTTATTTTGCGCTGCTGGTGCCGCCAATGTAACCGACATAATGAATTATGCTGCCTTCATGCGGTTTTCTATGCGTACTTCAATTAAGGCAAAATACAATATATCAAACCTTGGATTTAGATGTGCAAAAGACACCATTACTGATTAAATTAAAGAACATGAAATTTTTAACGTACTTCCTATTATCAACTTTTTTATTAGTGTCTTGTAATACTAAAGAAAAAGAGATGAGTCAACTTCCGGATGATTCTATTTTCCATTTAACAACTGAATGGAAAAACCAAAACAATGAATCGCTAAAATTGAAGGATTTAAAAGGTAAAACGTTAGTACTAGTAATGATTTATACCTCTTGTAAAACGGCTTGTCCTATTTTGGTGGGGAAAATGAAGCAAATTGAATCAAAAATTGATAGTAAAGACGCTGGAGATATTGATTTCGTATTAGTTTCTATTGACCCAGAGGTTGATACACCTGAACGTTTGAAAAAATTCGCAAAAGATAATGCGATGGATGGACCACAATGGACGTTCCTAACTTCGAATGAAGATGAAACACAGGTATTTGCAAATGTTCTTGCAGTGAAATACAAAAAAATATCACCGATAGATTTTTCACATTCTAACATCATAACAATCTTCAATCCGAATGGTGAATTAGTAACCCAAGAAGAAGGGTTAGAAATTGATGTGGATAAAATTGCTAAAGATGCGACAAATGTGGCAAGAAAAAGCAAGAAAAAGTAAGACTTTTATCTAGCAGTCACTTGATTTAAAAAGGATGTACTTCATTTTTCAATCAAATTTTAGTGAGTTTTTTTTAAATATTTATTATTTGTTTAAGTAGATAATTATCGCTAAACAAGAATAGTTAATGAAATAATGATATTTATCCTCACTACTGTCCGATAAAAACAAGAAATAAAGTAATTTGATTCTGAATGTCTTGA
>CAZDAR010000022.1:0-23450 GCA_964503665.1 uncultured Flavobacteriales bacterium
TAGACTAAAAAAATTAACAATGAAAAAAGCGGACAAATTTGTCCGCTTTTTTTATGCTTAAATATTCCAATTAATATTTTTAGCTGCATCGCTCAACGCTTTTTCCGTATTTTTCAAATAGCGCATTGTCATTTCTATCTTACTATGGCCAGCAATCAATTGTGCCTTTTCAACCGGTAAAGCGTAATCATTCACCAGTAAAGTAATACACGTATGGCGTGCAAGGTGTGAAGTAAGATTCTCTTTTATTCCGGCAAGTGCCTGGAGCCGTTTTAGTGATCGGTTGTAATATGCGTTACTAAAATTAAAAAACCGACGTTGTTCAATCGGTAAACTCACCCAGTTTTCATCTTCATGCAAATAATTAGTAACCATATCATGCACTTTACCGTTCCAAAAATCGGAGATGATCCAGGAGATGGTTTTATTACTTTGGTGCCTGGTCTTTTGTGGAATGTAGGACAGTCGAATACGTCCATCATTTAGCACCTCGAAATTCTCACTCGTTAAAACAGATAGATCACTATATCTCAACCCAGTATAACAAGCGAAAAGAAACATATTTTTTGTCCTGGTTAATTCTGGATATCCAGTAATATCCAAAGATTCTATTTTACGAAGTTCTGAAAGCGTTAAACTCTTATGTTCAGGCGGTATCTCATGGAATTTAAACCCACGATTAAACGGATTTTCAGAGTAATTGATAATATCATTCATAACGGCAATTTTGAGAACCTTCTTTACCTTGCAAAGTAGCGCACTACGTCCATTATTTGCGAGTTTCTTTTTGGTCGAAAGGAACAATTCAAAACCCTGGATAAACTTCACATCTATTTTAGTGATTAGAAAGTCCTCGTTATGGTACTCTTTGAGATATAACAAGGTACGTTTATAAACCGATTGTGTCGATTTTGAAAGGTCGTTATTCGAGACTTTCATTACATAATTTTCAAAGAAGTCATAGAAATACACCTTTCCCTTTGTCAAATCAATCGCAGAATTTAAACCTCCTTCCAAAATAGATGTTTCAATTTCCTGCTGCAGTTTTTGTATTTTTTCGATTATCTGTAAATAGTCTGGATGCGTTGCCTTAATCTTTTCGTTTCTATTATCCCAGTACAATGGCAAAATTGATATGCCAGTTGAACGGTAAGAGCGTTTCTTTCTATCAATGTATATTTTGATGTCAATGATGCCAGTACCATTTTTAGAAAGTTTATTTCGTCTATTGAAAGTTATTTTGGTAAACATATTGATCTATTTTAAAAAGTGGTGTACAAAGTGGTGTACATAAATGGTTAATCAGTGTTATTTTCTATTCGTCATTTTTTAAAAGAATGAGATAAATAGAGGTGTTTGACGAACAAAGGCGCACTGTAAAGTGCGCCTTAGCGGTCTGGACGGGACTCGAACCCGCGACCCCATGCGTGACAGGCATGTATTCTAACCAACTGAACTACCAAACCAATTTTCTAACTTTTCAGTCTCTAGCAAAAGCTAGACTCGAAATTGTATCGCTCGTAAGCGGTGACAAATATAGATATATATTTAATACCAGCAAGCGTTATTTTAAAAAATTATTGAAATATTTTACTTCCTACTCGAACTATTGTACTTCCCTCTTCAATAGCTAGCTGATAATCAGAGCTCATACCCATTGACAGCTCTTTAAAAGAACTTACAGTTGGAAAGTAATTCATCTTCATTTTATCGAAAATTAATTTCAATTTCTTAAATTCCTGACGTATCTGATTTTCATCTTCTACAAAAGAGGCCATTCCCATGATACCTATGACGCGAATATTCTTCATTTCCTGGAAAGACGGATCTTCTAAAATAGCAACTGCATCTTCTAAAGATAATCCATACTTCGTTTCTTCTTGTGCTACATGAAATTGTAACAGCACATCTATCACTCGGTTATTCCTTTTTGCTTCAGAGTTTACTTCTTTTAACAATTTGAATGAATCAATTGAATGAATCACCGAAACAAAAGATGCAATGAATTTTACCTTGTTCCTTTGTAGATGTCCAATTAAATGCCATTCAATATCTTTAGGTAATGCTTCGTGTTTCGGAAGGAGTTCTTGCACTCTGTTTTCACCAAAAACCTTTTGACCTACTGAATAGGCTTCTAATACACTTTCCACTGGATTATTCTTACTGACAGCTACCAATTTTACCCCTTCAGGAATATTGTCTCTTACTTGCGTTAAATTGTCTTTTATCATTCACGGATACAATAAATCGTTAATCCACTTCTTAGTTTTGGTTCTACCCACGTTGATTTAGGAGGCATAATCATTTCGTTGTCTGCTACTCGACGAATTTGTTCGACTGTTAATGAATGAAGAATAAAACCTAATTCCGCTTCTTTCTTCAGAATGGAACGTTCTACACTTTCAATTCCCAAGTTACCACTCACAAACTTAATATTCGTATCCGTTTTTAAGTCTTTTATTCCTAGAATAGGATCAAGCACATAACGCGTTAAAATTTCAGTATCTAAACTTGCCACAGGCGAAGATTCATCAATAATATGTGCTTTACATTGTATCAAATACCAATCGCCTCGCAAGTTCATTGCCATTTCATGTTGGGTTGCTGGAGCAATGGCATGGTCCAATTTTTTTACGTCAAAAAAAGCTGAAATTTCATGTAAAAAATCTTCTGAAGTCATTTTCACTTTCTTCACCAAACGATTGAACTCTAAAATACGCATATTCGATTCATCAATAAAAAAAGCTAAGAAATAATCTTTGTTCTTGTATTGATCTTCTACTAGATGACTTAATCGCTCAGAAGAAGCCGAACGGTGATGTCCATCAGCAATATATGTTGCTTTGAATGTGCTGAAATAGGATTGGACTTTAAGAATATCCTCTTTTCCAAGTATCCAAAGCTCATGTTTTACTTTATCAGTGGTTGAAAATTCATATTCTGATCTTCGCTCTACAATCTCAAGATACAGATTTTCTAACTGAACGTTTTTGGGGTGAAATAACAAAACAGGCTCCGCATTAAAACCAACGACATTTAAATAATTGGTAAACATCTCCTCTCGAGAAGTCAATGTCGCCTCGTGTTTTTTTATTTTCCCTTGATTATACTCTTCAATACTCGCTCCGCCAATAATGCCAAGGAATTCATATCCATCATGTGATTGCTTGTATAGGTAAAGACTTTCTTCTTCGTCTTTAATTAAAATCTGATCTTTCTTAAATTCATCAAATTTCTTACGCACTAACTTAAAACGCTGTTGAGAGTTAGGTTTAGTCTTCACTCCTTCAGAATAGTCCGGGTGGATGATATGAATAAACGTATATGGATTAGACTCCATCTTCGCTTTTAAAACATTTGGTTTATATGATGCTAATGGTCTTGTAGCTACCAGATGTGCTTTATCTCTCGCTGGTCTAATCGCTTTAAAAGGTTTAATCTCTGACATAATTCAAACATTCATTTCTTGGATGTAAATATACGAACTCACTATCATTATTCTATAGGTTCTAATGGATATAAAAAAAGTGGACAATTGCCCACTCGATATTCAGAATAGTTTAATTACTTTCCGAAAGCAGCTATTACAATACTGGCCAACTCCTCTCCTATTCTATCTTGTGCCTCCACTGTTGCTGCACCAATATGTGGTGTTGTCGCTATTTTTGGATGAGATAATAATTCTTTTTTAGGTGTTGGTTCATTTTCAAAAACATCAATTGCTGCACCTGCTAATTTTCCAGTATTTAATGCTTCCAACAAATCATCTTCGTTAACGACTCCTCCTCTTGCGGCATTTACAATTATTGCCGTTGGTTTCATCAACTCCATTTCTTTCACGGAAATAACAGCACTTCCATCATCTTGCTTGGGAATGTGTAAAGAAATAAAATCTACTTTTGGTAAGACGGTATTCAAATCAGTAACGGTTGTAATGGGAACTTCTACTTCCATAGTGATCCCAATTTGAACTTTCACATTAACAGTATACACCGTAAAATCAACCGCGATTACGTCCATTCCACAACCTAAAGCGTAAGATGCTAAACTTTGTCCAATTCTACCAAAACCAACAATGAGTAATGTTTTTCCTCTTAACTCGGTTCCTTTACCATATTTCTTCTTCAGAACGGCAAAATCTCCTGACTCCATATTTTTATAGGAGTCTCTTAAAAATCGTGCAGAAGCAAATAAGTGCCCCATCACTAATTCAGCCACAGATTGAGAAGATGAAGCGGGTGTATTCACCACTTTTAAACCTTTAGAACGACCATATTCAACATCAATATTGTCCATTCCAACACCACCACGAGCGACCATTTTTAAACCCGGGCAAGCATCTATCGTTTCTTTTCTAACTTTTGTAGCGCTTCTTACAATCAGTACTTCCACATTCTCTTGATTGATATAGGAAACGAGTTGATCTTGTGCTACTGTATCTGTTATAACATTAAAACCTGCTGCAGTTAAAAGTTGTTTTCCTGCTTCAGAAATTCCGTCATTTGCTAATATCTTCATCTTATCCATTCTTTTTTGTGAATTCTTTCATCACATCCACCAAAACTTGTACACTTGACAAGGGCAATGCATTATATAATGACGCACGATATCCACCTGTTGAACGGTGTCCTTTTATACCAATAATTCCAGCATCATTCCATAGTTTATCAAAAGCTTCTTTCTTAGACTCATCCACTAATTTAAACGAAACATTCATCTTAGATCGATCTTCTATGGCAGCAGAACCAATAAATAAAGGATTGGCATCTATTTCATTATAAAGTAGTGCAGCTTTTGCATTGTTTTCTATTTCCTTAGCAACTACTCCACCATTAGCTAATAAATTTCTCAAGTTCAACATCGCAACATATACGGAAAAAACAGGAGGTGTATTCATCATCGACCCTGCATCAGCGTGTTTCTTTAAATCAAAATAAGTCGGTATAAACGGAGCAGTTGATTTTCCAAGCACTTCATCTTTCACGATATATAATGTTGCTCCCGCAGGGCCTAGATTCTTTTGTGCACCAGCATAAATAAAATCATATTCTGATATATTCACTTCCTTTGAAAGAATATCCGAAGACATATCACATACTAATGGTAAATTGGTTTTAGGTACTTCCTGAAACTGTGTCCCGTAAATAGTGTTATTAGATGTATAGTGTAAATAATCGCTATCGGAAGGAATTTCATACGTTTTAGGAATATAAGAGAATCCTTTTTCTTCAGAACTAGCAAGAACATTTACATCAATTCCGAGTTTTTGAGCTTCATTTATTGCCTTCGAAGCCCACGTACCTGTATTAATATATGATGCTTTTTTGTTATTTCGCATCATTGTCAAAGCAGATATGGTAAAGCCTAAGGTTGCACCTCCTTGAAGAAAAATCACAGAATATCCACTAGGAACGTTTAACGCTTTTCTCACTAAGTCTAATGCTTCGTCCATTACAGCTTGGTAATCCTTGCTTCTATGTGATACTTCTAAAATTGATAATCCGTTGAAATCTAACACTGCAGCTGCAGCTTCTTTTAAAACTTCTTGTGGTAAAATACACGGCCCAGCACCAAAATTATATTTCATAATATATTAAATTGCGTTTATACAAAATTGACATTTTTTTTGAGATATAGCTAGTTATTGACGAATTTATTTCACAAAAAAAAGGGAAGTAGATAAAGACTTCCCTTTTTAAAATTAAATATTGCTATTATAAAATCACTACTTTTTTCACTAACTGATTAGCACCTTGAGAAATCTTAACAAGATAAACACCTGCAGTTAAATTAGAAGTCGTATTCATTTTATGAGTTACGTTTGTATTCTTTGAAGAAATAACTTCTGTTGAAATAAGTTTTCCTGACAAGTCTAATAATTCTAACGTTACCTCTTTATCATTTGCAACATACTCTACAACAATTTCTTCTCCAGCTATTGATGGATTTGGATACACATTAAATTGTAATGCTGAGAACTCTTCATCACTTGTCATCAATGTACCATTAATATTCACATTGTCAATGTATAAGTTGTTTGACAAATCAGAAGCTGTAAAAGCGAAACGGAATAATACATTTGCTTTTTGAAGTGCTGCAGGAATCGACACTGAAACGTTTTTCCACTGAGAAGAGTTTGGTTCGAAATTGATATCAGAAGAATTTCCTCCTGTTAACAAATCTACTTTCTTCAATGTTTTCCTAGGAATCCAATTCTTTCCACAGTCAGTAGAAGATTGTAATTCTAACACCTCTGTAATATCTGTTTCTTCAAAAGCCTCAGAAGCGTATGCATAATCAAATGTCAATTCAGCACCTGATGTGTATCTCAAATCATAAGTTGGTGTGTACAAGTAATCTTTTGAACCACCCTTTCTTAAATTATAAAAATAATCGTTAGAATACTGAATAGAATTAGTAATCTTCTTGTAGTTGATTAAAGCATAACAAGTAGAATTATTCACTCCCTTATTCCATACTAATTCAAATCCTGGGGATTCTAGCTCTGGGTTAATTGCAGTAAACCAATTTGCTGTACTTGTTTCAAAATCTTCTTGTTTAGGTCCATCTACATTAGACCAAGCAGGATAAACATAGATTGCTTTATCAATTGTTTTTGTATCTCCACCAGCTGCATTTGAAACAGTCAATGTTACTTTTTTCCATCCAGAAGAATTGAAAACTACTGTTGGCATAGCACTTGTTGATGTTGTGATATCAGCATCTTGAAAACTCCATTCTCTATTATCAACAACAGAATTCCAAGATTGATCTTTAAATTTAACACTTCCTCCTACGCATACTGTAGGATTATCAATTGAAAACTCTGCTACTGGAGCACACTGAGGAACAGTCACTAAATCAATACCCGTCAAATGATGAATAGAATCGCTTACAAGCATATTTCTGTTACCTGACTCACCTTGTAAAACATTCCTCATAATATTCACTTGTCCTTTAGTAAACATTATAGAGCAATAAGAATAATCCATATAATTTTGATAATTCTCAACAATTGAATCAACACAATTCATTGCTTGACTAGGTGTTGGACAAGTCAAATATCCCTTTGTAACTGGCGTATCTTCAATTCCATCATCACCACATACTACTGCAGCATCATTATTGTCTCCCCAAACATGCGGTAAAGCTAAATAATGCCCAATTTCGTGAGTCAATGCTCTTGATCTAAATTCATTTCCTGAACCGACTCTTCCGATATATTGAGAAAGAAGAATGATTCCGTCAGCAAAGAACATTCCACCATCAGTAGCTACTGGATAATAAGCATATCCTGCTGCTCCTGATTTTCCAATTGTTCTAACCACCCAAACATTCAAGTAACGAGATCTTGGCCATTGATTTAACTTTGAATAATCATCTGCGTCATTTGTTAAATGAGAGTAGATACGGTCAATACCATTAGTACAATTTCCCCAAGGGTCAATCGCCGCTAATTTAAATTGAATATTAGGATTTCCAGCAAGAGTGTCGAAACCAGCAACTGCTTGTGAAAGGTCTGCATTCAGCATTGCGTAATCACGGTTAAGAACATCCATTTGGTCATACACTTGTGCGTCAGAAATGTTTTCAGCTCCATATTCATGAATGATATGAAAAACAACTGGAATTACAAAAGTAGTTTTAGATTGGAAACCATCGTTATCAACTTGCTTGGCGTTCTCGAATAATTGTTTGTAATCTTCTTTTAACTGTGGATTATCTGCCCACAATTGTTTCATATAAGTATCTTGTCCACACTGGAAATGGCCTTCTTGAGCCCAAGATTTTGGAACGAATCCCAATAGTATAAATGATACTAGTACGTAAAAATATAATTTCATATCCACCTATTTTAATATTCAACTTAATTATCTCGCTAAAATAATGAATTTAAATAAACCTCCATCACTTTGTAAAAATAAACTAACACTCAAATTTAAGAATATATACCCGATTTAAAAAAAGATTTCATCTTCAATTGATTGAAATGACACCTTTACTGATTAAACAATTTAATCAATTGGTATATAATCGCAGCTATTGCAGCACTCACTGGTATTGTTAATATCCATGCCCATAATAAATTAATGGTAATTCCCCAACGAACGGCGGAAAGTCGTTTTGTCGCCCCTACACCAATGATTGCACCCGTTATGGTATGCGTAGTAGATACAGGAACCCCCATTTGAGATACCGTAAATAACGTCAAGGCTCCAGACATTTCAGCACAAACACCTTCTAACGGATTTACCTTCGTAATCTTAGTACCCATTGTTTTGACAATTTTCCAACCACCAAATAAGGTTCCAATACCTATCATTAAATAACAAGAGAAAGCGATCCACCCTGGCATTATCTCGTGATAAATTTTTGTTTGAATCACTGCTCCTTGTCTTAACTCGGCTCCTACAAATTGAGAAGTAAATCCTTGATCCAATTTGCTATAGTATTCTGGGTTTAAATGTCTATTGGAATAAATCCATACATTATCATCAGAGTTAAAAATAGTATCTTCTTTTGTATAAACGTGAACGTGACTTCCATCTGCGTACTCAGGCTTAAGTTTTCTTAATTTTCCAGAATTCTCACGAAATTCTACTTGCATAACTTCAGAAATCTTAAGGTAATCAGGTACTTCTTCCTTCACTTTCCCATCTCTATAAGCATTACCAAAGACAATCAGTGCTGCACAAATAATACCCATTACTTTTTGTGAATCTGCGCCACCATGTCCAAGTGAGAAAGCAGCAGAAGAAACCAACTGAAGCTTCTTATACATGAAAGATTCTTTATTGTATGTCTTACGTTTTCCATGAACAAACTCATAATACATAAAGGATAATGTAAATAAGACATATACAGCAATAACAATATACATCATAATTGGCTTCATATCCATGTATTCAATAGCATACATCATAGAATAGGTAATTACAGCACTAGCTAGTAACCACCAAAATATTTTCTTCCAGAAATTCCGCTGCAACATCATTAGTGTAAAGATGAAAGCGATAACCCCACCAATTAATGGTGCTAAGAAGATGAAAGCGATGATTTTAAACATCTCGCTGGATTGAACCACATCAAAACCAGCATGTGCAACTGCAGCTCCTGCAAAACCACCAATTAAAGTATGAGACGAACTAGATGGTATTCCTAACCACCATGTCAGTAAATTCCAGAAGGTGGCAGCAAGTAAACCAGCAAGAATAACCCAAAGATTAATAGCATTATTATCTACCGTTTTTGCAACAGTATTACCAACACTCATATCAAAAACCCAGTAAGCGACGACATTAAAAAATGCTGCCCAAACAACTGCTTGAAATGGAGTTAGTACGTTAGTAGAGACAACTGTTGCTATAGAATTTGCCGCATCATGGAATCCATTAATAAGGTCAAATAATAAAGCAATAACAATTATTACGATTAATAATGTAAGCATCTTAAAAAATTAGGCGTATTTAACTACTATTGATTCAATAACATCTCCTACATCTTCACACATATCCGTTGCATTTTCCAACGTCTGATATATTTCACGAAACTTAATGACTGTCTTCACGTCATCTTCCTTATCAAATAAACGCTCAATATTTGCATCAAATATATCATCAGCCTGATTCTCAGCACTGTTAATCTTTATAATACACGCAACAATTTTTTGTGTGTTTTTCAAATTTCGAAGTTCTAATACCGCTTTATTAACAGCAAGAACAGCAACATAAATAACATCTGCCAATTGACGTATACCCTCATCGTATGGGTCAACCTTATAGGTTGTTATTTTTTTTGCAGCATCATAAATATGATCACAAATATCATCCAATGCTAATGCTAAACTGTGAATATCTTCACGGTCAAATGGCGTAATAAAACTCTTACTTAATTCCGTGAATATCAAATGGGTAATGTCATCGTTTTGATGTTCAATATCCTTCATTTCTTTCACAAGTAATGTTCTTTTGGAGAAGTCAACTTCATTTACCAACTCTATTAACTTAGCTGCAATTCGTTCATTATTTAAACTTGCGTTTTCAAATAATGTATAAAAAATTTTGTCCTTTGGAAGTAGATATTTTATAATATTAAGCGCCATCCTTTTTAAATTAAATTCTGGACAAATTTAAGATATTAATTATAGCCAAACCACCTTAAATCAAATTTATTGATAAAATTAATACTTCCTAGTAAGCACAAATCAAAAGCGCCATTCAAATGAATGGCGCTTTTTCTTATTTAGTGAATAATATTTCTCTAAATTTTGGTAAAGGCCATAAATCATCTGACACTAGCAATTCTAATTTATCCGCATGGTAGCGAATATCACTGAAGTACGCTTTCACGTTATCACAATATACTTGAGCTCTTTTATCCATTTGCTCTATTTTGTTAGCTGCTTTTCGTTGAACCAACATCTCATCACTATATCCCTTCATTTTATTAAGATGAATGGATATTTTTTGAAGTAATTTATGTTGCGTATCGGCCACCTTTTCAAAATTATCCGGAAATACTTCTTTCATACCTCGAACATTCTCTATTAACTTATTCTGATAATCAATCACCGACGGAATAATTTTGTTATTCACTAAATCCTCCAATACTCTGGCTTCAATTTGAACGCAATACACATAATTTTCATATTCCACTTCCTGACGCGCTTCAATTTCCCTCTTTGTCAAGACTTTCATCTCTTCAAAAAGCTCAATTACTTCTTTTCTATCCCAAACTGAAAGAGCACTTGGCGTATCCTTTAAATTACTTAATCCTCTTTTCTCTGCCTCTTTCACCCATTCATCACCATATCCATTTCCTTCAAAGCGGATTTGTTTGGAGTCTTTAATTAGCTGCTTAATCTCTTTAAATATCGCTTCATCTTTCGAATTACCTTTTTCAATTCGAGCATCTACGTTTACTTTAAATTTCTTTAACTGGTGCGCAACGATAGTATTCAACATAGTCATTGGTTTTCCACAATTGGCGGTTGATCCCACCGCTCTATATTCAAATTTATTTCCAGTAAAAGCAAAAGGTGATGTTCTATTTCTATCTGTATTGTCAAAAATTATTTCTGGTATTTTACCTATATCTAACTTTAACGCTGTTTTATCTTCTGGCGTCATTTTACCTTTCTTAATACTCTCTTCTAAACTATCTAATACGGAAGAAAGATAAGAACCTAAAAACATGGAAATAATCGCAGGAGGCGCCTCGTTAGCGCCTAATCGATAATCATTTGAAGCCGAAGCAATTGATGCTCTTAATAAATCTGCATTATCGTGAATCGCTTTAATTGTATTAACGAAAAATGTTAAAAATTGTAGATTTGATTTTGGATTTTTACCCGGTGCCAATAAGTTAACACCTGTATTTGTAGATAAAGACCAATTATTATGCTTTCCTGATCCGTTCACACCTGAGAAGGGTTTCTCATGTAACAACACTCTAAAATGATGTTTAATGGCAATCTTCTCCATCAAATCCATCAACAGTAAGTTATGATCATTGGCAAGATTACATTCTTCAAAAATAGGAGCACATTCAAATTGATTTGGTGCTACTTCATTATGTCTTGTCGAAACTGGAATACCTAAACGAATTGCTTCATATTCAAATTCACGCATAAAAGCCGTTACCCTTCTCGGAATAGAACCAAAATAATGATCTTCTAATTGTTGTCCTTTTGCAGGAGCAGAACCTACTAAAGCACGTCCCGTCATCATAATATCAGGTCTTGCAGTATATAAAGCTTCATCAATCAAGAAATATTCTTGTTCCCAACCTAATGTCGCTATAACTTTGGTGACATTTTTATCAAAGTATTGACAAACATCTACAGCAGCTTGGTCAATCGCTCCCAAAGCTTTCAATAAAGGCAATTTAAAATCTAAAGCCTCTCCTGTGTAAGAGACAAAGATAGTTGGGATACACAATGTTTTTCCAATCACAAAAGTAGGTGAAGATGGATCCCAAGCTGTATATCCACGCGCTTCGAATGTATTCCTTATACCTCCGTTTGGAAAAGAAGAAGCATCCGATTCCTGTTGTACCAATAAATCACCACTAAAACGTTCAATAGCTCTTCCTGGTCCAACTGGTTTAAAGAAAGCGTCATGTTTCTCTGCTGTTGTTCCAGATAGAGGCTGAAACCAATGCGTATAATGAGTTGCGCCTTTCGTTATCGCCCAATCTTTCATCGCTGATGCAATTTGATCAGCGATATTTCTATCGAGTCGTTGCCCATTTTGTACACACTCTATCATCGATTTAAAAGCGTCTTCTGGTAAATATTCTCTCATCACTTCTTGATGGAAAACATTTTCTGCAAAAACCTCTGAAAGTTTTCTAGGAAAATCAACTTGGAGGGGCGTTCGACCTAATGCTTCGATATAGGCCTTTTGTCTCATGGAGCTCATAATTTGTTTTTTTTTACAAAAATACAAAAAGACCCTACAATATATTACACGTTGTTAATAAAAAATGGATTTTTATTGATACTACCCCCTAAAAAATAGGGGGCATACTTATTTTTCAAAAAAAATCCACAAATTATCCTTTGGAACAGGAGCTGTAAAAGTTAATAACTCTTTCGTGGTTGGATGTGTTAATGTTAATTTTCTAGCATGAAGGTAAATAGAGCCATTTTCATTCGATCTTTTCGCTCCATATTTTAGATCACCTTTAATAATAGAGCCAACATTTGATAATTGACATCTAATTTGGTGATGACGCCCAGTAAAGAGTTCCACTTCTAAAAGAAAGTATTTATCAGACGAACGTAGTTTTTTATAATGTAATTCTGCTCTTTTAGCTCCCTTCTTATCCTCAGAAACGACGTACGATTTATTTTGCTTTTCATTTTTATGAAGATAATTAATCAATGTGTCTTCACTTTTCTTTGGTTCATTCTCAACCACCGCCCAATATATTTTTTTCGTTTCTCGGGTTTTAAATTGTTCACTCAAGCGAGATAGTGCTTTAGATGTTTTTGCAAAGACAACGACACCACTGGTTGGTCTATCCAATCGATGTACCACCCCACAGAAAACATTCCCTGGTTTATCGTATTTCTGCTTTAAATATTCTTTGATTAAATCGGGGAGTGTTTCATCACCCGTTTTATCTCCTTGAACAATCTGAGATGGCAGCTTATTAATGACTATAATGTGATTATCTTCAAATAAAACCTGTGATTCTTGCATTATTTAAATGAGTTTAGAAGTGTTGTTGACTTCAAATTAGCGTAAAATATCTTCAATCGTTTCAATAGAAACACTATGGTATGCATTTTTAAACTCATTAAATATCTTTCTTGCATACGCTTTGTTCTCTTTTGTTTCTGCCAAACGAATGTAAATAGGTTCTAAGAACTTCCTCCGTCCTACTTTACCCAAAAACTTCTCCATTGCTGGAAATGCTGGTTTATAATTCACATCTATTGCTAATAAAAACCATTCGGTTTGAATTTCTGCATTGTTCCAAGAATTAAAGTCGACCCACTCATTTAGCTTATCCATTTTCTTTAACGAAATACTTCTTGGCATTTTACGTAAAAATTGCATCCACTCTTGTGTGTCAAACTCTGCTCGTTCGAGCGTGTATTCATTTTTATTTATAAATAATATCTGTGACAATGATTTTGAATCAGATACTAAAAGTGCTAAATTCTCCATGGTATCCATCTTCTTTGTCTTCGGTTGAAATCTGTCCTTTGGAATTTTTTCACCAAAAACCCATTCATCAATATTCATTAACTTGTCGATTCCTTTGATTTCATTCCTTAGATAAACCAAAAATTCATCTGTACTGATTGTTCTAAATCGGTATTTTTCAAAATATTTTTTGATAAAAGCATCCATTTTAACTCTACCTATTTTCTCTTCTATTGTCTTAAAGAAGAAAGCTCCACGACCGTATGGAACAGAAGTCATTCCATCATCAGGGTTCAATCCGGTGAGAGTTGGTTTTAATGGCAGTAAATAATGTTTGTTTTGCTTTTCATAATATGCTTTTTCAACAATGTATTCATGCCATTCAATTGTTGAAAGTACATCCGCATATTCTTTACCTTTTAGGTTCTCCATGATGCGGTGCTCTAAATAAACTGTCCAGCCTTCATTCAACCAAAAGTCTTCCCATGTTCTATTGGTCACTAGATTCCCTGACCAAGAGTGAGCCAATTCATGTGCAATGACAGAAATTAAACTCTTATCACCAACAATTACTGTCGGATTTAAGAATGTTAAACGGGGATTTTCCATACCTCCAAAAGGAAAGGAATATGGCAGTACCAAGACATCATATCTTCCCCAAACGTATTTACCACAAAGTTTCTCACCATATTTCAACATCATAGGTAGATCGCTGAGTTCGTTTTTGACCGAATCAACCCAAGGAGTTTCTGCATATACACCTGTGTTATTACTTGTTTTTCTAAATGAAATATCCCCCACTGCTAAAGCAATTAAATAACTCGGAATTGGTTGAAGCATTTTAAAATGATACTTACCATCTGTATTTTTTGATTGAGGATTTGTTGCGCTCATCAATGCGAGTAAGTCTTTAGGTACTTCAATTGTTGCGTCGTAAGTAATTTTATTGGACGGTACATCTTGTATTGGAATCCATGATCGTGTTAAGATTGCTTCTCCTTGTGTGTATAAGAAAGGAGCTTTTGTCATAGTTTGATTAGAGTCAAGCCAACCTAATGCTTCACTGTTAGGATTAGTTTTGTAGTAAATGTTAATGTACTTATCATTTTTACCAACACTCACAATTAGCGGAGCTCCTAATACGGAATCATTTTTTTCTAATTTATAATCGACTTCAGTTTCATTATCTTTACCTTTTGTTACTTTAAGAATAGCCAAATTCTTAGTATCTAAAATAAAAAAGTTAGTTTCATCGACATGTTCAATTTCGTGACGAACAACACCTTTTATAACCTCATTATGAAAATCAACTTGCAGTTCAAGTGAAATATGCTTCGATCTAACTTGATTAACATTCGAATAAGAATGATTAGATACTTTAATAATGTCACTCAACTTCTGACGCTCAAGACTCGATTGACAGGCAAATAAAATAAAGATGGAAAGTGATAATAATAATTTCATATTAAATAGAAAAAGCCACCTACCTATAGGTAAATGGCTTATAAAGTTAGTTAATAAAATTAAGCATTTATAATTTTTAAAGCAATTTCAGCAAGTTCCTTTTGTGAAAGCTTCAGTTTTTCTTTCGAAAAATTCATATCACTCACATTGTTAATTGGAATAAGATGAATGTGCACGTGGGGTACTTCCAGTCCAACAACTGACAAACCTACTTTCTTGCACGGAAATGCTTTTTTAACTTGAATAGCAACTTGTTTTGAAAAGACCATCAATTCAGCCAACAAATTGTCATCAATATCAAATATATAATCTATTTCTTGTTTTAGGATAACTAAAACGTGACCCTTTGTAAGTGGCAATATATCCAAAAAAGCAAGGCATGTTTCGTTCTCTGCAATTATATGAGCAGGAATTTCGCGATTAACAATTTTTGTAAATAAAGTTTCCATCTTATCTTGAAATTTCGACTATTTCGAATTTAACCACACCAGCAGGTGTAATAATGTCAGCTATATCTCCAACAACCTTACCTAGCAACCCCTGTCCAATAGGTGATTCAATTGAAATTTTCTTTTCTTTTAAATCAGCTTCGTTCTCGGCTACAAGTGTATATTCAACCATCTTACCGTTTTGGACGTTTTTAATTTTCACTTTTGATAAAATGAATACTTTTGAATTATCCATCGTAGATTCATCAATTAAACGTGCGTTGGCAATAACACCTTCAAGTTTAGCTATTTTCATTTCTAAAAGGCCTTGTGCTTCTTTTGCAGCGTCGTACTCTGCATTCTCTGACAAGTCACCTTTATCTCTAGCTTCAGCAATTTGATTTGAAATAAAGGGGCGTTGAACTGAAATCAATTCTCTAAGGTCATCCTTCAATTTTTTCAAACCTTCTTCTGTATAATAGTTTAATTGTGCCATTCTAAAATAGTTAAATTAATACGCAAAAAAACAAGAGAGCCAAATGACCCTCTTGTTTAAAACAAAGATATAAAATTTAATTCAGATTATAAGCTAACTGCTAATCCAATTGTGTGAATCAAACCAAAAGGGCTTGACATTCTAACAGCATACTCAATACCAAGAGCAGATTTAGATTTAGTAATTGCATCTATAGAGAAACCAGCCGTAAATCCAGTTAGAGCATTTGTTCTATTCTCAACACTAAAAATATTTTTCTCATAAACATATCCTGCTCTAAGATTAAAAGCGATTTTATCAGAAGAAAGTCCATAATCAAGTCCTAGTCTTATTTGGTCATCACCAAATGAATTGGCAGTGAATGCAAACATAGGTGTCAATACATGAGCAATAGCTGACTTTGACTTACGCATAGAGTTAGAAGTACTACCTTCAACTTTAGATGCGCTCTTTGGTTTTTCTCCATTCAAGAAGATATCATAAGAAACTCCCATACTTAACAACGATGGTAATTCAAAGCTTTGTGTACGTTGTGTAAGACTTCCAGTTGCTCCTGACTGTACATATTCTGCTTGGTATTGAAATCCATCACCTTTATAACGCATAGCAGGGCCAACATTCTTAAGGACGATACCAATCTTTAAACGATCATTTTTTCCAGTTTGATAACGAACACCAACATCAATTGCAACACCAGTAGAAGAGGCATTAGAAATACTTTCGTTGATTACTTTCACTTGGATACCACCATGAATAGACGGTGTAAACATCTTTGCATATCCTAAAGAGAATATATTCACCTTAGGAACAAAAACACCAATACCACCTTCAGGGTTATCGACTGTCGTACGTGTTATTTCACCGAAATTCATTGATTGTAAACCAACACTAATAACTCCAGCATCACCAATTCTTTGAGCAACACCAGCAGTAATGAAATTAATCTTAGCATTACCTAACCAATTCGTATAATCAGCTTTAATTTGTGTTTTTCTAACTGTAGCTAAACCAGCAATGTTAATAAATGTACTTTCGATACCATTAACAGCAGAGACATTAGCATCACCAACAGCAACACTTCTTGCCCATGGATTCACTAATAACTGTGTGCCTCCTGCAGCACCAACACGGTCTCCATTACCTGCTCTTAGTACGGAGCAACTCAATAATGCTGCTCCTATAACTAATCCATTTAATATATTTAATTTTTTTCCTTTCATCTTTGCAAATTTTCAAGATTAAATATTTTCCATGTCTGGTTGACGCATACCTCCGAAGAACTTCACAACAACCTCTCCTACATCAGGAACATTGACATGAATTAAATACACTCCACTAGCAATAGGAATACCCTTGTTATTCTTTAAATCCCACTCTACCGATGTGATAGGACTATCTTTCTTAAATGTTCGGATAAGCTTACCACTGATGTTGTATATTTTTATATCACACTTATCAGGTAAGTTAATAATCTTTACACGTGTATCTAGTCTATTGTTTTCGTAAGAAGAATAAGCGTAGTAAGGATTAGGTACCACATTAATGATACTCAATGCCTCGGCCATTACGACATTACTACCAATAATCGGCGCGTAATTATCTAGAGAGAAACTAAACATTGGTTTAGTATCATTTCTATTTGTTCTAGAGAATTCAGAATACTCTTTATTAATATTCACATCAATAGTTACATCTGATTCTAACATTTTATGTCCTTTCACTCTCAAAGGCATATATACCCATGCAAGTGATTCATACACTTTCTTAACTACTAAACCTTGTCCCGAAGTCATGTTATCGTAAATCCAAGTGTTACCTTCAGTATAATAAGGACAACCTGAACCATTGATGTTGTATCCAAAGATATAAACAGGCTGCATACCACCTAAAATAGGATTTCCAGCATTATCTGTTGTTCTATCTGATGGATTCCAAATCATATCAGAACCACCATCTGAAGATAAGAATGAGTTCTCACCAAATCCTATGTTCAATCTCATTCCTGTTTCAAGATCAATTGCGTAACCAGGGAACCAACCTAAACCATATGTTCCATCATTCAACAAATTACCATTCTTGTCTACACTTGGAGAGTTACGTAATACCCCAGGCTTAGCATCGCCAATACTTAAATTAGCAAGTCGATTTAATTCAAATACGGTAGCCTTAGTCCATTGAGACTTATCAGCAGTAATTACCAATCTAAAGCTAGGTAATCTACTTGGTTGTAAGTTATTAAATAACGATATAGGTGAAGGACTAATTCCTGACAAGTGAGAAGGATGAGCAACTGGTCCAAACTGATTTTGTGTATTTACAAAACAGTGAGGAGCAATCATACCACCTAATATTTTTTCAAATCGTTGGTCTTTATCACCATTAAGATCTTCATAGAACTTAGGAGAAGTATAAATAGGAACTCCATCAACATCTTTCTCATCGGGTGTCAGCGTTTTTGTACCTGATAAAATCCAGTTCGTAGGATAATAATCTTCCGTATCAAAGACACCAGTCAACCATTGTTTTGTAGAATCTGAAAAGGAAATAGAAGAAGAAATGATATCAGTTGTTCTTTCTTTTTCAGTAGACATCGCTTGCGTATTATTTCCATTGTCATAATAATACAAGTTCTGTAATATATCAATTGAAATACCCCACTCAGGAATTAATTGTTCATTTCCAACTTTAATGGTGTTTTCAGAAGACACAGTGTCAATAAGTGCGCCTCCCTTAGATTCATATCTATAAACAGTCCAAGAAGCAGTATCCGTTTGGAAGTAATTTCTAACATAAATTTGCGCGTTAGATGGCAAATCATATTTATTAAACTTGACTTCATAATAACCACCTGCAACGTTTAAAGGATCCACAATCTTAATATTCAATGGTCCATAACCTTTCTTGTATGTTGGCTCTGAAATAAAACCATTTGCTAGAATTGTATTCAGCGAGCTTTGCGTTAATTGTAAAGCCATTCCACCATTTCCATAACCATCTATCGCAGTTATCTCAGGAACATCGCCATAAGAGCTACTAATACTAGAACCGTTTACTTCAGGAGCAGGGTTATGAGGAATAGCAGTACTTGGAGAAATAGCTGTTCCATCAGGATTAATACGAGAAGAAATATACGGCATTTTTTGACCATCAAGACTCGTTGCGTCATTTTGCTTATATTCTTTGTACATGTTTACTGCATAAGCAACAGCCACATAATAGTATTTCTTATGATTTACTAAAGTTCGAACACCTTGAGCAAATTGATCTTCAGTAATTTTAAAACTATGCTGAATTCCTTTATTCTCACCTTTTACTTTCAACGTACCATTTACGATACCTAATTCCTCAATTAATTCAAAATTAATTAAAGTCTTATAATCATTCTTAATGTCACATTGTGCAACTAAACGAGCTTTGTCATTATCAAAGATATCAGAAACTGATACAGATGCATCTTTCAATTGGAAGATTTGGTAACCTTCAAATCGGTAGAATTTATCATACACTTCAGTTCCACCTGGAGGATCTACAATATTAATTTTATCCTCTTGTTCATACTTTTCACGATAGTTATTAGAGTTTACTGGATTAGTTAACATTAACACCAACTCTTGATCTAATTCTTGTACCGTTAAAGTAGGAGCATTTGGTGGATCTAATAATTCAAAACAATTATCAAATAACGCCTGTGCTTTTGTATCTGCAACCTTAAGAGCTCTAACAGAAGCTAATAAATCACCTTCAACAGAACGAGCATATACGAAACCAACAGTAATATTATTTATAGCACCTGGCTTTAATGTAAAAGGACCTGCAGACTGAACAAAACGACGGTCACCTGGTTGGTTACTACCACCATTCCCATCGGTATTATTTTCTGCCCAATCAGCAAAAGAAGGAGCAGCACCAGCAGTTGACCAGTTTAAAGGATCTGAATCACCTGGGAACATATAATCCGCATGAAGTCCAACTCCAAAACCATCTCCACCATAAATCATGTCATCCCCATATCTCCACTTACCTTTCATGTAGTTATAGAACTGAGCAGCCGTAGAAGGGTCTGCCTTAGCAGCAGCAGCACCATTAATATAGTATGAGAAACGCTTCATTCCAAAACGCTCATTATCAATAATTCCATCATTATAACCAATTCCTAATCCTTTATATACAATTCCTGAGTCAGAAATTGCTTGGAAAACATCCATAGGAGCGTCTAAACCAGTAAGTGTATCTTTATATGGACCGTAATTATCTCTATCATCAGCATCTTGGTAAGGCCCCTCGAAGAAGTCAACACCAATTGCTGGAGGATTCGCTCCATAACCTGGGTTACCTTGGTAATCATCATCATAATTATCACCGTTATAAGCATATCCTAAACCTCTAGATACATCACAACCAACATAATCATCAAATGCTCCACCTAAATCAGGGTCAACATATTGTGCGAAATAAGTATTATATAATGTTTGAGTACCACGGTTGATCATCTCATAGTTATAGAAAGTCATGTTGTTAATTTCATCCGATGTTGTAAAAGAAAATGCTTGAGCACGAATTTCCATACCAATTGGATCTCCATTTGAAGAAGTATGGATATTTCCTTTATCGTTAAAAACCCACCAGTTTGTTTCGTCACCAAAAAGTGAAATACGACGGTCACTGCCACATGTAATGTCATTACGTCCTAATATATCATCAAACCAAGGATAGTCACCATCTACCATAGGATTGTAGTTACCATTACCTGTAGTTGCTAATTCTTCAGGTCTATCGTAGAAAGGTGCTAAATAGTGGTCTTGACCAAGTGTTGGATCACCGTGAGCAGGCCAATTTAAAATTCTATCCAAAGATTCTGCAGATGGCTCAGAAACTGGTTCAGAACCTGCTTCTATAAGACCATTACTAACTTCCCACCAAATGCTAAACTGAATAACTTCAGCTTTCGTAATTGTGAAGAAGTGGTCATATTTTGCACATTGCTCTGGTAAAATAGAAGCTTCACCAAAATCACGTCTAGCATCGTCTCCAACAGGGTAACGAGGATCGTAATCTCCAGTTCCTAAGTTAACTGTTAAAGGACCGGTCCAGAAATCATTTCCGTCACCGAAAGTGGTAGCTGCCAACTTCAACTGATTGTTAACGTCAGTACCTCCCATCCAAAGAGCTGCAGCATAAATAGCTTTTCTCTTTAGACCGATATCTACTTTTGGAACTTCGTAACCAGCATTACCACCATTGTGATAATCACGGAATAAAACTCCATTCGTATTTAAAACGGCACGAACGTTATTAAATTCCATCGTCAAAGCAGCTGTTGCAGGAGCACAGTTCGCTTTCCCGTCAAAACCAATCTGACCACTTTTACCTCCGTCGCCTTTATCCTTACCTTTATAGTAAGCAAAAGATGGGATGGCGAATGTCATCGCCATTATCATCAATAAATATTTAATTCTAACTTGCATAATATTGATTGTTTCGTTTATTAAAAATCAAATTTAACACCTAACCTTATCTGACGCGGCATACTAATATTTGAAGCATTTTGTATCTTCATTGTGTAATAATCTCTATAAGAAGCCACATCTAATTGAGATTGGATTGCCAATTGATATTGAGCTGCTTCAAGATATCCATCATCATTCCAGTTACCTGTTGCTCTGTACACATTAATAACGTTCATATGGTTTAATAGGTTGGTGATTCGTACATAAACTTGTAGATAAGTCTTTTTACGTTTATCAACCGCCCCTTCAGCAGGTTCTTTCCCCATAGTCAAAGGAATTGTTCTGTCAATTTGAAGATCCATTCTATAAGTCCAAGGTAATCTAGAGCCATTTAATGTTCCTGATAGACCAGCAGATTGAGGAGATAAACTACCTTCATCTGTAATACTTGTTTGTGAGGAGTAAGGTGAACCAGAGTACACGTTCATCAAAATATTTAACCCCATGTTCTCAAACAACTTTACATCTTTAATGCTCGGACCATTGTAGTTTTTACCTTCTCCGTAACGATAGTCAACAGAAATAGCGATTGCATGTCTTCTATCGAAGTCGTAAGGGAATATATTTCTTAAGTTAGGTTGACCAGCGTTAATCAATCCAAAAGCAGATGTCGCATCAGAACCTGTACCCTCAGCAAATTGAAGAGTATAGTTAGCTGTCAAACGAATGTTACCGATTCTTCTTAAGTCGTAAGATAAGATAATACCTTTAACTGTTCCAAAGTCTCTGTTTCCAAATGTTTTATATGTTCTTGGATAAGCTTCTTGAATATTAACCAACTGTACTACATTACGTTGTTCACGGTAGTAAGCAGAAATCTTGATAGATGACTTCTCTCCTATTGCTTGTTGGAAACCGATTTCATAATCAATTGTTTGCTCCGGTTTCAAATTAGGATTATTTACAATTGCTGAACGGTTTTTCAAGAATTGGTACTCAACAGGATCGAAACGCAAACCAGTAGTAGGTCGTTTTGTTAAGATATCGTAGTGAGCACTAAATAAAGCATTATCAGAAATTGGGAATGCAAATGAAATACGTGGCATTATATTAATCTGTGGCTTGTAAGAAGTGAAAGCTTCAGCAGTTACTACTTGATTATTTGGATCTTTTAACCAAGGTGCAATACCAGCAGAACCTCTGATTAACTTAGGATCATCTACCACGTCTCCGTCACTATTAAACCAAGTGTCACCTTTTCTAAAACCATTAATTGCAGTTGGATTGTTTACATCATTTACATACACTACATAGTCATCACCTATACTTGTTGGAAGGTCTTGTGCCCATGTGTAACCCATGTCTTCAGCTACTTTCCTAGCCTCACCAACAGTATAAGCATTGTAAAGTAAATATGGATCTTTTAATACTGGCTGATTTGCGTCAAAGATGTCTGCACGAAGACCAATATTAAATGTCATGTTCTTAAATTCAAATTTATCCATTGCATAAACAGAGGCATAAATCGGTTGAAAAGCTCCTACGAAACGTTCGTAGTTTCCGTTTTTGTCATACTCGTTAAAGTATTTATTAATATCTGTTGTTCCTTTTACACGTTTCCCTGTATGGTCATATCCCCAATAAGAAACAAAAGAAGAACCTGAATTTAATAATTCATCAGCAGAGAACATATCCAAAGAATACATATTAGGATCGTAAGCATCGATATCTACAAATGTGCTACTTGCTCCAGACATTCCTAATTTCTGACGAAGATTGTAATCAAAGAATGATTGCTCATCTCCGTTTTTCTGTCCACCATATTCACCATTGTGAGAATAAGCATATCCAGAATTCAATCGGTTGTAATTAACAATTTGAAGTCCGTTTTCAATTGTAATCATTGGATTACTCAAGTCTAATTCACGGATATGGAAGTTTGCCAATTGTCTAGCTA
>CAZDAR010000022.1:23550-39022 GCA_964503665.1 uncultured Flavobacteriales bacterium
CCATTACCAATTTGTATTTGAGTAAGGTTTTCATAATGGCCTTCTGTCATATTATCATATATATTATAATATTGACTCGTATATGCAGCTAATTCAGGATTCGTTTCTGAAGGAGTAAAATGAACTTGATTATCTCTAAATCCATTATGTACCGCTGATTGATTTGCGAAATTTATCTCGTATGAGTTTTCTCTATCAATAATAAAAGTACCCACGTGCCCATAATTAAAGAAATTAAATTTATGTTTTGGGTCATAACTGTCCGCTTGAGTTTGAGAGAAGTCAACCATTAAGGTATAAACAAAACTTCTAATCTTTGCATTCTCAGTATTATTAATGAAACGTTGAGTAAAACGTCCATAAGCACGCCAGTCTAATTGATGATTCACACCAAAGTTGGTGAAATTCATTAATGAATTAGCATAACTATATGCTGTACCTCCATTGTAGTTCATTGATCCACCAAAAGACAAGTTTGTTCTAGAGCCTGTAGCTACATCTAATTTGGCAGTACCAGAAATTACTCTTCTTCTCGCATTCATTCTCCAAGGAACTCTTTCGAAATCAGTTTCTCGTAAAAATTCAGCATTTGGATAAGACCCCATTCCTGTTGCATCAGAACGTAAAGGATTCGCAATTAAGTCTTCTCTAACATCTTTCTTAATACGGTAATTTCCACCATTTCCCATTGGACGACTATCCAACATGTCATTATACATGAACGTTGCTAAGAAACCTAATCTTGCTTCTTTTGTCTTTTTACCAGTTGAATCTTTTTTCATCCAAAGCGGTCCAGCTAGAAGGCCTTCAACTAAGTTATATCCAAATTTATCTAATCCGATTACTTTTCCATCGTAGCCATCTTTATCTTTTCCATTAATATAGAAACCAGAAGTTACACCTTCAACACTACCAAAGAATGTTCCTTGAGGACCTCTAGTCGTAACAGAAATAACACCACCAGTAACGTCACCATAAGATGCCGGTAAACCAGAAACGAAAATTGAAATTTCTTCAATTGCCCCTTTAGGGATGTTACTAGAACCTCTAACCTTCACACCATCTATATAGTAATAGTTGTCTTCAGGACGAGAACCACGTATACTAATTTCACCTGTTCCTTCATTCTCAATAACACCTGCCTGGGTTTTCACCATCTCTGAGGCGCTACGAACGGGTAAAGTAGAAATTTGTTCACGATCAATCGTATTTTTTGTACTACCACCCTTATCAATACGTGGCTTTTCATAAACAATTTTTACAGTACTTAAAACACCAGTAAGCAAAATGTCAGAAACATAGTTTGTTTGGTCTGATCTTACGTAAAACTTCTCCAATACGTAATCGGGATAGGATTCATACTTAACAATAATGTCATAGTATCCTGGCTCAAGGGAACGAACCTCAAACATACCCTCATCATCAGTATAGATACTGGCTTTTGTTGTCTCCCCTTGTTTAAGCATCACTATCGCAAATTCCGCTGGATTTCCATCTGCATCATTTACATATCCTTTCACATCTCCCATACCTCCTTGAGCTAAGGAATAAGTTGTTGATAATATGATACTTACAATAATTAAATGTAATCGTCTAATCATAAGTCTGATTTAAAATTATACATGCTACTTCTTTTAAAAGTTCGTAAATATAGCTAAAATAGAACACAAACCTAAAATATTCAAAAAGATTTGCCCTGTTTTTAGTTTTTTAATTTAATGCTGAACTTTCTATTTATAAAATTATAAAATACGTTTCTTTGTGCTATATTAGCAATAAAATTCAATTCAAAAAACTAAATCTATTTAAATGTCTTTTTGCTTGATTGAAGAGAAAAAAATGGGTGAAATCCAGTTGATTTTCATGCGAAATTCTTTTATTCTGGATAAAAACATCTTTTTTCTAACTAAGAAAGAGAAAATACGTTTGTCAACATTCACCACGGAGAAGCGAAAGAAAGAATATGTAGGCGTTATTTCATTGAAAAATCATTTTTTTAAAAACGACGAAATTAATTACGATGAATTCGGTGCACCTTTTCTTTTAAATCAAAAAGACCGATTTATATCCATTAGTCATTCTCATATATATATAGGTATGATTATAGCCAATTTCAAAATTGGTCTTGATATTGAACTTATTTCAGATAAAGTAATTCGCGTTACCTCTAAATTTATTAATAAAAAAGAAGAAATGTGTTTTGACACTCATTCAGCAGAAGAGATGATTCGTATTTGGACGATGAAAGAAGTATTATACAAGATTGCCTCTTTTCCTGGATTAGATATTAAAAAGCATATTCAAATTGAACGTAAAGATGATACCTATTGGGGTTCTGTTTTTATTAACGAACAATGGTACGTAACAGAAATTGCTACTTTTGTAAAGGACAACTACATTTTTAGTTATAACACGAAAGCACTTGTACAAAAATAGAACGCATATTTTCGACCAATTTTCCCAACGAAAAGGGCAAATAGCTATTTTGGTCGATCCAGAGAAGTCGTCGGATGATGAGCAACTAGTTAGCTTAATCAAGAAAGCAGAATTTGCAAAAGTGGATTACTTCTTTATAGGCGGAAGTACCGTTACAAGAAGGGAAATGGAAAAAACGGTTGACTTCCTAAAAAAAAACAGTTCTATTCCTTTGGTGTTATTTCCTGGTTCTAGTCACCAAATATCACACGAAGCCGATGCTATCCTTTTATTAAGTTTACTCTCTGGAAGAAATCCTGATTATTTAATTGGACATCACGTATTGGCAAGTCAAGAACTTCACCAGTCTAATTTAGAGATTTTACCAACCGCGTATATTTTAATCGATGGTGGTACCAAAAGTTCTGTCGCTTATATCAGTCAAACAACACCTATTCCAGTAGATCAAGAACACATTGCGCTTCAAACAGCCATTGCTGGCGCTATGCAAGGAAACAAAATTATATATTACGATGCTGGAAGCGGCGCAAAAAATACTGTTTCGGTCAGTTTGATTACAAGTACTGCTAAAGAACTTCCTAATCATCCCATTATTATTGGTGGAGGTATTCGAACCTTAAAAGAAATTGAGCAATTTATAAAATATGCTAATATTATTGTTATTGGAAATCATATTGAAAAAAGTCCTGACTTTCTATTAGACATTGCTGCGATGAACAAAAACACTTCACACTAACTATCTATAGGAATGGCAGGTTTTAAAATATGGATGGAAGCAGCGCGTTTACGAACGTTACCTTTATCCCTTTCTGGAATCATTATCGGAAGTGCAATTGCTTATAATGATGCCATTTTTCGTTGGGACATTTGTTTACTGGCACTTTTGACAACTTTATTTTTTCAAATACTCTCCAATTTCGCCAATGATTTAGGTGACACTTTAAAAGGTGCAGACAATGAAGGTCGAATTGGACCAACAAGAGCCGTTCAATCGGGTAGAATTACAATTAAGGAAATGAAAATCGGCGTAACATTTACAAGTATCGCTTCGCTCATTAGTGCAACCTTTTTAATTTATTACAGTTCCGAAGGTAAAAATTTTTTATTTTGGATTTTTTATCTAGTGTTGGCGTTGCTTTGTGTGATTGCTGCAATTATGTACACGATTGGTAAAAAAGCATACGGTTATTATGGATTAGGTGATTTATTTGTCTTCTTGTTCTTTGGTTTTGTGAGTGTGATTGGTGTCTATCATTTATATCCAGAAAGTATTTCGATGCAAACGTTTGAATGGAAACTACTTTTTCCAGCAATCACTATTGGTGGATTAAGTACTGCTGTTTTGAACTTGAATAATATGCGAGACCGTGAGAACGATCAGACAGTCAATAAACATACTTTAGTTGTAAAAATAGGAAGAGAAAAAGCAAAAATTTATCATACTTTTATTGTTTTAACTGCTATTCTTAGTATGATTGCTTTCGTGGTGATCTACTACCCTACTAATTACTATCTATTTTCGCTTAGTTTACCACTATTGTTATTACTATTTCATCTGAAGAAAGTAAAAGCAGTGACTAGCGATCGTGAATTTGACCCTTATTTAAAGACAGTCGCTTTAACGACATTCTTACTCAGCATTTTGTTTACAATCAGTTCAATTTTATACCATGTTTCATTTTGAATTAACGTATGCTCCACTAACTTTTAAACGTCCCAGCGGAACGAGTAGAGGTATATTGACGGAGAAACATGCGTGGTATATTACATTGTCCTCTTCCAAAAGCAATATAAAAGGTATTGGAGAAGTGAGTATTATTCCCGGACTGACAAAAGAATTTATCGATTTAGAAAGCTATCAAAAGTGGTTAGAAGAAAGTATTCAATTACTGAACGATACTCAAATAGACAAAACTGATTTTCTGTCTTTCATCGATCAATGGTACGATAAACCATCGCTTTTCTTTGGATTAGAAACGGCTTATTATGATTTCATTTCAGGTGGAAATCAGTTACTATTTGACACACCTTTTTCCAGAGGCGAAAAAAGTATTCCCATCAATGGATTAATTTGGATGGGCGATGAAAACTTTATGAAAGAGCAAATCGACCAAAAAATAACAGAAGGCTACTCATGTATCAAGATGAAAATTGGGGCGATTGATTTCGAAAAAGAAATAAAGCTCTTACAGTTTATTCGAAAGCACTATTCAGCAGATAAAATGATTCTTCGTGTAGATGCCAACGGTGTCTTTTCATTTACTGAAGCTTTGGATAAATTAGAACGATTGGCTACATCAGATATTCACTCTATCGAACAACCGATAAAAGCAGGTCAGTGGGAAAACATGCGTATTTTATGTGAGCAAACACCTTGTCCGATTGCACTAGATGAAGAACTAATCGGTGTGTATGATTCTACTAAAAAGAAAGAATTATTGAAGATGATTCAACCACAATACATTATCTTGAAACCAAGTCTCCATGGCGGAATTAAAGGTTGTCAGGAATGGATTGATTTATCCACTTCACTTGGCATTCCGTGGTGGATGACATCTGCTTTAGAATCGAATATTGGATTAAATGCTATTGCGCAATTTGTTTCTACGTATGCTATTTCATTACACCAAGGATTAGGAACTGGAAGTTTGTTTGTGGAAAATACACCTGCAACGACAGAAGTTCAAAATGGACAATTAGTGAAAATAAAAAAGGAAGATTAAAGTTTAGTCTTCCTTTTTCCATTCTATAATTCAAAACGCTTTACGCTAATTTCTTATAACGAATACGCTTCGGTGCACTATCACCTAATCGCTTTTTCTTATTCTCTTCGTAATCGGAGTAAGAGCCTTCAAACCAGTACACTTCTGAATCACCTTCAAAAGCTAAGATATGCGTACAAATACGGTCTAGGAACCATCTGTCGTGTGAAATAACTACAGCACAACCAGAGAAGTCTAAAATCCCTTCTTCTAGTGCTCTAAGCGTGTTCACGTCAATGTCGTTGGTTGGCTCGTCCAGTAAAAGTACGTTTGCTTCTGTTTTCAAGGTCATCGCTAAATGCAAGCGGTTTCTTTCTCCTCCTGAAAGGATACCTACTTTTTTATTTTGGTCGGAACCATTAAAGTTAAACTTAGACAAATACGCTCTCGCATTGAACTTTTGATTTCCAATTTCTATGAATTCTAATCCATTGGAAACGACTTCAAAAACAGTTTTGTCAGGATGAATATCCTTGTGAGTTTGGTCGACATACCCTAATTTTACCGTTTCTCCAACTGTAAATTCACCCGCATCTGGTTGTAATTCACCCATTATCATTTTGAAAATGGTGGTTTTACCTGCACCATTCGGCCCAATAACACCTACGATTCCTGCTGGTGGTAATTTAAAGTTTAAATCATCATACAACAATTTATCTCCAAATGCTTTTTTAACATGTACGGCATCAATCACATTTGTTCCAAGACGAGGGCCATTTGGAATTGGAATTTCCAATGTTGCCTCTCTTTCCTTCATATCCTCTGCTTGTAATTTATCGTAATTTGATAAACGTGCTTTCGATTTCGCTTGACGTGCTTTAGGATTCATACGCACCCATTCCAACTCTCGTTCCAACATCTTCTGACGTTTAGAAGTTTGCTTTTCTTCTTCCTGAAGACGTTTTCCTTTCTGCTCTAACCAAGAAGAATAATTTCCTTTCCAAGGAATACCTTCTCCTCTATCCAATTCTAAAATCCAACCCGCTACATTATCCAAGAAATAACGGTCGTGAGTTACGGCAATTACGGTTCCTTTATACTGTTGTAAATGTTGTTCTAACCAGTCAATTGATTCTGCATCTAAGTGGTTGGTCGGCTCATCTAATAACAATACATCTGGCGTTTTAAGTAGTAAACGACACAATGCTACACGGCGTTTTTCACCTCCAGAAAGAGTGTCTATCAATTGATCATCCGGTGGACAACGCAACGCATCCATGGCACGTTCTAATTTCGTGTCCAATTCCCAAGCGTCCAAGGCATCAATTTTATCTTGTACCACTCCTTGACGAGCAATTAATTTATCCATCTTATCTGAATCATTCAACACCTCTTCGTCCATGAAAGCGTTGTTGATTTCTTCGTATTCATTCAAAACATCTACTGTTTCTTGAACACCTTCCATCACAATTTCTTTCACTGTTTTTGTAGGATCTAATTCGGGCTCTTGTGGTAAATAACCGACAGAATAACCATCCGCAAAAACCACATCTCCTTGATACGATTGGTCAATACCTGCGATAATTTTCATTACCGTTGATTTTCCAGAACCATTCAATCCGATAATGCCAATTTTCGCTCCATAAAAGAAGCTGAGATAGATGTTTTTTATAATAGGTTTCCCTTGCGGTGTTGTCTTCGAAACATTCACCATTGAAAAGATAATCTTCTTATCGTCCGACATATTTTTAACGTTTTTATTCTTTAACAAAGATAGGTAATATAGTTGAATGTTGATTTGCTAGAGTTATACCAAACCCGCTCTTTTCAACAAAGCATCCACGGATGGTTCTTTTCCTCTAAATCGTTTGTACAATATCATTGGATGCTCTGTTCCTCCTTTGGAAAGTATATTATCCTTGAATTTATTGGCAATCTCTCGGTTGAAAATTCCGTTTTCTTTGAAGTATTCAAACGCATCTGCATCTAACACTTCTGCCCATTTATAAGAGTAATATCCGGAGGAATAACCACCATTGAAAATATGTGAGAACGACGGACTCATCGCATTTTCCTTTACATCTGGATACAATTGAGTAGCGGCAAATTGTTGACTTTCAAATTCTTTTAAATTAGTAATGTTAGATGGATTTTGTCCGTGCCACCCCATGTCTAACATTCCAAATGATAATTGACGCATCGTTGCCATACCTTCTTGAAAACTAGCACTTTCTTTAATTTTCTGAACGTACTCCATCGGAATTACTTCTCCTGTTTCGTAGTGCTTTGCAAACAATTCCAATGCTTCTTTTTCATAACACCAATTTTCCAATACTTGTGATGGTAATTCGACGAAATCCCAATAAACAGACGTTCCTGACAGGTTCGGATAAATCGTGTCTGCTAACATACCGTGAAGTGCGTGCCCAAACTCGTGAAATAAAGTCGTTACTTCGTTAAAAGTCAATAAAGACGGTTTGGTTGCTGTTGGTTTCGTGAAATTGCAAACAATTGAAACATGTGGACGTTCATTCTTTCCATCTTTAACGTATTGCGGTTTGAACGACGTCATCCAAGCACCATTTCGTTTTCCTTTTCTTGGGAAGAAATCAGCATAAAAAACGGCTACAAAATTGTCACTTTCGTCTTTTACTTCGTAGGTCTTAACATCCTCGTGATATTTATCAATGGTGCTCACTTCAATAAAGTTCAAACTATACAAACGTTTCGCTACTTCAAAAACGCCATTTAAGACATTCTCCAGTTTGAAATACGGCTTCAACAATTCATCATCTAAGGAGAAAAGCTCTTGCTTTAATTTCTCCGAATAATAGCTACCGTCCCATTTT
Source organism: uncultured Flavobacteriales bacterium (assembly GCA_964503665.1). Lineage (GTDB taxonomy): Bacteria > Bacteroidota > Bacteroidia > Flavobacteriales_D > Crocinitomicaceae > 40-80. The sequence goes on from CAZDAR010000022.1 coordinate 31,538, forward strand.
TCAAGATGGTCGATCCCGTCTAATTTCTTAGCAAACACCTCTAATTCTTTAAATTCTCTTTCTGCGGCTGGTTTTGACTTAGTCAATAAGTCTGCTAAGAAAGCAGTAACTTCTTTTGGCGATTGTGCCATGCGTTCTTCTAGTACAAAATGAGCATGTGATTCATACCCCAATAACTGTGCTCTTTCATAACGTAAACGTGCTATTTTCAAGACGTTTTGCTCGTTGTTATTTTTATTATTTTGAAATGCTTTTTTACCGTTTGCGATAGAAATTTCTTTTCGTAATGCACGATTTTTCGCATACGTCATAAACGGAATAAGACTCGGGTAATCCAATGAAATTATCCAACCTTCTTTCCCTTCCGATTTGGCTAATTCAGCCGCTGCTTCAATCGCTCCTTGTGGTAAGCCTTCTAAATCATTTTCATCTGTTAAATGCATACGATATGCATTTTGGTCGTCTAGAATATTTTTTCCGTATTCTAATTTTAACACCGAAAGTTCATTGTCTAACGTTCTTAGTTTTTGTTGATCTACTTCGTTTAATAACGCTCCGTTTCTCACAAATGATTTGTAAGTAGATTCCAAAAGCATTTCTTGCTCAGAAGACAAAGTCAAGGTGTTTTTGATATCATAAACGGCCTTAATTCGCTTAAACAATTTTGGATTTAGCGTGATGTCATTACCAAACTCTGCCAATTTCGGAGCAATTTCTTGCGCTATAGCTTCGATTTCATCATTTGTTTCAGCAGAATGTAAATTAAAGAAAATAGAAGAAACTCGTTCCAACTGCATTCCTGAATAAGCCAATGCTTCAAGTGTGTTTTCAAACGTCGGAGGAGCTGAATTGTCCGCTATTTCGTCAATTTCTTTTTTAGCTGTTGCAATGGTTGTTTCAAAAGCTGGAATAAAATCGGCATTCGTGATTTTAGAAAATGGTGCCGTATCGTGTTTTGTTGTAAATTGTTGTGTTAAACTGTTCATATTTATTGTGTGAATTACAAATGGTGATTATTTATTTCCGTTAGCAAAAGTAGTGACAAAAAATAATTAAAGCTAAATTCCAAAATCTTTCCAAGGAACTACTTTTCCTGCCGTCCGATTTTGTGATTGATCACCATTGAAAACTAAATTCTTACGGAGATTTTTCCAGCCTGAAATAGCTTCAAAGTGCGTCAAGCCTTTAAACATGTCGGGCATTATCGTCATCGAAGCTTTGAATTCGACAGCAGAAAAGCCCTCATCTCCTTCCGTTAATAAATCGACTTCGTTTCCATTGGAATCACGCCAGAACCACACATCTTTCAAATCATTATGGTGATGCATCTGCTTGACATATTCAGCAATCATTAAGTTTTCAAATAACATTCCTTTGACAGGATCTGTTTGTAATTTTTTGACATCTCGAATTTTCAGTAAATGACACAATAATCCCGTATCGTAAAAATACAATTTAGGAGTTTTCACAATGCGCTTACTAAAGTTTTTAAAATAGGGTTGCACTTGAAAAACAATAAAACTATTTTCCAATGCCGACAACCATGATTTCGCCGTTGGTTGCGTAATACCACATTCGTTGGCCAGACTATTCAAATTCAATAACTGCCCTGCTCTTGTGGCGCATAATGCCAAAAAATTCTGAAACGAATGCATATCACGAATATTGATTAACGTGGTAATATCGCGTTGAATATACGTTTGAATATAGTTAGAATAAAAATCCTTAGATGGAATATTACGTGTATAAATAGCTGGATAAAAACCTCTAATCAAATTAGTTAGACTATCTGTTTCATCTAACCAATTTTCAGCTTTCATTTCTTGAAAATCTAGTGGAAAAAGTTTAAAAATTGCGACACGACCAGCGAGACTCTGCGTAATCGTTTCCATCAAGTGAAAATTCTGAGAACCAGATAAAATATATTGCCCCATGATACCATCTTGATCGACTTTATCTTGTAAATAAGAGAACAAATGTGGCACACGTTGCACTTCGTCAAAGATGACTTTTTTATCGTATTCTCTCAAAAACCCATTCGGATCATTTTGCGCATACAAACGAAAATCAGGATTTTCAAGATTAACATAACGATAATCTGAAAACATATTTTTAAGGAATGTTGTTTTTCCTGATTGACGAGGTCCGGTAATGGTAACAATAGGATATTTACTCAACAACTTTTGAACAGGTAAAAATAGATTTCTTTTAATAGACATAACTCATTATATATCCAACAAATATGAGAATATATTTTGAAATTACAATGATAAAATTTTAAAATAACATATTATCAATTTTGAAATAACATACTTATCATTTTGAAATTACATAATATTTATTTTGAAATAACATAGAGCTAACTTTGAAATAACATAAACTATATTTTGAAAGATCCTATTTCAAAAGCGAATATAAATCAACCCATTCAGCTTCATTTACTACCGAAAAAGGCGCTTCCAAACTTAGCATATCTTGAATTCGAAGCATTTCGGGATACTGATTTGCTTCGATGATATAATGTCGTTTTAAATTTCCAACAAGTTGAATTTCTTCAAATAATTTAGGACTGCAAATCTTATAGAAACTTTTCCCGTTGGACAGCTTACGATATTGTGGAAATTGAGAATTATCGGATGTATTCATGGATGTCATTTAGTATTGAAAAAATTAATAACACTTTTTCATTCGGACACTTACGCGCTTGATTTTCGTATTGGCAATTTGTTCTTTAATGCGTTTGTAAACTTGCCTTTCAATAGTTACATAAGCATGGTTGTCAAAGATATCAATACCATTAATCGCCTTACCATCAACACCCAATTCTTGACATAAATAACCGACAAAATCAGTCTTACGTAACTTTTGTTTTCGACCTGCATCACAGTATAAAGTGACATAACTCCCACTTGGGTGAGCGTCTATTTTTGGTAGTTTAGAAGCGTCGGGAAACGAATAATCGGATGATTGAGAAGCAAAATAAACAACGGCTCCCGGTTGTCCATTTCGTCCAGTACGACCATTCCGATGTGTTTGTGTTGTCTCATCTAACGCCGGTTGGTAGTGAATTACAATATTCACTTGTGGCAAATCCAATCCTCTAGCAGCGAGGTCTGTACACAATAAAATACGAGCAGAATCACGATTGAATTTGATATAAGCACGTTCGCGTTCGCTTTGCTTAAGTCCGCCATGATAAATAGCGGCAGAAATTCGATTGTATTGTAAGTGCTCATTAATACGCTCGCATGCTTCTCTATGTGTGCAAAAAACGATAATTCGCTCGTTTTTATACGTGACTAAAAAGTCGACTAATTGTTCTACTTTCTCGGCCTCTTCTACTTCCACTTGATAGAAATCAATAAGTGGTTTCGAAACTTTTAATAAATCAATGACTTTCCATGGATATTTTGTCAAAATACTATCGGAATTGTCCAATTTAGTAGCACTACACAACTGAATCGCTTGCCATTTATTAGCGGTCAGAAATTGGTTCACTTCTTCGCGAAAATTAAGTTCTAACAACTTATCGTATTCATCGATAATTAATTGCTGAAAATCAGAGAACTCAAAACTTTCGCGTCTCCAGTGATCCAATAATCGTCCTGGAGTTCCTATCACAATTTGAGGATTATTCTTCAATTGATTAAGTTCATGTTCGATAGCATGACCACCATAACAACTCACCACAGGAAAGGTCGGTAAAAACTTTTTAAAATTCTCACTTAATTGTAAAACCAATTCTCGAGTAGGTGAAATAATGAGTAGCGGAAATAAATTGTTTTCCAAAGCCTTTACTAAGAAGGCCAAAGTCTTACCGCTTCCAGTTGGTGCTAAAAGAATATTATGCGTTTTTGCTTCGTGCCAATATTCACTTTGAATATCGTTTTCTTGGAAATTAAACGTTTCCAAAAAAGCTTTATAATCCATATATATGGTAAATTAGTTCTTGTTTTCAGTGGATAAAAATACAGCAGCAGCACCTAATAATGGTGAAACGTCATCCTCTAGTTCCGTTCTTCTAACTACAATTTTATCTTTTAAAATATTCAATAGGTTTTTCTCCATGTAATTTTTTACTTTATGGATAAAATCATCACCTGAATGCGTAATGCCTCCGAATAGAATAAAGGCTTGAGGATCCGAAAAACAAGCAAAATCAGCTAGAGAACTACCTAATACTTCAGCCGTAAAGTCGACAATTTTATTCGCTAGCGTATCGCCTTTTTTGGCTTCGTCGAAAATTACTTTTGAATTAACTGATTCATACCGTAAAATGGACGAATTGGGATAATCTACCTTAAATTCTTCATACGACTTCATAACACCAGTTGCAGAAGCGTAAGTCTCTAAACATCCTAATCGCCCACATTTACACTGCCGACCATCTTTCACTACTCTAATATGGCCATATTCTCCAGCATATCCATTGGTTCCAAGCAAAAGTTCGTTGTTAATAATGACACCACTTCCTAAACCAGTTCCGAGTGTGATTAATACGAAGTTTTTAAAGTTTTTTCCTGCACCAAATATCTTTTCACCAATTGCCGCAGCATTTGCATCGTTAGATAGTACCGCTTTAATATTAAATTTAGCTTCGAACATCTTACATAATGGAATAACTCCTTTCCATGGCATATTCGGCGCAAAATCGATACTTCCATGATAAAAATTTCCATTCGGCGCACCAATACCAATTCCTTTAATCGTTGGAAGATACTCCGTCTTCTGCAAGTGTAGATAGAGCGTGTTTACAAAATCATCAGGTGATGAGAAACTAGCAATTTTAAATGAATCTTGATAGATAATTTCTCCATTAAGTGGAATAATACCAAACTTAATATTCGTGCCTCCAATGTCAATTCCTAGTATGTTATCCATCATCTAATTCTATTTTAAGTACAATTCTAACAAATTAATGTTTATGAATTTAGCCATTCTAATTAAAATAGCTTCTGTTTTTAAAATACTTTAGTAAAAATTTCCTATTTTATGTTTAAGAAATTATCACTCATAGCCGCATTAGTTCTCATTTCAACAACACTGTTGGCGCAAAATAAGCAATTTGATAAATTAGAAATGCTTTATAATCAGGGACATTATAGATTAGTTCACTCAAAAGCAACACGATTACTCAATACGCCTGATTACGATTATTCCTTGATTCCAAATTATTACAAAGCAATTGCTACTTTCCACATAGCGCAAAACCCACGTCATTATAAGAAGACGAAATACAACATTGATCAAGCAGCGGAATTACTCTTACATATTAAAAATTCACCTGAAGGAGTTAAACTTTTCGAAGCGCATCTATATGAATTAAAAAGTTTAAAAAAAGATATGGACTCGTGGGCCGAAGATGTCCGTTTAAAAGGAGATACTCAGAAATTCAACCACATCAACGCTATCATTACAAAGGCATTTGGAAATATGAGGGACTTAAAAGAAGATATCGTTCCGAAGGAAATAGTAAAAGAAACAGAATCAATTGCGAATAAAGATATTTCACAAAAAAGGCAAGAGCTTCTTGAATATGCTAAAAAACTAATCGGAACATCTTATGTGTATGGAGGAACCACCACTTCTGGATTTGATTGTAGTGGATTTACAAGTTACGTTATGAATTCACAGAACATTACCTTACCTAGACGCTCACAAGATCAATTTACCTCTTCCAAAAAGTTGAAAGAGAAAATCATCAAACCGGGTGATTTAGTTTTTTTTGGCAGCAACAATAATATTACACACGTTGGAATAATTTATATGATTGATAAAGGCACTATTTATATGATTCACGCATCCACCAGCCAAGGTGTAATTATTACCGACATTACTCATTCTAGCTATTGGTTCAAAAGAGTGCAGGGATTTGGAACATACCTCGAATAATAATTTTCTAACTAATTGATTAAAAATTAGTTTTTTGTTATTATTTCAACAAAGGATGTAACCATTGTTAATAACTTACGTAATAACTGTTGAAAACTTTTATTAATTGAGAAGTTATGAGACCTGTAGTTATATTTTTTATTTACTTATTTTCTTCCTCCACTTTTGCTGGAGAAATTGCTTATTCATCCAAGCAAGATTACATCCAAGATTGGCATTCTATTGCTGTGAGACAAATGATTTCGCATAAAATTCCTGCTTCCATAACATTGGCGCAAGGAATTTTAGAGAGTTCTTATGGAAACTCTGATCTTGCACGATTAGCAAATAATCATTTTGGTATCAAATGTCACGAATGGGTAGGTGAAAGAGTATTTCAAGATGATGATACGAAAAACGAATGTTTTAGAAAGTATTCAACAGCTGATTTATCCTATGAAGATCACAGCACCTTCTTAACGACAAGATCTCGCTATGGTAAGCTATTTGAATTAGATATTACTGATTACAAAGGTTGGGCATATGGATTAAAAGCTGCTGGTTATGCTACAAATCCAAAATACCCGACCCTTTTGATTGGAATTATCGAAGATTATAAGTTGTATGAATATGACAAAATGGGAACAAGCAATCCACAAATAGCAGATGTGTCAAAAATTACCAATACGAACAAAACTACAACTGTTGTCACAAATAAAACTACAGCAACAAAAACGAGTACTGAAAAAACAAAGAGTACACCAAAGGCACATCCAGGAGCAAATACTCCAACAAAACCTACTCCTAAACCAGCTGAGATTGTCATCGAAATAAGTGATAGCAAGGTAAAGTCAAATGGTGTAATGTCTCCATTCAAGAGAACAACAAGAGTATGTTTAGAGCAACCAAATAAAGTAAAATACATCATTGCTAAGAAGGGAGACACTTTTTATAAAATTGCAGAAGAATTTGAATTGACATTATCGCAATTACATCGCTATAATGATTTTCCTAAAGGAAAAGATTTTCTAGTTGAAGGAGATGTGGTGTATTTGCAACCGAAAAGAAGTGCCGCAAAATCACTCAACGTAGTGACACTCAATAAAGCATTATCCGTAAAAGAAATATCACAAGCCTACGGTGTTAAAACTAGTGAAATCGTTAAAAAGAACAACCTTGAATCAAGTGATGTGGTTTTAGCGAAAGGCAAAAAGATTAAATTATAGATTGAATTGCTTTTGTTTATAGTTAGTTGTTTAAATGATGAAGGGATACTTTCGTATCCCTTTTTTGTTGGGAAGAATTATCGTTGTTGGGGTGAATTGCAATGAATCATAACCAAAAGTTGGGGAGGAATTCTTTAATATTTCCGATTTTTGTAAAAAAAGCCTTGGAAGGAAATTTAGATTTATTGAAATTAGTGTTGCCAGAATTATTGGTTGAACATTTTGAATTAGTAGATTCAAAACTTGAAGAAGAAGTTCTTCATTTATCTTTTGAAGAGATGAATAAACCTCCAGTTGCAATACAATAGCCTCATTTTATGGCGTGAGTGGAAGGAAATTACAAAGACACTATAAAGGATGGCTAAGTGAGTTTAAAGAATGGGATCAA
>CAZDAR010000023.1:0-38990 GCA_964503665.1 uncultured Flavobacteriales bacterium
TAAAAATAAACTTAGGGTATAATCCAGAAGATTGGTTCGTTATGTTGAATACTGAATTGAATTATACACAAATCAGTTTTTACAATTTAATTTATGGCAATCCACTTGTAGGCGTTAAAATAACGGGGGGATATCGCTTCAAATTGAAAGATAAGAAAAAACACACCAAAAAGAAACAGTTGTAAACTACAGACTATGCGTATTCTAACTCTTTTATTTATCTCTTTTCACTTCATAAGCTTCTCACAGTTGAATTCCAAAAACATCGTGGGAAAATGGTTACTCGAGGGTGACGACATCAATGGAACTCTTTATTTAGCTAATGAATGGAACAATGAAACACTTGAATTCAACGAAGATTACTCTTTTAATCATACTATTTCAACTTATATTCAACATCAATTAATTGAACAAACCATTAAAGGTCAATGGGTTATTTCTATCGATAGTTCTTCTCTTATCTTATTCAACGACGGAAATCGTTTTCAGAAAGATGTTCATGTAAAAACGGTTTACAAAGAAATCCCTGTCTATTTAATGAACTCAAATTATCTAGCATGGGAAGAAACTACTCCTCCATTTAAAGTGATCAAGCGATTTAAAAATATAAATGGAACGGGAACTTTCGATGACAACTTAGTGGCGTATCAACAAATGTTAGCAAAGCGAAATAAAGTAATCGATGCCACTTCTTACATCGTAATAAAAAATGGTGATAGCACTCAACGAGATTACAAACACGCCGTCTATTCCTTCCAAACATTTGACAATAGCTATTCAGATGTCTATTATCTAAAGATGCAGTTATATGATGGAAAAGTAACAAAAGTGACGGATACCAGTATTTTTCTGCAACCAATATTTATCCATAAACGAAATTTCACAAAAACAGGCTCTACTCAAAATTACCTAGAGTTATTTAAAAAGAAATCCGTGGTGGAAATTCAGAAGAATGCCATCCAGCATGTCTATACACCTATTCCGAGTATTGGAAAGAAAGCGAGTATCGGATTGATTGCACTCTCTGCTCTGACGACATTAGTTGTTGCTCCTCTTGTAGGAATAGCGTCTCAAAAAGATCTTGCTAGAAAGCATTATCTCAATACGGCCGGCGTGGGGTTAATTGGTGTCGGCGTTGGAACAGGAAGTTTTTTCTTATTTAGTGTATTTGAGAAAAATTATCGTGAAAAAGGAAAGAAAACAGTGACGCTTTCTCCACTCTATCAGTCTAGAAAAAATTCGAAGTAGTATCGTATTACTGATTTGAACGTCGTTTTTCAGCAATCTTCTCGACGCATTTCATACCGTCGATAGCAGCTGAAATAATACCGCCTGCATAACCAGCACCTTCAGCACAGGGATAAAGGCCTTTGACTTCAATGTGTTCAAGTGTTTGATTATCTCTCGGAACTTGAACAGGTGAACTTGTACGAGATTCTGGCGCGTGTAGAACAGCATCATTCGTTAAATATCCCGGCATCTTCTTTTCAAAATCAATAAATGCTTTTTGTAGCCTTTTTGCTATTTGCGGAGGAAGAACGGTATTCAAATCACAACTTACAATGCCAGGTTGATAAGAACTTCTCGGAAAATCAACTGATTTCACACCATTCACGAAATCCAACATACGCTGTGCAGGTGCTTGTTGAGTTTTACCAGCTGCTTCCCAACAGGCTTTTTCCACTGCTTTCTGAAATTCTAGACACACAAACGGATTCGTCTCGTAGCCTTCAAAATCTTCGGCGTCAATCTGAACAACAATTCCTGAATTGGAATATGGATTATTACGCTTGGAAGGCGACCAACCATTCGTTACCACTTCTCCCTCTTCGGTTGCACAAGGTGCAATAATTCCACCGGGACACATACAAAATGAATATACGCCTTTTCCATCGGCTTGTGTCACGAGTGCATAACTAGCTGGTGGTAAGTAATCATCATTTAAACGACCGTGATATTGTAATCGATCGATGAGTTCTTGACTGTGTTCAATTCTCACACCTAACGCAAATCCTTTCGCTTTTAATTTCACACCGTTACGCTGTAAAATATCAAAAACATCCCGCGCAGAATGACCAGTTGCTAACACAATTTCAGCGCATTCAATTCGTTCATTATCGTTGATTTCAAACCCTTTAATCGCATTATCTTCCACCATCAAATCAGTCATCTTTGTATTGAAACGCACTTCTCCACCGGCCTTAATAATGGCTTCGCGCATGGCTTCGATAATCTGCGGTAATTTATTGGTTCCAATATGTGGATGGGCATCGACTAAAATATCTTCGGGTGCACCAAAATAGACGAACCATTCCAACGCTTTTTGAACATCTCCTCTTTTCTTAGAACGCGTGTATAGTTTTCCATCGGAATAGGTTCCAGCACCACCTTCACCATAGCAATAGTTGGACTCAGGATTGACGGTTTGTTCTTTGTTTATTCTCGCTAAATCACGACGACGCTCTCGTACATCTTTTCCACGTTCTATCACAATTGGTCGAAGACCTAACTCTATAGCATGCAAGGCTGCGAATAATCCAGCAGGACCAGCACCAATGATGTAAACGGTTTTCGATTGCGAAACATCTTGAGCTTGAAATAAAATATGTTTTGATGGAAAATCTACACCTACAGCAACTTCAAATCGTGCATTTACTTTAATGGCTTTCTTTCGTGCATCAATGGAACGTTTCAACCATCGGAATTCAAACAGTTGATCGGAAAGTTTCAACTCACGGCGTATTGTGTCTTCTATAAAAGAATCATCTTTAGCTTGTTCGGGAGTAATGATAATGTCGATAACCTGAATCATTATCCTTCAAATATGATAGAAAAACACCAAGCTCGTTGTAACATTTTATCAATCGGATTGGAAATGTACGTGTTATCTCTGATAAAAGTATTTTTTAAACTTTGTGATATTTTTACTTCTAAGCCCATTTTAAAAAACGGGAAGAAAAACTCAACACCACCTCCTACTTGTAATTGATAATCGTGTTTCTTGAATTTCAAAAAAGGATCTAAGTCCGATTGTGTGGCTTTTTCTTGTGATTGTAAATCTAATGAATACTGAAATCCTACTAATGCATACGCGGCGAAATTATTGTAACGTTGTGTTCTAAATTGTAACATCAATGGAAAATCAAGATTCACGGAACCAACTCTTTCTTCATTAATATATGGATCATCCAATGTTCCCCCAAATTTCACCATCTTATACCAAAATAATTTCTCTTGGAAAGAGATAGAAGGTAAAAAACGTAAACGGAAAATAGGAATTCCTAATTTAATAGTCGTGAGAATTCCAACAGTTGCTCCGGGTTGAGGAATACTTTCAATACTGATTAAATCATAATTTGAATACGCATCCAGTCGCGGAGAAACGTTGACAGAAGTTATGTTGGCTCCTAACATAAACCCAAAATGGGCAATTCGTTTATCAAATTTAGTGTAATTCATTATCTTCTGCTTTTGAGAAAATCCCAAAAAACACAAACACACCATTAAACTTGATATTAAGTACTTCATTATGATACGAAACGTAGAGTTTATCGAGTTATTACTTTGTTCCTATGTAAATAGTGGCAATTCCACCAGAACAAAGAATAGAATACACATCCTTATAACCTAATTTACGCATGATTTCTTCAAAGTTTTTTCCTTCTGGAAAAGCCTTAATCGATTCTGGTAAATACGTATAAGCACTTGAGTCTTTAGAAATCATTCGCCCAAAAAATGGAATTACATACTTAGAGTGGAATGCGTAATACTGTTTAATTGGAAATTTCTTCGGTTTTGAAAATTCTAAGATGGCTATTTTCCCTTCGGGACGAACAACGCGCAACATCTCCGACAATCCTTTTTCTAAATCTTGAAAATTTCGAACACCAAAACCAACGGTCAAGGCATCGAAAGCATTGTCTTCATAGCTAAGATTTTCAGAATCACCAACTTCCATTGTAATAATGTTATCGACGCCTTTCTTAATAATCTTCTTGCGTCCCATTTCCAGCATTCCTTCGGAAATATCCGCACCAATGATTTGTGTTGGTTTCAACGACAGTAATTCTAAAGCGAAATCCCCTGTTCCAGAGGCAATATCTAAAATCTTCTTTGGTGCAATCGAACGCAGTTGCTTTACGGCTTTCTTTCGCCATAAATTATCAATTCCAACCGAGAGAAAGTGATTGAGAAAATCGTACTTAGGTGAAATGTTATCGAACATCTCTTTTACTTCTGATTTCTTGGACTTATCTTCTTGACCGTATGGTTTTACTTCTTCACTCATTGAATTTCCTCTCCGATTATTTTCTTAATTTCTTTTTGTAATTTTTCCTTGTCAATGCTCACCACTCCGACTTCTTCGCACACTAATCCGCCTGAAATATTAGATATTTGCGCCACATTTCTCAATGCTATATCAGCCGTTAAACACAATGTGGCAACGCTAATGACCGTATCTCCTGCCCCACTTACATCTGCAATAGTACGAACATGTGCTGGAAGATAGTGTTTTTGAGTGTTATCATTTATAAAAACGCCAAACTCTGATAAAGTTACCAGAGAAATTTTATTCTTCAAACGTTCCATGAGTGATGTAACACTCTTCTCAAAACTAGTTAAATCATGACGAATGTCAAACTGGTGATTCATGCCTTCTTTTAACTCTTTTAAATTGGGTTTGAAAAGCGTCACTCCTTTGTAGGCAAAGAAATTGGTCTTCTTAGGATCAACAGTCGTGATAATGTTGTTTGCGCTTGCCAAAGCAATCACTTTATGAATCACTTTTTCGGTCAAAACACCTTTATTGTAATCCTCAAAGATGATGGCGTCAATCTTATTCGTATGAATTGACGTTTCTATTAACTCAACAAGTTTTTCTTCTTCCTGCTCGTTAATATCGTCGATTTGTTCCGAATCAATGCGTACTAATTGTTGATTATTTCCTAAAATTCTAGTTTTAACCGTTGTTTTACGACTCTCACTTTTCACGATAGTGAAACAATTAATAGATTCATTTTCAAAAAGTTGAATCATTTCATTTCCATCTTCATCGTCACCAACAACAGAAGCGATATAGGTTTCAGCACCTAAAGCCACTAAATTGAGCGCCACATTTGCAGCACCACCTAATCGACTTTCTTTCAATGCTAAATTAACAATTGGAACGGGCGCTTCTGGACTAATTCTAGTCACGCTACCCTTGATATAACTATCGATCATCACATCACCGACCACCAATACTTTCTTGGCGGTAAATAATTGAAATAATGCTTCTACTTTCACTTATTGTAATTTTGCTAATGCTATTTTAATTCTATTGATTGCTTCTTCCAAAATAGCCTCCGAAGTGGCATACGAAATACGAATACATTGTTCATTTCCAAAAGCTCCACCTGTTACTAGAGCAACATTCGCAACGTTTAACAAGTACATCGTTAAATCATTTGCATTTTTAATTTCTTGGTCTTTATACTTCTTTCCAAAGTAAACAGAAACATCCGGAAACAGATAGAAAGCACCATCTGGAATACTACACTTCACGCCTGGAATTTCATCTAGTAAGCGTAAACATAAATCCCGTCTATTTTTAAATGCTTTAATCATTTCAGTCAATACGGAAACATCTGCATTTACAGCAGCAATAGCCGCTCTTTGAGCAATGGAATTAGCACCAGAAGTGAACTGACCTTGAATCGTATTACACGCATTTGCAATTTCCACTGGAGCGCCAATATATCCTAAACGCCAGCCAGTCATTGCCCATGCTTTAGAGACACCATTTACCGTTACCACTTGATTGAAAATAGCATCAAATTGTGCTAAACTCTCGTGTTTTCCTTTGAAATTGATATGTTCGTATATTTCATCTGAGATAACAACAAGATTGGGATATTTGGCAATCACGTCTGCTAATGCCTTTAATTCTTCGAAGCTATAAACCGAACCTGTCGGATTACACGGTGAAGAATAAATCAACATTTTCGTTTTTGGTGTCAATGCTTTTTCGAGTGCAGCAGCTGTTAATTTAAAATCCGTATCCATTGTTGTGGGAATAACCACAGGAATACCATCCGCCATTTTAACGATTTCAATATACGAAACCCAATATGGCGCAGGAATCAATACTTCTTCACCAGGACTTAGACAACTGAAAACGACATTTGCAATCGATTGTTTCGCACCTGTTGAAACGATGATGTTTTCCTTTTTATAATTCAATTTATTATCACGCTTAAACTTGTGCGCAATCGCTTCTCTTAAATCATCATATCCCTGAACTGGTGGGTACTTTGTGTAATTCTCTTTTAAAGCTTCTATCGCTGCATCTTTGATAAATTGTGGTGTGTCAAAATCGGGCTCTCCTAGTGAAAGTGAGATAATATTTTTTCCTTGTGTTTTTAATTCTCTTGCTAAACGAGACATTGCAAGGGTTGCTGACTCTTCTAACTTATCTAATCTATTTGATAATTGCATAGTTTTCTTTAAAAAAATAATAGAGACAAAACTAATAAAAAGTATTCATCAATTCACTAAATTACCGTGTTTTGTTATGCTTGGTGTTAAATATTATCCATTTCGAACCTCTTATAAAATCATTATAAGTGAATTTCTACATTCATTTGTTGAAATCTTTTTATAAAAGCACTGCTTAAGTCGTGGAGCAAATCAAATAATCACTAAATTTGCCTTTTACATATAAAAATATGTTGACAGAAGAATTACAAACGAGAGTTAAAGATATATTTTCAGCTTATTTAGAGCGAAATAGTCATCGTAAGACGCCCGAACGATTTGCTATTCTTGTAGAGATATACAATTACGACGGCCATTTTGATATCGAATCATTGTATATCAAGATGAAGAATAAAAATTATCGTGTTTCACGAGCAACACTTTACAATACGATAGAACTTCTACTCGCTTGTAACTTGGTTCGAAAGCATCAGTTTGAAAAAAACATTGCTCAATTTGAAAAATCGCATGGATCCAAACAACATGACCACGTTGTATTGACCGATACTGGTGAAGTGATTGAATTTTGTGATCCAAGAATTCAACAAATTAAAAAAACAATAGAAGAAGTTTTTAATGTAAAGATTCTTCACCACTCTCTTTATTTCTATGGAGTTAAAGAAGATAGTTCAAAATCAGTTCCAACTAACGAAAAATAATAAAACTGTGGAATACACCATTAAACCGTACAACAATAAAGTTGTCATTTGTGAAGTTTCTGGTCGCTTATTGGTAGATGATGAAGTCAATCAAATTATTTCAAATTTAAATGACTACTTAGATTATAATATAGTATTAAATTTAAAGAACTTAGAATACACCTCTAGTTCTGGCCTTTCATTATTTATTCGATTACTGACACGCACTCGAATTCAAAATAAAAAAATGGTTTTATCTAACGTTCAAGAAAACGTGTCGAAACTATTCCAAATAACAAAGTTAAACGATATATTTACCATCTTCGAAACAGAAGAAAACGCTATAAAAAGTATTAAATAATGAGTGTAGATGTTTTATTAGGTCTTCAATGGGGAGACGAAGGAAAAGGGAAAATTGTTGATGTATTGACCCCTAAATATGATATAATTGCCCGATTTCAAGGAGGACCAAACGCAGGTCACACGCTAGAGTTCGAAGGTCGTAAACACGTTTTACACACCATTCCATCAGGGATTTTTAGAAAAGAAGTTATCAACCTTATCGGTAATGGTGTTGTGATTGACCCTGTCATTTTTAAGAATGAAATTGATAAGCTTTCAGATTACAAAATTGATTTTAAAAATGTACTTTTAATTTCTAAAAAGGCACACTTAATCATTCCTACGCATCGTTTATTGGATGCAGCTTCTGAAGCCGCTAAAGGAAAAAATAAAATCGGCTCCACTTTAAAAGGTATCGGCCCAACGTACATGGATAAAACCGGTAGAAATGGTTTACGTGTTGGAGATATTTTTTCGTCTAATTTTAAAGAGAAATACCAAACATTAGTTGATAAGCATCTTTCCATTTTAGAACATTTCGAAGGATTCGAATATGATTTAAAGTCGCTTGAACCTGCGTTTTATGAAGGAATTGAATTATTGCGTTCATTAACATGCGTAGATTCTGAGCAATATATCAACCAAGCGATAAAAGATGGTCAGAAAATATTAGCAGAAGGAGCACAAGGAACAATGTTGGACATTGACTTTGGAACGTATCCATTTGTTACTTCTTCTAACACTATTACGGCTGGTACTTGTACTGGATTAGGTGTTGCACCATCAAAAATCAAGAATGTTATCGGTATTTTCAAAGCATACTGTACTAGAGTTGGTTCAGGGCCTTTCCCGACTGAATTATTTGATGAAGATGGTGAAAAAATTCGTCAAGAAGGAAGAGAATTTGGTTCTACGACAGGAAGACCTCGTCGTTGTGGCTGGATTGATTTACCTGCGATGAAGTATGCGATTATGATTAACGGTGTGACCGAACTTTCGATGATGAAAGCTGACATCTTGGATAAGTTTGATGTCATAAAAGTTTGCACCGCCTATAAGATTGAAGGTAAAATTGTCGATTATTTACCATTCGACATTGCTGATCACGAAATTGAACCTATTTATGAGGAAATCTCTGGATGGAAAGCAGATTTAACAAAGTTATCAGATTATAAAAATGCACCAATCGAATTAAAGAATTATGTGACCTATTTAGAAAAGGCTTTAGAAACACCAATAACAGTTGTTTCTGTTGGTCCAGATAGAAATCAAACATTAAATACAAAATAGATTGAACGTCAATTCTACGATATTTTTTTTTAAAATTGCGCTCTACGTTAGCGCAATTTTTTTGCTTTTTCCTAACGGATTAAAGGCTCAAAAAGGTGTGATAGAATTATTACCAGGAACACAGAAACTGGCTTACGATAAAGCATCTGGTGCTCAGAAATTAATTGGTGGTGGCGTTAACATGAATTACGAGGGAAATAAAGTCTATGCCGATTCCATCTTTTATTTTGAAGAAAAAAAGCTCATCAAAGGATACGGACATGTTCAAATTACCAAAAATGATTCACTCAATCTCTACTGCGATTCAATTTGGTATTTCACCGATACCCAAAAAGCAAAATTATACGGACGTGTTCGGGTAGTTAGCAATGATTATGTACTGACAACAACACTATTGGATTATGATGCGAAATCAGGTTTAGCCTCTTATCAGAATAATGGTAAAATAGAAAACCTTACTCAAAATGAAGTGCTTACCAGTAAACGTGGCTATCTATATCCTAACGAAAAGAATTTTCATTTTAGCGAAAGAGTGCGCTACAGAAGTGATTCTCTAAGTTTAGTCACAGATACACTTCAATATCGTTATGTCGAAAAGAAAGTATTCTTTTACGGTCCAACAGTTATCAAAACCGATAGCACCGACATGTATTGTAACAAAGGTTGGTTCAATACCCAAACGGAAGAAGGTGTGCTTGAAAATGATGCCTATATTATTCAAAACGGAAAGCAACTGTGTGGTGACAGTCTCTACGTCAACGATGAAGAGAAAATTGCGATTGGTCGAAAAAATGTGCACTTCATTGACACACTCAATAAAGTGGAATTCACTTCTCAACAAGCCTATTTTTCTGAAAAAGAGCACTTTGGATTTGTCACAGATAGTGTTCTCATTATTTATCAGCTAAAAGAAGATACCATTTATATCCATAGTGATAGCATGCTGGTGCATACCGACTCTTCGAATGCCATTCATCAAATCGAACTCTTTTGGGATGTTCAAATTTATGGAACGAAGATTCAAGTATCGTGCGACTCTCTAGTGATGAATAAAGTGACGGATAAAATCACGCTTTTTCACGATCCTATTTTGTGGAGTCAAAATGCGGAGTTAAAAGCAGATACGATGTTCGTTTATATGAACGATAGCGTTATCGATAAAGTGGAATTGGTACAGCGTTCTACGGTGATTATGGAATTGGATTCAGGGAATTATTACAATCAAATTGGTGGAAAAAATATCGATGCTTTCTTTAAAAAAAATGAACTCATCCGTGTTGAAGTCATTCAAAATGCACAAACGAATTATTTCCCCCAAGATACGTTGCGCTCCGACACCTTGATTGAAATCCAACGAAAGGGAATGACACGCCTTTATGCGAGTAGTATTAAAGTATATTTAGATAGTGGTGAAGTACTGGGCGTGACCTATTATAAAAATCCAGATGGTGCTTTTTATCCATTGAATGATGTACCAAAAGACGAACAGTTTATCGCTAATTTCACCTATTTTCCTAAATTTCGTCCAAAGTCATCAAAAGACATTTTTAGACAAAAGAGATATTTTAAACAAACCAAAGACATTAAAAAATAAATGCCATGGAAAACGCAACTGACTATCATCAAAAACCAAAAAGAGTTTTTACCATTCTGTCGATATTATCGATTATAAACATCAGCTTTGAGCTATATGACCAATTTAGGGCCGTTATTATTGGTAAACTTTCTTCAGAACAAGTAGATAGAATGATTCAAAACGCCAAAGAATTAACGACCAATATTGGTGCAGAAGATGTGTACGGAATTTTTGAAAAAATGTATGCTGTTCAGCGTATTCAGAATGATTTATTTACACTTAGTCACTCGATTGGTATACTCACACTAATCGTCGGAATGGCAGGCGTTGTAATGATGCTTAAAAGTAATGCAATTGGCTTCCAACTTTACATTGTTTATTCCTTGCTTTCTACTTTCGGTATTATTTTTTACATACCGTTTGACTTCGTGCCTTTCCCGTTAATAATTGTAAATATCTTCATCAGTTTGCTATTAATATTTCTTTATTACACAAATCGAACATGGAAGACCGAGAAAAATGTAAAAGAGGATTAATCCATAGAAGATTCACCTGTTCCTTTACTCAATCGTTTGAATAAAGAAGCGTCTACCTTACCAAACATCCACATTACGTTAAAACGTATCATTTGAGGATTGGAAATTCTATCATAATTTTGGAAGAAGAAATCACTTTGAGTAACGCTCACATAATGTTTGCTTCGAAAGATGTCACTGAAGGACAAGCTTAAAATCAACTTTCTATCCAACAGCGTTTTACGCACAGATAAATCCACTGCCCAGTAACTATCCAAATATCCTTGTGAAGAACTTTGAGCAGGATTTGGGCCCCACATTCTTTCGCTCTCTATGACAGGTACATTCGATTTCGATTGGTATATTCCCGTCACTTGAACTGAAAACTGAGCAGGTAATTTAAACATTAAATTCAATTTACCATACCACGCCCAACGAGCGGATGATGTATAACTTTGATAAGCTGAACTATTGATTTTAGAATTATATAAGTTCAAACTCGTTGTAATATCTAACCAATTTTTAATTCCGTTTGTGCTGATTAATTCCACACCTGTTGAATAACTTGAGTTGGCATTGATATAAGTGTTTATCAAATTACCGTCATTCGCTTGTTCAATATAACGCGTAATCAAATTATCCGTGTATTTGTAGTAAACAGAAGCTAATAATGTATTTTTCTTGCTGAAATTATTCAAATATTGTAATTCAATATTATCAGTAAATTCCGGTTTCAATCCAGAATTTCCTTTACTCATATTAAATACATCTGTCGAATCGACAAATGGTACAATTTGGAAGAAATTAGGGCGATTTACTCGTCTGGAGTAATTCAATTGAAGAAATTGTTTTTCCGTTAATTTATACGATAAAAATGCGGAAAGAAACAAACTGATTGGATACTGTACTTTAAATTCTTCACCTGTAACCGATAACTCACCTCTGAAGTCGGAAGATTCAGCTCTTAATCCTACTTTATAACCAATTTTCTTATATTGTTGAGAAACCATAAAGTATGCTGCATACACATTGTCTTTATTCAAATAGTTCGACGCTGGATTCGGCAATAACACATAATCACTTCCTAAATAACGGTAGTTATTATTCTCGTTAGTTCTTCCACGAAGTTGTGCACGTAAGCCAGTTTCAATCTTAAAAACAGATAATGGAACAACATAATCGGTCTGAAAAACAGCGTTATAATAATTACCTGAACCTATAATTTTTTGAAAAGTCGAATAATCTAATGGTGAATCGATGTTTGTCTCATGATAGTTGGAAGTATATAAACTATTTGTTTTAAAATCTCCTTTATTGAAAGACGCATCAAATGTCAACTCCTCGCCTGCTCTATTAAAAAGCTGCTTATAACCAAAGTTCAATCCGAAGTTCAACATCTTACGATCAGAATCATTTAATCGTTCATAGTAATAGCTATTCGGGTTATTGGTATAAACACTGTCTGTCGTGATGTCAGAATTAGCCTTACCATTGAAAGCACCTCGCCATAAATCAGCACCTAGAGAAAAAGATGTTTTGTTGGTAGGAAGATAATCCAATCCAAAACGACCAAAAAAACCACCACCATTTCTTGTATTGACATCTTTTTGAGTCATGATATTATCCAAGGTATCTATGCCTCGGAAATTTTTACGATCAACATCACTGAATGTTTTTCCACGGTGAGAACGATAATTCAAAGAAAGAGAGAAGTTCAATTTATTCTGACGAACATTGATATCACCACCGAAATTATAGCCCAAATAACTATCTAATCCAGCACGAAGACTACCGTTATATCCTGTTTTCTTATTCTTTTTCAAGACAATATTGATAATTCCTGCACCACCGCCAGAAGCATCATAACGTGCTGAAGGATTGGTCATCACTTCGACTTTTTCAATAGAGTTCGCAGGAATTTGATCCAAGGTCAAAGTGGTTGGGCGTCCGTCAATATAAATTTGTGGCGCACTGTTGCGCACTTGAACATTACCATCGATATCGACGTTCACACCAGGTACATTTTTCATGACATCTACTGCTGTTCCTCCGTCCGACATTGGATTTTGACTGACATCAAAGACACGTTTATCGACATCTAGTTGCATCAATGGAGTCGTTGCCACAATTTTTACATTATCTAATTCGGTCGATTCTTCTAAAGCCATTTGAATTCGTCCCATATCTACTTGCATGACACCCATATAGACTAACTTCATGTCAAATGGTACATCAATATCTTGTGTTACATATCCAAAAGAAGCCACCCTAATTTTCATTTTCGGCATGATACCGACATCTTCAAAGGCAAACTCTCCATTTGTTTCTGTTGTGATTGTTTTATAACCCGCATAATCGACTGATTTGGTTATCGAGTCAAAAACTGGTTTCATCAAAACAATCGTTGAAAAATCGATAGCCGTTCCCTTCTCATTCAACACTTTTCCAAAAACACGCCCTTTTAATTGAGATGGTTGTTCGCCTTGTTGAGTTGGATATTGTGAAAAGCTATCGAAAATCGATAAGAAGAAAGTGAAAAGCAGTACTAATAATTGGGTTTTTATCATTTTATAATCTTTGGAAGCAGTAAAAATACTGATTTAAGTGGATTTATTAGTTAAATAAAGATATGCTAACTTTTAATTAAGAAAAATAATCCCTGAACGGAAATGATTATCCTAAATGCAATCCTCTAAAAGTTACATTTATTTGTTGAATATATGATGTGTCTATTTTAAAAAAATGAAAAGGCAGGAAATTAATCCTGCCTAAATGATATTCTACACATCTATTGAAATATTACCAAGTAGCAACTGCCAAGTGAATCTCAAATTAATAAGTAAAAGTGGCTATTAGAATTTTACGGCTGTATTGTGATGGTTGTTTCATAACCCGCACTAACAGAGCCTGAGCCTGTAATGGTTATTGTGTTGTTCAACTGATCTACAAAATCACAATCAACATAATAAATACCTGGCGTTAATTCTGAAAATTTAACTTGCCCGCTATTGTCTGTTGTCAATTTTTTTGAATAGATTACATTGTTAAAATCTGCTTCGCTATTATACAAATAAACAGACTCACTCACAACTGAAGTTCCTTCTATGTCTCTTGCGTTTACGATTAAATCACCTGTTGTTGGGTCTTTTTTACAGCTCAACATCAAAAGTGGTAAAAATAGAAAAAGAACTTTAATAATTGGTTTTACTTTTTTCATTTATTTTTATTTAATTGATTTGCTGATATTTACAAAAGGAATCTCTACTTCGATTTCCTTTTCCTTAATTTTATTTCCTTTTTTGAACAAAGAACCTAAAACTTGTTTTTTCTTAAAAATTAAAACAGCCCGACTAGGATAAATAGCTTTAACTTCTGCTTCTTGATTTTTGTAATCATGGTTAGAAAAAAAGACTTTATCTCCAACGACTAGTCCATGTTCCTTATTAACCGACGAATTTCCGTCAATTTTCAAACTGTACTTAATTGCTTTAGGACTTGCTTTATAAATTGCACTTGTCGCAAAGTCAGGGATTAGCCAAATAAAACCTGTCAAGCAGTCAAAAATTAATGCACCAACTCGTAATTTTCGAGTAAACGTAATTTCTTGACTAACATATCCGTCGGCCTCTATTTTAATAACCGCTCGATTATCTTTAAACGAATTTTTGGGGATTTTAACAGACGCAGGTGCATTTCCTACAAAAGAACCATTGTAATAAACTTTGGCGTTTTCAGGCATTCCATTATGAACATTAATTTTATCTTTTGTGCCAGAAAAAACAAGTGCGCAACTTTGCAAGGATAAGACTAACAATGTTACTGTAATTATTAAAATTTTATTCATCGTTCTATTTGTTTTTTGATATTTCGTAGCTCCCCTAGAATTTCATTTAAAATATGGGTGTTATTACTTCTTTCATCTTCAATATCATTTAATAGAAATGATGTGCTGACCTCTAATATTTTAGCTATTTTTCTAAGTCGATCTACCGAAATACTAGACTCACCTCGTTCTAAGCGGCTGTAATTCGTTACATCAATTTCCAACTCGTCCGCTAGAAAGCTCTGAGTATAATTCTTACTCAGCCGTATTACTTTTATTTTATCGTGTAAATCCATGAATTAAATGCAAACTTATTGTTATTAGACTAAATAAAAAAGACGTTTTATGCAACATTTTTGCGAAAATTACAAGTCTTGATGTTTTTAAATACAGAGGGATTTACCCTCTGTATTTTGTTTTACTTTGGAGAGTTGTTTCCTCTCCCTCCTCCTGATGGTCTTCCCGTTGTACTCGGTCCGTTCGGTGGTCTTGTTCCTTTTGCCATATAGGTAAAATTTAATTGTTCATTTCCTACTCGATTATAGCTTTTCGGCTTGGGCTTTAATTCACTAGTACATAATGAATGTTATTAACCTCCTTTGTTAAGTACAGATTGATATCCTCCCTGATGCTACTTGTCAAGAAAGTGTAATTCTGTTCGGTAAAGTCTGCGATTTCCCCCAATCATATTCACCATTTCTATTAGTGAATTTTTCATAACTAGTTCTTATTTGATTCAAAGTTTCATCTATACCAAATTCCAAAATAGACTTGCTATATTCATGCTTTCCATCAACATTGTCAAAAAATCTTCCTGCAGGATCAATCATCACATATGAACCTTGCATTTCATCATTGTTTTCAGAAATGACTTTTGATAATTCATTCATTTTTTCATGTCTTTCAACAAACAATTGAAAATCTTCATCATTAATTAGCAATTCCTCAATTCGTCCGTTATTTTGCCCTTTAATAGGTAATGCTTGAAAAATTTTCCAGCGTTCAGGTTTTGCATAGCTGATGATATCTTCCAAACTTTCATAAACATTTTCAGAATTTACAACAGTATTGACTTTGATGCGGTAATCGAATTTTTTTATTCGGTCAAATAATTCTTTATAGTCATTTAAAGAAAGTGGTCTTTTTCCTAAAATCGCTCTACCTGTTTTTAAATTGGTATCGTTATTTATACTATCAATACTTACAGTAATCCAATCTAATATTCCTTCATTTTTACTAAGGAAGTCTTCTGTCAATTTAGTTCCATTAGTAACAATCATAGTTGTTAATCCTAATTGCTTTGCTATTAAAATTAACTCCGATAACCATGGACATAAAGTTGGTTCGCCACCTACAAAAGTTATTTTTTCAAAACCATACTCAGCTATTTTGTGAATTAACTGAATTGACTGCTCTTTTGGAAGATGTCCTTTTGGTAAGATTGCTTGTTTCACATCTTGAAATGTTGCAAAACAAAACTTACATCTCATGTTGCACGGTTCCCATAAATGGTAATTAATTGCTTTAATTTTTCGCTTCATAATTTCACTATTTAAATTTATGAAGCAAATGTGCGAAGTGAAAATAGCCTATGCGAATAATGGGTAATATCAGGGCATAAAAAGTAATATCAGCCTTTTTCAGGGTAATAAGCGCCTTTAAAAAAAAAAATAAAAGGAGAGAAAAGGATATAACTTTTCCAAGCTAAGTTGTACAATAACAGATGAGCAACGAAAAAAAATGTTTATCGGAACATTTTCTTCATTTCAGTACGATAATTTTCAGAAGTAGGAATTCTTTTAGTTACAAGTTTTTTTTCAGCATTCATTACTTTCACTTCTACTTTATTCTCTTCCTTGATGTATTTTTCAACCTTATCTTTATTCACGCGAAAAGATTGATGTGGCTTAGCAAAAACTCTTGATGTTAATCCTTTTTCTTCCATTTTAGTAAATGAAAAATCAATTAATATTTCTGGTACTCTATCTGTAAAGTGAATGCATTTATTATTTGATTTACCACTATCACCTGTGTCTGTTTCTATAAACACAATGGTATTAATATTGATTTTTTGATGTTTTGATTCTTTAAAATCAAGTGTCACATAAGGCGCTTTTTCTATTGAGTGGATTTGATTAATGAACTTTTGTAGTATTTTAGTTAGTCTATCCAAGTTGATTGGTTTCATAAGATGTTCCACAGGAATGGGTAAATCTGTATTAATAGTTTCTATTTCAGGTAGATAATCTCTTGTTTTGCCACTTATAAATAAAACGGGAAGTCGTAGCTTATTTGCCATATCTATTCCTGACATACTATCGTTACATAATTCTATATCTAAAATTAGAGCTTCTATTGTCAAAGATTGAATTTCTTCTAAAAAGTCAGTTGAGTTGGTAGCAGAAATGACAATCTCTACTAATTCTGTTTTTTTTAGCGTATAAATAAGATCTTCTAATAATAGCTCATTATCCTCTAAAATAGCAACTTTTAATTTGGACATTACCTAAAAATTTATAATTAATGTTGAATGGTATTCATTTTCATTGCAACGTTGTACTATTTCAAATTTCCCATTCATTAACAAGTTTAATCGACTTTTCATATTTTCCAGACCAACACCACTTTTTTTATGGTAAGAAGCAACTTTAATTTGATTGATAACCGTTAATTCAAATCGATCTCTTTCTAATGTTAAATAGACTTTTAGAAAGTCAGTGTGATTGGTGTCCCCATGTTTAAATGCGTTTTCCAAAAAATAAGCTGTAATTAAATGTGGAAAACACTCGATATGATAATAATTAGAGTTTTTATCTACTCGTGAATCGTCAATGGTGATGGCGTCTATACCTCGAATAAATAATCCATTTAGTGCTAAGTAGTTTTTGATGAACTCAATTTCATCCTCTAAGGACACAAAATGATTTTCTCCCTTATAAAAAATATATTCCAAGTTGTCTGATAAAAAATCCATTCCTCGATTTAACTTATTGGAAAAGACTTTTAGCTGTGCTAAAATATTATTTAACGTGTGAGGTTGAAGAATGAATTTCAATCGATTTGCTTCTAGTGAAATATTTTTAGAAGTCAACTGCCTGTTTTTTTTTAGTAATGTATCTATTTTTTTTGTTTGCTTCGACTGAGTGTCATATAATTGAATTATAATAACAACAAAAACAATCAACACAATTATTAAAATTACAACAATCGTTTTCACTATTTTAAAATTTTATCAAATATACATTTTTCTATAACATTAGCTTATAAAAATCACTGATTTACTCTCACCAAACTCCCTCTCTCATTATCTTTTTCAATCACCAACGATGCAGGAATTCGCTCTTTTAATTCATCCACATGCGAAATAATACCAACAATCTTGTGTTCTTTATTCAAATGTAATAAAGTTTCAAAAATGATATTAATAGACGCTTCGTCTTGTGTTCCGAAACCTTCATCGATAAAGAAGAAGTTCCGATCTGATTTGGCGTTAGACTGAACGCTTTCTGCTAACGCCAATGCGAGTGATAAAGAGACTTGAAAAGATTGTCCTCCTGAAAGCGTCTTGACACTTCTAGTTCTTCCTTCATTCAAATAATCAATGACTTCAAATTCGTTATTCTCATTCATTTGTAAGCTCAATTGATTGCGAGTCAAACGATGAAAACGCACATTGGCAATATCACACAGTTGACCTAAATAGACGGATGAAGCAAACTGTACAAAGCCAGCTCGATAAAAGAGGCTTGCCATAATTTTTAGATTGTCTGCTCGCTTCTCTATTAGCGCTTTTTCAATTAACAGTGACTTTTTACTTTCAAACGCTTGTTTCAAACGATCCAAATCGGCTTGTAAACGGATAATTTGAGTACTTTTTTCTTCAACGAATGCAAATGATTGTTTCCACTTCTCTTCTTCTAATCGGAATTGTTCCATGTCAAACGAAACGGATTTTAGCTTTTCTTCTGATTCCTTGATACTGTTTTTCAAGGTCTCAAACTCAATTTTAAAATTACTTATTTTATCATTTTCTCGTTTGATATCGATTTCTTGGGCTAGAATTTTACGAGCAGTTTCCACATTCTCTACCTTTGCTTTGATAATGTTCTCTGCAATTTTTTGCTGAAGGATTTTCATTTCACTCGTCAACTCTCCTATTCGCTTTTCGAATCCTACCAACGTCGCTTTTTGGGAAGAAAGTTGAATATTAATTTCTTGATGAGATTTGGTCAATCCTTTAAATTGCTGTTCATTTTTATCGTTTTTTAACTTCAATTCATCGTATTGCTGCTTGACTTCATCAATGGTAAAAACATCATAATCGGAAAAATTAAGCGTTTTAATTTTTTGTTTATTAGATTGAATATTAGTTATATACGTGTTTTCTAGTAAATTAATTTCATCTAACAGTTCTTTGTACTTTACCAAATTCGCTTGCGCTGCTTCCAACGATTTTCGCCATTCAGTAATCTCTTTTTCTTTGACTTCTATTTGTTGAATCGTTTCAAAAGAACGTTTTTTGGTTTCTAAAAAGGAAGCTTTATCTTCTTTGTCGAACTCTTTCCACACAAATTCAGATTGATGAAGTGTCCACTTTTCGTTTAAGTTCGTCAATTGCGCTTGTTCTTCTAAAATACTTTTCTCTAATATTCCATAATGATCAATCAGTCTTTCTATTTCAGACTGTTCTTTCTGAAGTTCTAATTTCTGGACTTCAATTGCTTGAATAGCGATAGAAACTTGTTTCAATTCTTCCGAAGCGTCTGTTTGTTCAATCGGATGCGGATGTTCCAAAGAACCGCACAATGGACAAGATGCTCCATCGTGTAATTCGTGGGCGTAATCCGTTAATTTTTGATGTACTTCTAATGCTGATTTTTGTTTTTCTAATTGCTCTTTTTGAGATTCAAAATTACTAAATTTCACTTTATAAACTTCATTAAAAGTACTTTTATCTATTTGTTTATCAATAAGTTTATCTGTGATTGATTTAATTTCTACTTTAACTTTATTAATTTTCTCATTTTGATTTTTAATTGTCTCCAACAAACCTTCAGACTTCACATACCACGCATCAATTTGTAGCATCATTTCTACTGCTACTTTTTGGGTTTTTAGTTGTTGTAAAGCTTCCTCCGCTTGTTTGATTTTAGCGGTGATTTTAGTCGTTTTATCAGTTACTTCTTCTACCTTCTCCTTCCCTTTTGCCTTCCTAAATTTTAACGCTTCAACCTCAGAATTCAACGTACAAATGGCAGCAATCAATTCTAAATCATTTTCCGCCAATCGTTTCTGAGGCAACGAATCGTGGTAGGTAACAATATCTTTCAATTGTATTTCAAGTTCTTTCTGATCTTTCTCTAACTTCTGATACGCTTCAACTAAAAGCGATTGTTCAGCCGTTTTCGTTTTTAATTCATTCGTGTTCTTATCTAATTCCCGAAATAATCCATCAAAGTAATTTTTAACACGTTCAAATTCAGCAACTTTAGCTTCTAATTGCTGGATTTCAGATTGTTGTTCGATTAGCAGTTTAAATTTTTCTTTCTTATTGTTAAGCAACTCAAATTCAGACATTAACTGTTTCGCACGCTGGTATTTCTCATCTAAATCTTTGTGTGAACTTTGAAGCTGTTCCAACACTTTACTTTCTTCCGTAAGTTGTGTCGCTGCTAATGTAATATTCTCTTCGGAAATATCTTCATAACCCGCTATTTGACCTTCTAGGCGATCAAATTTGGATTTATTTTCGCTAATTAATAGAGCAACACGGTCTTGTAAATCAAATCGATAGAGATTAAAAATCTCTTTTAACATTTCAGTTCGTGCAGTCGGTTTTAGTTCTAGAAATTCCTTAAATTGCCCTTGCGGAATGATAATCGTTCGCTTAAAATTATCGTAGGTCATGCCAATTAATTTTTCAGCATCGACATTTTCCAAAGGCAGAATAACATCATTCTCAATCTTATAAAAAATCACATGATTACTAGGAATGTTAACTGTATCAAATTTCTTAGAGTTTCGTTTCAGTTCACGAACAGCGCGATAATGTTGATTGTCATAATTGTAAAAATCAAATTCGATATACATTCTATCGGACTTCAAATTCAGCATATTGTAGTTGCGATTATCACCTAAACTCAATCGCTCTGTTTTTCCATACAAAGCGAATGTAATCGCTTCTAAAATGGAGGATTTTCCTGAACCTGTAGCACCAAAAATACCGAACAATCCAGCACTCATCAAACTAGTGAAATCAATCGTTTGTCGTTCTTGATAAGAGTATAATCCTTCGATGGTTAACTTTTGTGGTATCATGTAATTTTAAATCTGCGTTAGTTTGAAATTTCTTTGAATAGTCCCATCAATTCTTCATTTGGTTCTAAGCCATTGTTTTTTGACTTAAAGTAATCTTTAAACAGATCTTCCATATTTTGACTGAGGTCAATCGTCTTATGAGATTCCTTATTTTGAGCCAAGTGCTTAACTTTCGGAATCAAATGAATAATACCATCATGCGCTTGATACAATTGTTTGCGTTCTTCTGATTTTAGGTAATTTTCCACTTCTAGTGTTAATTCCACTAAATAATTTTGATTAGCTGTTAACCAATTAGTTGCATCTTCTACATTCGTAAACAATTTGCGTTCTAACGATCTTCCGGAATCTAACGGAATTTGAGTAATTTCAGGTTGCCGACCCGGTTCAATATCGATAATCGATACGTATTTTTGCTGTCCTGCCTCGGAAAAAGAATATGCCAATGGCGAACCACAATAAATAACAGGTTGAGCACTTCCCACATTTTGATATCTGTGTAAATGTCCCAAAGCAGCGTATTGAATTTGAGAAGGAATTGCATCGGAATAAATCAAATCGGCGGTTCCAATATTCAACGGACGCTCGCCATCTGGTTCTTCCAAAATCGCTCCGCCACGCTTTAACATGTACAAATGTGTCGTCAAAATATTCACCCCTTTTTCATCACAATGATTGGTTGCTAAATCCTTCCATTTATCACTTAAGCTTTCTTGTAAGGATTGTTGTTTGTCTTCACCGAAAAACTCCTTTAAACGCACTTCATTGGCAAAAGCCGTATGTAATAAACGTATCGGGAAATCAAACTGCGGAAGTTGTATTTCTATAAAACCTACTTCTGATTTCTGCACCTTAAAACCATCTTCTAACTCAAAATTCGGTACAATATCCGTTGGATAACCGATAAATAGAATTCCACTTTCTCGTGCTAACACATCTGCCACATTCACACGACTCGGCGAATCGTGATTTCCTGCTATAGCAATCACCGGAACTTGTCCATTTTTCGCGAGTTTTTTCAATGTTTTGTACAGCAATTCGGTCGCTTCATTGGATGGATTCGCATTGTCAAACAAATCACCTGCAACAATCACCATATCAACGGCTTGATCAACGGCAATAGCACAAATTTCAGCGAGTACTTCCTGCTGTTCCTCCAATCGATTGAAGAACTCTAATTTCTTTCCCAAATGCCAATCGGCAGTATGTAAAATACGCATGTTTTAAAAATATGAATTATTAGGCGTTCTGTGATAACAAATATAGGATTATTTTGGAGGTGGAATTTGAGGAAAAATCATTCTTTACTCGAAATAATACACCTTCGTAATCTCATCCAACTTCTCTTCTCTCACCAACCTATAATGTGCTTGTAAATACTCAAAAATCCCATTATTCGGCAAAGTCAAACTGGAAGCAACATCGACAAAAAGCCATTTATCACTTTTCATTTTGACTTCTCCGATATTCCAAACGGCATAGATTTCTTCGTTAGAAAGTTTTTCCATCATTCGCTTACAAGAGGGCTCTGTATCAATCAATTTAAAATAATCAGAATTGTAATAATAGACGAAATTAGTGACATATTCCTTCGGGCATAAAATAATCGAATAACCGTGTTGCTTCGCTTTTGTTATTTCTTCCGAAATCAAAGGAGCATTACGCTTGGTGGGAGAATGAAGTGAAAAAGTTAAACCGAAAAGCACAATCAAAACAACTGAAGAAATCAATTGTCCATTCGTCATTGGAAACAAATACCAAAGCGCATACACCAGCAATAATATATACGAAAAAGAGCCATAAATCAAATAGCGATCGAGGTACATTGGAATTTTAAATGAAATGATAAACATTCCGAAGAAAGACACTATAAACCAAACCAATAGTAATTTTACTTCAACGTTCAGCTTTTTATCTTTGGACAAAATATATTTCACCACGGCAGAAACTAAAATAGCAATTCCTAGTACAGTTACTACAGGTTTATTGGAAAATTTCCATAGCATATTGTATAAATCTTCGACTGAACTAGCAGGTGTTAACCATGTATTTGATCCATTATCATTAAAAACAAAATGTTGTAAAATGATAGGAATCAAAGGAATATAGAGAAGAATCATCGTCAATACATACAGCAAATACTTTTTGATATTCTTTTTAAAAAGCGAGGTGTCCGAAAAAATAAGAATCGTTTGAATGAGTAATAGAAAAAAACCAAAATAATGGGAATAAATCATGCAGGAGTTAACAATGACCAATGTAATCCACCATTTTAGTTTTGCTTCATCTCTCCAAACTTTCAGAAAAATCCACATGGAAATAACAGTTAAACAACCAAACAAACTATACACTCTTATTTCTTGTCCAAATTGCAAGTGATAAACAGAGAACGTATAGATGAAACTAACAATTAGTGGAAAACATCCTTTCTTAATTTTGTTCGCTAGTAAGAACAAGAAAAAAGCAGTGAATGCACTAAAAATCAACGGTAAAATACGTATCCATTCGAGCGAAATATCTTTTAACCAGATCCAATAATGCAAAAGTAATTCAAAAAAGGGGGGATTATTTCCTTTCAATAGCTCGGATACGATCATACTAGGTTGCATTTGAGCATGATACAAGGTAAATGGTTCATCGCCACTCAATGGATTTTTAGTGAGTTGAATACCTCTTAAAATCAAGTTTAGAATAAAAAATAGCATCGACCAAACTAGTGGATGCTTCCATTTAGAAGTTACAGCATTTTTTTTATGATTGTTATCGGCTATTTTCATTTTAAGTTGTAAAATTTTAATTGCGTAAATTATTTTTAAAATCGATTTGCTCTTCTATTTATCAATCTGGATAAAAGTATCAAATTTTGCTTTTCGACATCAATTTTCATGGAGTTTTAAAATTTCAACTAGTAAAAATAGAAGTGATAGCAAAGAGTTTAAAAATCAAGCTTTTTTTTTATTCAAAGTCCAATTTAATCAGTATATATTATGTATTTTTACCTCGAATTTAAATTTTATTAATTTAAGAACTAGCGTAAAAAATGAAAGGCGTTCGTATTTGTTTCTTTTAAGATTATGCAAATAGATTACAACATTCTTAGAGCTTATGGAGGTGTCGCTAAAAAAGTGACGAAGGATGAGTTAATCTTTGAAGAAGGAGCAATACCGCGTTTTTATCATCAAGTAATAGAAGGTGAAGTCATGTTATACTGTTCTAATACTGAAGGAAAAGAATTAATACAAGGAACATTTGCAACTGGAAAAAGTTTTGGCGAACCTTCCTTATTAATTGAAAAAGTATATCCAAATACCGCTCGAGCAACCACCGATAGTGTCATCGTAAAGATTACAAAGAACAAACTCTTCAACATCTTCAGAGACTATCCAGAGATGTCGGAATCTTTACTCACCACTTTTGCAGAACGTATATACAACAACGCTTCACATGCAAGAATATGGGTAAGTCCCAACCCTGAAGAAAAAATTCTGCGCTTTTTAGATATATATTATCCTAAAAAAGAACATAAAGACAGAGAGGAGGTTTCTCAAACACGTCAACAAATTGCTAACTACACAGGACTACGAGTAGAAACAGTTATTCGCACCTTGAAAAAGATGAGTGGGGATGGAAAGGTAGCTATTATTAATCGCAAATTATTTTATTAAAGATATGGAAGCACCTATAATGAGCACAACTAAATCGCGTGTATTGCGAAATTGGTTTATTTGGGGATTAGTTAGTTTGACAATTGTCGCATTATACGGTTTTACAATGCGGTATAAAATTTTGTTTAATCTCCCATTTTTAGAACAGAAAAACTTACTTCACGCCCACTCTCACTTTGCTTTTACGGGTTGGGTAAGTCACGTTTTATTTACTGGGTTAGCCTTTATTTTGTGGCCTTTTTTACCGCTTGAAAAAAAGAAAAAATATCCTATTCTAATTGGTATCAATTGGTTTATTGCTTTAGGAATGCTCATAGCCTTTACTATACAAGGTTATGGTAAATATTCCATCATATTATCCACGTTATCAATGGTTTTTGTAGTTTTTTACACCATATTCTATGTGAAAGACGTGAATAAATATGCCAAGAAAATACGTTTTAGAAGATGGGCCATAATTGGACTGCTTTTAAATATTTTATCTTCTGCAGGCCCGATTCTATTGGCATATGTAATGATCACAAAAAGTCTACATCATAATTATACGGTAGCAAGCCTTTATTATTATTTACACTTCCAATACAACGGCTGGTTCTTCTTCGGAATGATGGCTTTAGTGGTTACGATGTTACCCGATTTACCTTCCTTAAGTAGGTACCTCAAGCTTTTTGCTATTTGCGTGATTCCAACCTATCTTCTATCTATTTTGTGGGCTGGATTACCGACGTGGCTGTATGTTATCGCTGTTGTAGCTATTTTCGTGGAATTTGCTACATGGATTGCTTTCATTCGTAAATGCTTCACTAAAATGAAAATTACGCACATAGAACCTAAGTGGATTCGTATCTTCTTTTATTCAGCAATTATTGCGATTACCTTAAAATTCACTCTTCAAATATTTTCAATTATTCCTTCATTAAGCCAAATTGTATTCGGATTTAGACCTATTATCATTGCTTATCTTCATCTAATACTGTTAGGTGGTTATACATTGTTTATACTAGGATTCTTCTTCTACAATAAATTCATGATGCCTGGAAAATATGAGAAATTAGGTGCTTTTATCTTTCTAATTGGTGTCATTCTAAATGAATTATTTTTAGGTATTCAAGGTTTTGCAGCTTTTTCTTATACGGTAATACCTTACATCAATCAAATGCTTTTATTCGCTGCTTCTTTATTATTTATTGGTGCGTTGACAATGGCTATTTCACAAATAACCTATAGAAGTAAAGAACTTCATGGAAAAGTGTAGACGAGTCATCTATTTTCAATAGAATGATTGATCCTCAGAAAATCATTGCTCATCGTGGGGCATGGAAAGACTATCATCTTCCACAAAATTCGTTGACTGCCTTCATTAAAGCGCAAGAGTTAACGATTGCTGGAATTGAGATGGACATTCAGTTCACCAAAGATGAAAAATGCATTGTTTTTCATGATAACGAAATCAATGGTACGTGCATCAATTCATTAAATTACGAAGAGTTAAACGATCTTTCTCTTTCAAATGGAGAGAAAATTCCACTTCTCAAGGATTTCATTCAAAATTGGGATAGAAAGCATCAACTTTGGATTGAACTGAAGGAAAATCAGCTTTCTGCTAATCAAAAACAAACATTTGCTCAGGCAGTTGTTACGCAGTTAAAAGGAATTTCTACAAATATACATTTCATTAGTTTCGATTTTTCTATTCTTAAGTATCTTACTGGAATCAGTGATTTTCCGTGTTCTTATTTAAACGATGATTGTATGCCTAAAAAACTCTTCGACCAATCTATCTTTGGAATGGACGCATACTATGAACGATATTTTGAAGATACTTCTCTACTCTTTCAATTAAAACGGCTAAACATGACAGCCTCGGCATGGACAGTGAACGATTTAGAGGTTGCGCAACAATTGAATGATTTAAACATTGATTTTATTACAACTGACGAATTAAACGCTGTTTTATCCTCCATCTAAAAGGGTATTTTAACGTTATTTAGAAGAATTCCAAATAATAATTATCAAAAATTCCAATACTTCATTAAATTTGTAAAAAGAAATTGAAACATACTTTTCAAACATGATAGAAACAGATATTATCATCATAGGAGCTGGTCCTGTTGGACTTTTCACCGTTTTTGAAGCAGGACTTTTAAAATTACATTGCCATCTAATTGACTCTTTACCACTACCCGGTGGGCAATGCACTGAAATTTATCCTAAAAAACCGATATATGATATTCCAGGTTATCCTTCCGTTTTAGCGGGAGAATTAGTCGATAATTTAATGGAACAAGCCGCTCCATTTAAACCAGGTTTTACACTTGGGGAAGCAGCTGAGACCATTGATAAACAGGAAGACGGCAGTTTTATTGTTACAACGATAAAAGGTACCAAACATCACGCTCCAATTGTAATGATTGCAGGCGGTTTGGGCGTTTTCGAACCACGCAAACCGCCAATTAGTACGATTACAGATTTCGAAGAAATTGGTGTCGATTACATTATCAAAGACCCAGAGAAATACAGAGGAAAACGTTGCGTTTTAGCTGGAGGTGGCGATTCAGCATTGGATTGGGCGATTTATTTAGCAGAAAAGAATATTGCATCAGAAGTCTCCTTAGTTCATCGAAGTGCTTCATTTAGAGGTCATTTGGATTCGGTTCAAAAAGTAATTGATTTGGCAGAAGCTGGAAAAATAAATTTAATTACCGAAGCTGAAGTTGTTGGTTTAGAAGGTAATGGAAAACTAGAAAATGTTGTTATCACGCATCAAAAAGATGGCGATTTTAAAAAGGAAACAGACTATTTCATTCCTCTTTTTGGTTTAAAACCAGCTTTAGGACCAATCGCAAATTGGGGCTTAGAGTTAGAGAAAGGTGCTATTAAAGTAGACACTCGTGACTACTCTACCAATATCAAAGGAATTTTCGCTATTGGAGATATCAATACTTATCCAGGCAAATTAAAATTAATACTTTGTGGTTTCCACGAAGGAACAATTGCTGTACAAGAAGCGTTTGCTATCATTCACCCCGATAAGAAAAACATCTTAAAATACACGACAGTAAATGGAGTGAATGGATTTTAATTCGATAGGAAGAAACAGAGCTAGAAATTAGAATGAAAGAAAGTTTTAGAAAAGGGTGGGAAATTTTTTCACCTTTTTTTTTGTACTATCGTTTGGTTTTGAAAAGCCTCCTTCTTAATCCTTGCACTACCTTCCAAAGGTGGCACCTTATCCTTCATTGAGGAAAAAGCACTCGAAGTGAGTAGTGAATGTACATTAAAAATCCATTGCTTGATTGACGTAATACAATCGTTCTCAATCTGTTCTCTCCCCCTATTTTATTTTTATAACATCCAATTGTTATAAAAAACACTATTCATTTTATTTTATGAATGGAATAATAGATTAGGTTTGCACCATGAAAGTTGGAATAACAGGTGCTTCAGGTCATGTAGGCGCTACAATTTGCCGAACATTAATTGAAAAAGAATATGAAGTTGTAGCTTTCGTTCGTAATGATATAGCTGCTCTAGAAGGGTTGCCAATTACAATAGTCAAAGGAGACGTATTGGATCGTGCTTCATTGAAAAAGTTCATGACGGAATGTGATACTGTTATCCATGCAGCAAGTATGATTGAGTTGAGTTATAAGTTTGAACAGAAAACCTACGATGTCAACGTGGTAGGAACTCAGAACATTCTTGAAATTGCCAAAGAGGTGAAAACACTCAAATTAATTTACGTCAGTTCTATACATGTATTCCGTCAAAAGCCTTACGATAAACCCTTAGATGAAACCCGATCTTTTGTTTCAAATAATTCTGTGTTTTACGACCAAACGAAACGTGATGCGCATTTACTAGCACAAGATGCGGCGAAAAATGGACAAGATGTAGTGATCATTTGCCCAACTTCAGTTGTTGGACCTTTTGACTATAAACCGTCGAAACTTGGTAAAGCTATCATTGATATGTATAAAGGAAAAATTCCTGCAGTCATAAAAGGAGGATTTGATTTCGTTGACGTGAGAGATATTGCAGAAGGTACAATTGCTGCTTTGGAAAATGGTCGTTCGGGTGAAACCTACATTTTAGGTGGGCGCTATCATACTATTAAAGAACTTTCAGATTACGTATTTAAAGTAAAAGACGTCAAAAAACGATTAGCTGTTTTTCCTTTGTCAGTCGCTTATGCAGGTTTGCCTTTTGTGAAAACATTTTCTTACTTAACGAAAAAACCACCACTTTACGATAAATTATATATCGACATTTTAAAAGATGGGAATAAAAAGACGCTTTCTACAAAAGCACAGCAAGAATTAGGATACACTACTCGAACACTCGAAGAAACATTAAACGACACTATTAATTGGTTTAAAAAACAAAAAAAAATCTAACTATGACATTTGAAGAATATACCATTTTTACGTGGGTTTGGATCGCTATCGCAGCGGTTATTTTTATCTCTCTATTATTTATAACAGCTCCTTACGGTAGGCATACAACATCGACTTGGGGTCCTTTGATTGACAATAAAATAGGTTGGTTTCTCATGGAATTTTTCTTATTGGTTGTACTCTTTTATTTCATCTTAACTGGCGAAAACGAACAGTCTTTCGTTAATATGATTATCATTGGCATTATCAGTCTTCACTATATTAATAGAAGTGTGATTTTTCCTCTTAGAATCAAAACAAAAGGAAAAAAAATGCCATTGACAATTGTTGTAATGGGACTTGGATTTAACCTAAGTAACGGCTTCCTATTTGGCTATTTCCTAGGAAATTTCAAAGTTTATTCAAATGACTGGTTGACTTCTCCTCAGTTTATTATTGGCGCAATGATCTTCATTGCTGGAGCAGCTATCAATAAATACGGTGATGCGGTACTTATCGGCTTGCGTAAACCTAACGAAACGAGTTATAAAATTCCAAAAGGTGGTTTATTCAACTATATCAGCTGTCCCAACTTATTTGGAGAAGTCGTTGAATGGTTAGGATTTGCTATTTTAACATGGAGTTTACCAGGATTAGCATTCTTTGTTTGGACTTTTGCAAACCTAGTTCCTCGGGCGATTTCTCACCATAAATGGTATTTGAGCCATTTTGAAGATTATCCTAAAAAGAGAAAAGCAGTTATTCCATTTTTATGGTAATTAACATGCTTGTTTTAAAGAGATCAAAAATTTAACGTTATTTTTAGTAAATCAATCATTTTGCAAATAACTCTTGATATCGTATTAGAATTTTTCGCCGTAATTACTGGATTACTCTACACATTTCTTGCGGGTCGAAATAAATTGATTTGCTGGACATTTGCAATTGTTAGTGCATTGATTTACGTGTACATCAATTTCAATGTCCAACTCTACTTTTTTGCATTGTTACAATTCCTGTATGTTCTTATGGCCATTTATGGATGGATGGAATGGAAAAAAGAAACACAATCGGTTCAATTTCATTTTATTGGTTGGAAGAACATTCCTATTATCATCATTGGCTTCACTTTAGCTTTTGGTTTGGCTTACTTAGCAAAAACTTATACAGGTCAGCGAATGCCTTACTTTGACGCTATTAACTTTGTATTTTGCTTAATTGCCTCGTATATGATTACTCAAAAAATGATGGAATCCTGGATTTATCTACTTATTGTTGATGCGATTTGTGTTTATATCTATTTTGAAGTAAAACTCTATCAGTCTGCTATTTTATATTTACTTTTAACTATCTTGGCTGCTAACGCATTTCGAGATTGGATGAAGCAATACAAGTTAAACAATGCAAGTAAAATATGATTAAATTAGATGGTGTTTCTAAGTCTTTTAGACAAAAAATAGCGGTAGATGACGTAAGCTTTTCTTTGGAAAAAGGAAAAATTCTAGGCTTGCTTGGACCGAATGGTGCAGGAAAAACGACTATCATCCGAATGATGAACCGTATTCTTTTTCCAGATAAAGGAGCCATTTTATTTGACGGTCAACTGCTGAATCAAAAACACTTACAACATATCGGCTATCTTCCTGAAGAACGTGGTTTATACAAATCAATGACCGTATGGGAGAACGTACAACTGATTGCACAACTTCGGGGAATGTCAAAAGCAGACATCACGTTTAACTATAACTTTTGGGTGGAGAAATTTGGCATTGAAACATGGAAAAACAAACGTATTGAGGAACTTTCCAAAGGAATGGCGCAAAAAGTACAATTTATCTGTACCGTTATTCATCAACCAGAATTATTGATATTAGATGAACCTTTCAGTGGATTTGATCCTGTAAATATTGAATTGATTCAAAACGAGATAAAAACCATGCGTGACAACGGAAAGACAATTCTAATTTCTAGTCACAATATGAAGAGTGTCGAGGAATTGTGTGATAATGTGGTTTTAATCAATCAATCACGAAAAGTTCTTGAGGGAAATATCAACGCTATTCGTACAGAACGGGGAGAAAATATCTATGCCGTTCGTTTTAAAGGAAGCATGATTGCTTTTGTGAATGCATTATGGATTGGTTTTGAACTCGTTGGAAAAGAAGAAGTAGCACCCGAAACATTTATTGCTTACGTTAAAATGCGAAACGAATCGACCTTTAAAGACTTACTAAAAACCGTCATCGATGAAGTGGAAATCGAAGCTGCATGGAAAGTATTAACGTCAATGCAAGAAATATTCATTCAAGAAGTAGCAGAGAAATGAGAAATACGTGGATCATCATAAAACGCGAGATTAAAGAACGTTTGAGAACATCTTCCTTTTGGGGATTGGCCATTTTAGGACCCATTTTTTTAATGCTATTGATTTTCTTACTCTTCCATTTTGGGGAAAGTCAAAAAACCAAGTGGAAAATATTAGTTGCTGACCCGGCGATGGTTATGGAAAATCGCATTGTAATTTCTTCTTCTGACCAATTTGAATTTGATTTTTTAAATAACTATTTAGAAACCAATGATTTTGTTAAAGGTAAGCGTTACCAATCATACGATGGCTTTTTAGAAATAAACGAGAAAGTATTATCCAACAAAACTGCTTTTTTCTTTTACAAGGAAAAACCTTCTTTGAAGATTCAAACAAAATTACACTATTTGGTTGAGAAGCGATTGGAAGAGGTTTACGTAAATGAATTGACGGATATTTCCTTACAGAAATTTAGAGAAATAAAACAACCGATTAATCTAAGTTTTCGAAATGTTTTAGATCCTAAGAACCAAAAATCAGACATCAATAGCTGGGTCGGTTGGGTTTTTGGAAGTATTATTCTATTCTTCATCTTTGTCTTCGGAATGACGATTTTACGTTCGATTACCGTTGAGAAATCAAATCGAATTGTTGAAGTTCTTCTGGGAGCAGTTCAACCTAAGCAATTGATGTTTGGTAAAATTGTAGGAATTGGTATAGCTGCTCTAATTCAACTGACGATTTGGATTACCTTAATTGGTGTCGGTATGTTTATTTTTAGAGAACAGTTTTTCCAAACGGTCAACGACCAGGCGCTATCTGGTAATTTAGGTACTAATTCAGGTATAAAAGATGTTTTTGGCTATACGAACCTATTGGAGTACAATCAATTTGTAGAACTCATCTTTCAGCGGATTAGTTTCTCGGTGATGTTACCCTATTTCAGCTTGTTTTTAATCCTAGGATATTTGTTCTACGGAACTTTCTTCGCTGGCTTAGGCGCTATGATGGGTACAGAAAGCGACGGTCAACAATATGTGATTCTTATTATTGCCATTTTATTTATTGCTTTTCTATCGGGTTATTTTACCGCTATCTCTCCTGATAGTTCGATTGTTCAATGGTTATCCTATATTCCATTCACAGCACCCGTTGTTTGTATGGTGAAAATTTCACAAGGTTATGCAAGCAATGAAATCTATCAATTATTTTTAAGTATTGGTATTCTTTTGCTTTCGATAATAATTGGCTTAAGTATAGCAGGAAACCTTTATAAACGTGGTATTTTACGTTTTGGTCATCGTTTACATTTGAAAGATTTTTTCAAGAAATAAACCCGATTCTCAATGAGAAAAGCAGTAATAGACTTAGGTACGAATACATTCAACTTAATAATTGCTGATGTTTCAGAGCAGGACTTTGAAACACTTTACACTGATAAAGTGGCAGTTGCAATAGGTTTGGGTAGTATCAATAAAAATCAGTTGACGATTGAAGCACAAATGCGTGCCTTAAGTGCATTGAAAAAATTCAAACAACAATGTGATCACTTTCATGTTGAATCGATTACGGCGTTAGGAACTTCTGCCATACGAGACGCTACAAATTCGGCTATTTTTCTTGAAAAAGTAAAACAAACCATCCATATTGATGTGTCGATTATTTCAGGTGATAAAGAAGCTGAATTAGTCTATTACGGCGTTTTGTGGACACACCAATTTCAACAACCTACGGTAATCATGGATATTGGAGGTGGAAGCACCGAATTTATTCTTGTAGATTTACAAGGCGTACAAAATGAAATTAGCTTAAACATTGGAATATCAAGAGTTTATCAAGAAATAAAAACACAAGACCCATTGAGTCAAGAGGATATTCAAAATATCGAGCAGTGGTTGGAGAATATTGTTGGAAATAAACTTGATGCATTCAAAACCAAAAATTTAATTGGCGCATCAGGCGTTTTTGAAACCTTTTATGAGATGATTCATTTGAAAGATTTTAATCATAAACGAGAGAGTTATTTGTTCGATATTCATGACCTTCATCAAGTGCTAGATTGGCTGATAGCTTCCACTGCTTGTCAACGAGACGAACATCCAAACATCATTCCCATTCGTAAATTAATGGGGCCAATCACGGCCGTTAAGGTAAAATGGATTCTTCGAAAATTAGGTATTGAAAAAGTTTGGATTAGCCCTTACTCTATGAAAGAAGGTGGTTTAAGATTGTGAATCTATATTTCACTTCAGATTATCGATTTTCTTAGATTCTATCACATCTATTAATTTTTCATTGATAGAATTCCACGAGTATTTCTCATGTACAAATCGTTTCGCATTGGATTGCAACTTTTGATAAAGTACTTCATCCGATAATAAATTAGGAATAGCAATCATGAATTCACGTTCAGAATCAGCCACCAAAATCTCTTCGCCTACCTTCGCTCCTAGCGCATTATTGACCAAACTAGTGGTAATACAAGGAATACCTTGCGCCATGGCTTCTAAAAGTTTGTTTTGAAGTCCTGTTCCAATAAACATCGGTGCGACAAAAATTTTCCCACTACTATATGCTTGTCGAATGTCTTCCACAAAACCAGTTATCTTGAAATTCTCCTCTGCCAACTTTGAAACTCTTTTCTCTGGATTGGCTCCTGAAATTTGAATTTTTAAATTCGGATACGCTTTATGAACGTGTTTATATAAAAATTCTGTCGCTTGAATATTTGGCTCGTAACTCAAATTTCCAATAAAAACAATATCATTTGTTTTCGGCACATTCTGACTTTCAAAAAAGGAAATATCAATTCCATTTGGGATCACTTCTATCTTCCTATAATCTGGATGAAAGATGAATCCTTTGTCTTGTTTCGTTATAATGATTTGATTTTCAAAGTAATCAAATATTTTTCGCTCGTATTCTTTTAACCGTTTGAATTCCATCTTAAACAGAAAGCGATAGATAGGATTCCCCGTCTCATAACGTCTTTCCATTCCTTTTGACAAAGCATCCATATAGTCAATCGTCTTTGAGCACTGATGGTAATTCTTGACATATTCACTACTTCTTAGCAACTGCGCTAGAATGTGATCTGGTTGAATTTGTGTGAGTAACTGATCGACTTTTCGTTGAATCGCTAACTGGTGAAAATATGCCACTTGAAAAGGATTCGAAGAGAGTACATTCACCGCTAATGAAGCGTATATTTTCCAACGTTTTAATTTGAAGACATGAATTTCCTTACAAAAACTGCTTAATTCCTCTTTCTCCCGTTCGGATACTTTAGTTTCATTGGTACAAATTAAATAGATATCGTAGGTTTTGCTCAACTCCCGAATTTGGTAATACGCTCGAAGCCGATCTCCTTTTGTTAATGGAAATGGAAATCTTGAAGTGAAGTAAACCAGTTTCTTTTTAGCCGACAAAATCACGTAGTTTTAAAATGGATATTTCTTTTCCGAAGGAAGTACTAATTGCTTCTTGTTGCGCCACGACTTCTTGTTGAATAAGCGGATTATTGACCACCTCTTCTATCTGTTGAAGATATTCAGCCGTTGAATTTGCAACGCGTTTGTGCGGTAAAAAGTCAAGACCTTCAAATGCAATAGCTGAACCAATGACAATTTTTCCTTCAGTTATCGCTTCTACCATTTTTATTTTTAATCCAGAACCTGAACTTAAAGGAGCCAACAAGATATCGACGGAATTATAAAAATCTTTTATAGTATCTATTGTTCCTAAATTTATTACATTTTGGGAGCGAACATACATTTTTTCCATTCCGTAACCAGCAATAAAAAGCGTTGAATTTTGCCATTTGTGATGAATTTCAGGAAAAAGCGTATCATGTAAATTCTGTACTGCATCCACATTGGGTTGCCAGTTATAAGCACCAAAAAATCCAAATTTTAATTCACTAAAGTCAAACGATTTGGGAACAATTATCTCTTTATTATTTATACATAAAGATAAGGTAATTTGAGGAATATCAGGCAGTTGCTGTTTAAAAAACGAGTTGTCGTTTTCGGAAATATGAAGAATACCTGCTACTCTACTCAATTGCTCTAATTCAAATTTTTCCAGTTGACGACTGAAATGGAGATGCAGTTTCTTTTTTAGGATATTACTAGTAGCTGTACTTTTTGTTTTCCAAAGAAGATGTTCGACATTATGCGTACGAACGATTACTTTTTTCACCTGATTTAAACTATCTAAATAAGGTAATAAGAAAATACTTTCTAAAAAAACCACATCATATTTTGCCGTATTTTCTCGAAGATAGTTATCCATTTCAGCTGAATAAAATCGTTCCACTTGATAGGATTTATCCGTAAAAAGAGAACGAATCAATTTCAATGGATGTATGTTTGTATTCACGAAAAAATTTCGAATAAAATGGATGTTTTTCGGTAACCTTTTAACATATATCTCTAATTCAAAAGGATGTTTTGGTGTTGAAATACAGATGTGATCAACTTTCTC
This sequence comes from uncultured Flavobacteriales bacterium, assembly GCA_964503665.1. GTDB lineage: Bacteria > Bacteroidota > Bacteroidia > Flavobacteriales_D > Crocinitomicaceae > 40-80. The sequence continues at coordinate 35,850 of CAZDAR010000023.1, forward strand.
ATATGTATCCGAAAGTAAGTTCATGAAATTGTCAATTGCTACACAGCCGCCATCTACCATCGGGTAGGCAGGTTTTAAACTAATGTGTAAAATCTTCATTTTCTCTTACGTTTAAACAGTCGTTTATAGGTTGACCAAGAGGTAACTGGTAAATCATTCGAAGCACAATACATTAAAACAAAAGCAAATGGAAGCATAATAAAAGTAGAAATCCACATACCAAAAGCAGGAGAAGTAACATTTTGAGCAGCCAAACTTTCACCTACACTAATCAGAACAAAGTAAATCATAAACAGCACTGCAGCAATAACAACTGGTGCTCCAAATCCACCTTTACGAACGATTGCCCCTAAAGGTGCACCAATGAAAAACAGTACGATAATGGAAACAGTCAGTGCAAACTTTCTATGAAATTCAATATAATACGCATTTAAATTTCGAATAAATGTTTCTAAAAACGTTTTTTGTCCAATCACAGATTCTTTTTTGACCCGTAAATTATTAATTCCATCTTGATAAGCTGATCTAAGTTGTTCTTTTTGAATACTTTTCAATAAAACAGCATTATCAAGTAAGATATTACTTGGAGTTAAACCTTTATCTAAAACTGTACTAATAACAGAATCATTCATTTTATACTGATTATAAAACGAACTTAAAATCGTTGATTTGGAGAATTGTTTACTAAATCGAATGGCATTATTATTCACTGAATCCACTACTTGATGTAATTGGAACACATTGTACATTTCAAAATTATTCTTAAACACTTCATCATCAGTTCGTTTCATGTTAAAGCCGTTGATAGTAATCTTAAAAATAGCCGATTCGAAAGAATACCGTTTTTGAGGAAAAGCTTCATCACCATTCTTTCCATCCGTATTGTACATCACCTTTAAATCCTTCTCTTCAAAAGCATTTCCGTGTTCTAGCTTCAACAAAATAGTATTTCCAACAGAAGCTTTATACATCGTCCCTTTATCTGCTCTAATAGTTTTAATTACTCCTGGAGTGGACATATCATGAATCGTAACATCTTTAAACTCATTATTTTTCGATTCTTTCACCTTGATGATGTATTTATCAATTTGATGACTATAAGAACCTGGAGTTAGCAACATGGCAATTTTCGTTTCCTGAATATCGTATATCAACGCACGCCATTTGTAGTTGGCTACAGGTATAATGAAATTGGCAAAATAAAACGTAAAGATGCTGATAAAAAGACAGGAAACTATCAATGGTCTAAGAATTCGCATTAAAGACAGTCCACTTGACTTCAAGGCTGTCAATTCATTGTTCTCCGCTAAATTCCCAATCGTCATGATAGAAGAAAGTAGCATTGCTAATGGAAGTGCTAATGGTAATAAACTAGCAGAGACATAAAAAATAAGCTTAATAACAACTGTTATTTCTAAGCCTTTCCCCATTAAATCATCGATATATTTCCAAAAGAACTGCATGATTAGCATGAACATGGAAATAAGGAGCGTTACAATAAAAGGCCCTATAAATGATTTAACACTGAAAGAAAATAACCGTTTCAATACTTCTATATGAATGAGGGCATAAAATTAGGAAAAATCAAGCTCCTAGAACACGTTTTAATTCGTTAATTCCATTATCCCAAAGCATTTGTAAATCTTCCTCATCTGAATCACTCACAGCATTCACTTTAAAAACAATATCTTTTGTTAAAGGATCTAATTCATACAAGAATTCAAAATAACAATCTTTAGTTTCGTCTTCTTCTTCATGATTCAACCATCTCCAACGAATATGATTGTTCTTTTTATTGAACAAAAGTCGCGCTTGCTCTTCCGATTGATCCCAAACAAATGTGTATATATCATCTATAACGTTTACATCATCAGCAAACCATTCGGCTAATCCACCAGGTGTGCTAATGAGCTTTTCCAATGATTTAGTTGAAGTTTTAAACAGATACTCTAATTCAATTTTAACATTATCAGTCATTATAATTTCTTTTTATGTATTTTCGCAAGAATTTGATGAATATACTATTTTTTTATGGCATTAATACATTCTTTTGAAAAAATTGAAAAAAGTGGAAATAAGTTATTTAGATATCGTGGGCAGATCCCAATGATACTATTTGTTTTATCTGCTCCAGCTATCTATTTTACTGACTATTCTCTTTTCTTTGAGAACGATAACTTCCGTTGGATATTGTTAATAACTTCTGCTTTAATTTCATTCTCAGGACAAGTTATCCGAGCGATTGCAATTGGTACAAGTAACAAACATACTTCGGGTCGAAATACGAAAGAACAAGTCGCAGAAGCGTTAAACACAACGGGTATCTATTCTACTTTACGTCATCCATTGTATCTAGGAAACTATTTCATGTGGATTGGTATTGTTCTTTATGTTGGAAACATCTACTTCTTTGTTGTTGTTAGTTTACTATTTTGGTTGTATTACGAACGTATCATGTTTGCAGAAGAGCGCTTTTTAGAACGCAAATTTGGAGATAGTTATATGAATTGGTCATTAAAAGTACCTGCATTTATTCCTTCTTTTAAGAATTATGAGAAAAATGATATTCCTTTCTCATTAAAAACAATTCTTAGACGCGAATATTCAGGTATCAGTGCTACTATCATTTCTTTCGTCTTCGTCGATGTGTTAAGAGATTATTTCAGGAATGAAGCTTTTGGTTTGACAAATACTCAAATTTATGTCATCTTCGCAGCACTGTTGATTTCACTCATTTTAAGATCATTAAAGCATTACACTTCTATTTTATCGGAAGAGGATCGATCATAAAATGAAAATCCTGTTGCAAATTAAATTTATATATATATATTTGCACTCGAAATTTTTGGCGAGATAGCTCAGTTGGTTAGAGCGCGGGATTCATAACCCCGAGGTCCCGAGTTCAAATCTCGGTCTCGCTACCAGATTTGAAAAGTGCGATTAACAAATGTTAATCGCACTTTTTCTTTTTAGAGAAAACTTCATAACTATCTAATTGAAGAGAATCGAATTCATTCAATTAAAAATACGTACTTCTTACCTTTAATCGCAATCAAATTAGTATATTTGTGTAAAAAAAGAAATGGCAAACCAGACAATAACACAACCAAAAGTATCACAATTAGCTGAAAACATAATTGG
>CAZDAR010000024.1:0-38270 GCA_964503665.1 uncultured Flavobacteriales bacterium
CGATGAGTAGAGTTCATGATTATTTCCAATTAGTTAGACATCTGACATTTAGAAGAGTCATGAACTTTTTTTTATTACGGATTAGCTATCATTTCACCAAAAGATTCAAGCGAAACTACATTTGGGGTGCACCGATGAGTGTCAGTATTGAACCTACAACAGCTTGTAATTTAGCATGTCCCGAGTGTCCAAGTGGATTGAAACAGTTCACACGTCCAACGGGAAAACTAGATTTAAAAAACAACGAAAAACTACTCGACCAATTAAAGAAAACGGTTATCTACATCATCTACTATTTCCAAGGAGAACCTTTTTTACATCCACAGTTTTTGGAATTAATTAAAGCGGCTAAAGAACGAAAAATATATACGGCTACTTCTACCAATGCCCATTTCATTACCAAACAGAAAGCAGAAGAAATTGTAGAATCAGGATTAGACCGATTGATTATTTCTATTGATGGCGCTAGTCAAAAAACGTATGAAAATTATCGTATTAACGGTAAATTAAGTAAAGTGTTGGAAGCTTCCAAATTGTTGGTGGAAGCGAAAAGGAAACTGAAAAGTAAAACGCCTCATCTGATTTTTCAATTCTTGGTGGTAAAACAAAATGAAAACGACATTCCTAGAATATACGAACTCGCCAAAGAAATTGGTGTGGACGAAGTGCGATTGAAATCAGCACAAGTTTATAATTACAAAAATGGCAATCCGTTGATTCCGTTGAATGAGAAATATTCTCGTTACAAAAAGAAAGCAGACGGAACTTTTGTATTGAAAAATGAATTGACAAACGACTGTTGGAAAATGTGGTCTTCTTGTGTTTTTACCTGGGATTTGAAAGTCGTTCCTTGTTGCTTTGACAAAGATGCGAAACACGTGTTAGGCGATGCCACCAAACAACCGTTTGAACAGCTTTGGAAGAGTAAAACGTACGGTCATTTCCGTAGTGCTGTTTTGACAGATCGCTCCCAAATTGATATTTGTCGAAACTGTTCGGTGGGCACGAAAGTTTGGCTTTAAACAACTTCTATCCAAATATCTTCTTAAGATTTACTAATAATACCTCCAAATTATAACAATAATGTATTTTTGCAGTTATCGCATTAGGTATGATGATTTCAATAGTATTCCTTTTAATTTGGTTGATTGCTCTTATTGGGCTTGTTAGAAAGTACCTTCAACAACAGAAGGTTTCTTCTCCATTGCTATTTATCGCTGCTTTTTCAATTGCTATTGCCTTGTGTGCTATTAATCCCCTATTCTTTTCTTGGGATGAACAATTTCACGCGTTAGTAGCGAAAAACGGAATGCACGACTTTTTTCAGCCAACACTTTTCAAAGATCAACCATTAGATTTAGAATATTTTTGGGTTAATTCCACTATTTGGATGCACAAACAGCCCTTTTTCACATGGTTGGCAGTTCCTTTTATGAAACTATTTGGTGTTTCAGCACTGAGTTATCGTTTTGTGTACTGCATACTTTTTGGCTTATTTCCAATTATAACATTTAAAATATTACGTAAATTATATACGGACAGAATTGCTTTTTGGGGAGCTATCACTTCCATTCATTCAGGTTTTCTACTACTATTGGTCAATGGCGCTGTGGCAACTGATCAAAATGATTTTACTTTTTTATTCTTGATGAGTTTAAGTTTTCTATTCTTTCTTAATTGGCTGTCAACACCATCATTCAAATGGCCATTATTAATTGGTGTCGTTGTTGGTTTGGCAATTCTGACAAAATGGTTGGTTGGCTTCTTGGTATTTGCGCCTTGGTTAATCATAGTATTGTGGGCATTTATTAAAAGAAAAAATGTCGGCACTCACCTATTACACTTTTCGGTCGCTATTATGACCGCTACTATAATTGCTCTTCCTTGGCAACTTTACGCCTATTCTCATTTTGAATCCGTTTATTTATTTGAGCTTAATTATAACACCAAACATTTATTTGAAGTTATTGAAAATCAAGGCGGATTGTTCTTCTATCACTTCACAACTGCTATTGACAAAGCCTATCTATCTTATTTTCTTTTTTGGCCAATCTGTCTAATCGGTGCTTTCCAATTCTGGAAAAACACTAAAGACAAATGTTTAAAGATAGCTGTTTTCGTTCCAATTATCACGATCTTCTTCTTCTTTACATTGGCACAAACAAAAATGCCTGCGTTTACACTTCCCGTTTATATTTTCATGATGGGATTTGCGGTAAATGGCTTTTTCTATTTAAAAGAAAGAATTACTCAGAAACAATTAGCAAAAATATTTGTGTTGATTGGGTGTTTGCTAATCATAACACATCTAAAACCGTATTATTTATTGAAGTTAAACGGTGTTTATAGTTTAGACAAAAGAACGACTACATTAACTCAATTTCAACAATTACACGATTTTATGATGGCTCAACCAACTGACAAAAACAGAGTTGTTTTCAATGTAAATTTCATCGATGCGGCCAATATCAATTGGATGATTTTTACGAACGACATTGCCTATCAACATATTCCTACACAAAAGCAAATTGACGAATTAATTGCAAAAGGTTATCAACCTTATATCTTCTTAATGGATTCGACACATTTAGTAAATCAACTTCAAAATATCAAACCAATCATTTACAAAAAAGACTAAATCATTTCATTATATTTACCAATCAAAAAATAAAATTATGACGTTCGAAACTATTTTAGTAGAAAATAAAGCTCAAATCGCATGGATAACCATTAATCGTCCAGCACAACTCAACGCACTCAACAAAGACACAATTGCTGAATTACATCAAGCATTAGATGCTGCTAACAAAGATGCGTCAATCGGTGTCGTTATTTTAACTGGAAGTGGTGAAAAAGCATTTGTTGCAGGTGCAGATATTAAGGAATTCGCTCATTTTTCAGTAGAAGAAGGTCGTTCACTATCTAAAAATGGACATGATACCTTGTTTAACTACGTTGAAAATATGTCAAAGCCTGTCATCGCAGCGATTAACGGTTATGCTCTTGGTGGCGGATTAGAATTAGCCATGGCAAGTCATATACGTATCGCTTCTGATAATGCCAAATTAGGATTACCAGAGGTTTCTTTAGGCGTTATTCCTGGATATGGTGGAACACAACGTTTAACGCAATTAGTTGGCAAAGGAAAAGCATCAGAAATGGTCTTTACCGCTGGCATGATTGGCGCTGAAGATGCTTTGAAATGGGGATTGGTAAACGACGTTTGTCCACTTTCGGAACTTTTAGCAAAAGCAGAAAAAATGGCGACGAAGATTTTAGCTAATTCACCCATGGCTATTGGAAGTGCAATTCGCTCGATTAACGCACAAGGAGATAAATCAAAAGACGGTTTCCAAGTTGAAATTGACGAATTTGGAAAATGCTTTGGAACACCTGAATTCAAAGAAGGAACAGGTGCCTTCATCGAAAAAAGAAAACCTAATTTCAGATAATTGAATCCGGTTAAGAAACTTTTTGGACAAACAGCCGTTTACGGTCTTCCGAGTATTCTCGGGAGACTGCTGAACTATTTACTAGTCCCCTTACATACGTACTTCATGCGTCCCGAGATTTACGGTGTCGTATCGGAATTGTATGCGTGGGTCGCTTTCTTAATCGTGTTTTTAACCTTCGGAATGGAAACAGCATTCTTTCGTTTTTCTAATACCGAAGGAAATGACAAAAATAAAACGTTCCAGTCAAGTTTTGTCACCATTATTGGTCTTAACTTATTATTCCTTTTTGGAGTATTAATTGCCTTACAACCGATAGCTAAAGCGATGCTCTATCAAGATCATCCTGAATACATTGCTTTGGTCGCTTTAATTATCACTATTGACGCTATTTCGGCTATTCCACTCGCTAAACTACGAGAAGAGGAAAAAGTGAAGAAATTCGTCACGATTCAACTATCATCGATTTCCATCAATATCTTGCTGAATGTTGTCTTGATGGTGTTTTTTTTCGACAGAAATCATCCTGAAATTGGTGTTTTATACATTCTTTTTGCCAATCTTTTAGCTTCGCTATCTAAGCCCGCAATGCTCTATAAAGACTTCCTACATCTTCATTTTCGATTGGATTACGACCTCATCAAAGCCATGGTGAAATATTCGTTCCCACTGGTTATCGCTGGATTTGCAGGGATTGTCAATGAAACGATGGATCGTATTTTATTGAAATTTGTTTCTATTCGTTCGGGGTTATCGACAGAAGCAGCGCTATTTCAAGTGGGGATTTATAGTGCTTCCTACAAATTAGCAATGTTGGTTTCTATTTTTCTTCAAGCCTATCGTTTTGCCGCTGAACCTTTCTTCTTCAAGCTAAACAAAGGAACGGAAGAACGTGAACTTTATGGTAAAATCATGAATTACTTCATTGCAATTGTGATTCTGTTTTTCTTGATGGTGAGTTTAAATCTTCCGATATTAAAGTATTTCATTTCCAACAAAACCTATTGGGAAGGATTAAAAGTGGTTCCTATTTTATTGATGGCGAACGTTTTCTTGGGTATTTATTTCAATCAAAGTATTTGGTATAAATTATCAGGACAAACAAAATATGGTGCTTACATTGCTTTAATTGGTGCAACAATCACCATTATTCTCAACATTGCTTTCATTCCGAAATTTGGTTACATGGCGTGTGCTTGGACAACAATGTCGGTGTATTTCTTACAGATGGTGATATCCTACTTCTTAGGACAAAAACATTATCCAATACACTACAATCTTAAGAAATTTTTCACCTACTTTTCACTTGGAATAGGATTGTTTTTCGTTCATAAATTATGGAGCGGTCAGTTTAACATGTGGATTGAGTTGATATTTAATAACATGCTGATTGTGTTGTTCGTTGGATTTATTCTTTGGATAGAGAAACCTTTTAAAAAGTGGCAGAAGAGCGCATAAAAAAGTAGGACCTCCAAAACGAAAACCTTACTCTAATTTTTAAAAACTATTACCGAAATAAATCACTTCACTTCTTGCATTAATTTCCGTACAATAGGAGATATAATAATAAGGATAATTCCAGCGATTAGCGCATAAATTGATAATTGTAAATAGCCATCGGTGTACGTTATCAATTTTTGAGTAGGTGAATCATTAACCCCTGCATCAGCCATGTTAGCACCTAAAAGTCCAGCGACGTATTGACCGTAAGCACTCGCTAAAAACCACATTCCCATCATTACACCTTGTAATTTAATTGGAGAGAGTTTTGTCATAATAGATAGACCAATTGGAGATAAACAAAGCTCACCAAATGTGATGACTAGGTAGGCTAAAGCAAAAATATCTAAGCTAGCCATTCCTGCGGCAATTTGAAAAAAGCGGGTGGAATAAAATAGATAAAAAGCACCAGATAGGAAGATAAAACCTAATCCAAACTTGATGACCGTGTTTGGTTCAATTTTTCGTTTAGCAAGTGCCACCCATAATAATCCTACAATTGGTGCGAAAATGATAACAAATAAAGAGTTAGCGGAATTATTAACACCATTTGGATCTAGATGAATTAACCCTAGCATTTCTGAACTCAAGTTATTCGCTGCGAAGATACTGAGCGATCCACCACTCTGCTCGAAGAATGCCCAGAAAAGAATAGAAAATACGATGAAAATAAGTGCTGCGAGAAGTTTTTTACGTTCGGCAGAAGAGTATTTCATCATCTCATAGAATAAGTAGATCAAGGTCGCAGGTCCAATAATATACATGAATATATCTGTGTATTGTGGTTTTGAGACCATCGACATAATGATTGGAATCACTAAGATTGAACCAGCATAGGTTGCATATTCAAGCCATCTTTTACTTTTAGGAATAATCATCTCTTTCATTCCTTCCACTTTTTCTCTAAGTGGAGAAAGACCAATCGGTCCAAGGTGCTTTTTGACAAAAATGAAATTAATTAAACTAATTGACATAGCCACAGCAGCTAAACCAAAGGCAACATTCCAACGATAAGGTTCTGCAATAAAACCACCAAACAACTGTCCTTTCCCTATTGCGATACAGGCATAACCCCCTAATAAGGCTCCAATGTTAATTCCAGAATAGAACAATGAGAATCCAGCATCTCGTCTTGGATCACCAGCTTTATACAAAGAGCCAACCATTGTTGAAATGTTTGGTTTAAAGAAACCGGTACCGACAACAGTAAAACTTATTCCCAAAAAGAAAGTATACTCTGAAATAGCATCTTTGTGTAAAGAGAGAATTAAACTTCCTATAATCATGAGTAAAGCACCCCAAACGAGTGATTTTCTAAAACCTAAAATTTTATCAGCAAATAATCCTCCAATGAAAGTAAAGGCATATACAAATGCTTGCGTTGCACCGTATTGTAAATTTGCTTGCGTTTCAGACATTTTATTCCCGTCTGCAAGAATAAGCTCAGTAATCATAAAGTAAGTGAGCACACCTCGCATTCCATAGAAACAGAAACGTTCCCACATCTCCGAAAAGAATAACCCCCAAATTTGACGTGGGTATTTGCCTTCAAAATTTTGGATTTTCTCTAGTTCTTTGTCGATGACGTTTTTAGTAGTTTGACTCATTTCAGTATCGTATTAAATTAAAAAAGTCCCTAACAAAATGCTAGGGACTTTAAAAGTATAAAATTTTACGAGTTTTAGTTTACACCGTGCATCATTTTTCCGATGAACTTATTCATAGATATTAACAACAATCCACAAACAATAACGAAAACAGAAATGAATGTAAAGATTTGTCCAGCACCAAGTGATTCAACTACAGATGCTAAATAACCACCGATGAAGTTTGCAACAGAAGAAGACAACATCCATACAGCCATTAAAATAGAAGCTAATTTAGGTGGAGAAAGCTTTGTTACAACTGAAAGTCCAACGGGTGATAAACATAATTCACCAATAGTATGAAGTAAGTATGTTATTATTAACCACATCAAAGCTGCTTTATTTGCTTCATCTTCAATATCTCCTTGTGCAGCTCGTTCACCAACTGCTCCGAGCATGAATAAGAATCCCAATCCTAAGATGATCATACCAACACCCATTTTCACAGGAGTAGATAGTCGTTTACCCAGTTTAGAGTTCCAGAAGATAGCGAACAAAGGAGCTAGAGTAACAATAAAAATTGGATTGACAGATTGGAACCAAGAAGTAGGGATTTCGAACCCACCGACCGTTCTATCGATAAATTTATCGGTATACAGTGAAAGTGAAGAACCCGCTTGTTCAAAGCCAGCCCAGAAAAATACAGCAAATGCAAATAAGATAAAGATAACTGTAATCCGTTGCTTTTCTTGCTTGTTATCCAATACTTCTCCCGTTTTAGGGTTTATCGAAACAGCTTCCTCTATAACAGGCCCACCTTTCTTCACTGAGACAGGTTTCTTTCCTAAATCACCTAAATACTTTTGAGCAAGTAGATTAAAAAATAATTGTCCAAGTAACATACCGGCTCCAGAGGCTAGGAAACCATAGCGGTAACCATAAGCAATAGATCCGTCAAGATTAACTGTTTTAAATAAGTTATCCGTAAAGTAACCAATAACGAAAGGAGCCATCAGTGCACCTAGGTTAATTCCCATATAGAAAATAGAGAAAGCAGAATCTCTTCTACTATCACCATCTTTATATAAACCACCTACTAATGTAGAAATGTTTGGTTTGAAGAATCCATTACCGATGATTAATAAAAATAATCCTAAATACAATCCGGTCATGTTGTTCATGCCAAACAAGACAAATTGCCCTGCCATCATGGTGAGACCTCCAATTGTAATCGCATGCCGTTTACCGATATACTTATCAGCCAACCAGCCTCCAATTAATGGCGTGAAATAAACTAAGCCAGTAAAATACCCATAAAGCAACATGGCGTGTTGTGTATCCATGGCTAATCCGCCTTCAAAAAGTTTCTTTGTTAAATAAAGAATTAGAATAGCACGCATTCCATAGTAACTAAAACGTTCCCACATTTCAGTAAAAAACAATAGGTATAAACCTTTTGGATGTCCTTTTTGTACTTCTATACTCATTTTAAATGTTTAATGAAAAGCGTGAAGTTATTAAAATTTGTAAAAAGACAATCATGTTTGAAGATTTTTTAATAAACTATCCAAATAATTCGTCGATTTTACATGCTTTAGTAAGAAAGAAACATTCAATATTTGATCGTAAATATCTATTCATACTAGTTGAAAATTAGAATGAATGACTACTTTTGGTTCAAATGAGTTCAAAAAATCATTATTATTCAATCGATATTTTGAGAGGCTTAACCGCTTTTCTGATTTGTTTGAATCATTTTACAAATCACTCTGATGTAAATGGCTACTTGTTTAACGAAGGAAGTGTCGTTCGTAACATGAGTACCCATATATCGGATGTCGTTTTTGTCTTTTTTCTGATCAGTGGATTCGTTATTCCATTATCGATGGCAAAACAAAATTTCAAAATCAACAAACTATTTCCTTATTTATCCAGAAGATTAATTCGATTAGAGATTCCATATATCGCATCCATGTTGTTAGTGCTTGCAATTACGTTTACTTGGAGTGTAAAAGAAGGTACCAATTTCCATTTAAATTACTGGCAAATATTCCATCATTTCACTTATACAACAGCCATATTCAACTATCCATGGCTGAATGAAATCTACTGGACGTTGGCTATCGAAATTCAATTTTACATCGTCATTGCTTTATTATATCCTTTTATTATTTCTAAGAATAAATTCATCCAATACACGACACTCATTCTATTTGGTATTTCTGGATTATTGTTTTCTGACAACCGATTTAATTCCAATATGCGCCAATTTTCACCGTTGGAATTCTATTCTATTTATCTAAATCTGATGAAAATTCAAAGCGCCTAAATCTAACTTTAATGATTCTATTTTTAGTATTGACCATTTTTTTCGAAAGTTTTCAGACGTTCATCTATTTAAGTATTGCTCTTTTACTCATTGCGTATCTAAAACCCAACAAAATATTAGAAAAGTTCGGTAGCTTTTCATATTCCTTTTATTTAATCCATGGAAGTATAGGCGGTTCTATCATTTATTTCCTTTCGAAAGGAGTCGAAAACAATCTTTTAAAGTTAGTGATTGTAGCAATTGCTATTATTATCTCATCGCTGCCTCCTATCTATTTTATCTCGTAATTGAGCGTTCTTCGCATCAACTATCAAAAAGGATATCCTTTTCTTCGAAGAAAAAGTAAAACTGAACTTACCCCATTTTCCTATCGAACTCCGTGCAATAATTTCTTTAAAACTGGATGTAACAACATGATTAATACCGCCGCAGCTAAAGGAATTGCTGTAAATAACAAGAAGAAATGACTCAATGAATATTCTTCTTTAATCGCTTCCACTTGTCCTCCAAGAACGGCTGCTAGCTTTTGAGCAATGGCGATTGCCAAATACCAAATTCCATACATAAACGCAAGCATTCGAACGGGTACTAATTTACTAACATAAGACAATCCAACTGGCGAGATAAATAATTCACCTATAGTATGTAATAAATAGGTCAATACCAGCCAAACCATCGAAATTTTGACGCCATCCGCTATCCCCCACGAACCTGCTGCTAGGACCAAGAAACCTGCAGCTACGAAGATCAATCCGAAACCATATTTAAAGGCTACTGAAGGATTGTGTTTAGAGTCCCAAATTTTAGAAACAGAAGACGCTAACAAAATAATAAAGAACGAGTTTAAGGTGGAGAACCACGAAACAGTAATTTCAGATGTTTCAGCTGTAAATTCACGGTAAAGCATCGCTAAAACAGCGATCCAAATCAGTCCAAAACAGATGAATAAAATAAAATTAGAAATACTAATAACGCCCCAAGTAGCTTTTGCTAATTTGATCAATACCCAAGTGATAATCGCTAATGGGACCACAGAAAGTAAGGTATTGACGATATTAAACAGCAAAAGTGTATTCCCCTCTAATGCTCGGTCAATGTAATCTCTCGCCACAATCACCAAAGAAGATGCGCCTTGCTCAAAACTCATGAAGAAAAACAAGAGTGATACCGCCAAAATGATAATACCAAACATCCGGTCTCTAACGACCTTTCCGTAGCGAATAATACGATTCACCAATAAGTAGAAAAAGATCGTTAATGTGATAATAATAACCAATGATTGTCCTCTAAAAACACCTCCGTCAGACAATGCAATATCCATAAATTTAAAGATATCCATATCAGGAAGATTCTTCGAAATAGGGTCGTTAAACGCATATATCAACCCAAGAATGGAAATAATAATAATCAGTATTAAATCTTTTCTTTTAAATGGATTTCTAATTTTTTCATCTGGATGATTAATGTTTTCATCCGAATTCATCGTTGCTTCATCCTCTACTTTCAAATCACCTACTGTCCCAAAAAGGGGCTTTGACAACCAAAATTGAAGCGTTCCTAAAAGCATGAAGATTCCAGCAAGTCCAAAGCCTATGTGCCATCCGAATTTCTCTGCAAAATAACCACACAACATCATTCCGAAGAAAGCACCTGCATTCACACCCATATAAAAAATAGTGTATCCACCGTCTTTTTTTGCTGGGAAATCTTTGTACATTTCACTAATAATCGACGGCATATTAGGTTTAAAGAATCCTGTTCCAATGACTAGGCATGCTAAACCAATGAAAAAAGTAGCGTTGCTTTCTATCGCCATACTCGCATGACCAATCGTCATAATCACAGCTCCAATAATGACGGATTTCCAGGAACCCAGTAATTTATCGGCAATAATACCACCAAAAACAGGTGTGATATAAAGTAACATCACATACGTTCCATAAAGAGCAGAAGCAGACTCAACTGTCCAGCCTAAACCAGAATGAGAGTCACCAAATATGACTTTTGCAGTCAAGTACTGAATAAGTAAAACGCGCATTCCATAAAAAGAAAAACGTTCCCACATTTCGGTAAAAAACAATACAAACAATCCACTCGGGTGTCCTAGTACTTTGGTATTAAAAAAATTGGGCTTAATTACTTCACTCATTTTGGGGTGATTTGATTCTAAAAAGTACCGAAAATAGTGATTTTTTTCATATAAGCACTATTTTGAAGTATTCACTTTTTTAAAACAGATGGATTTCTACTAGATTGAGGAATTGAAAAATACTCATTTGAAAGAAACAGCTATCTTTATCACATGTTTATCAATCTTCATACGCACCAAAAAGATGACACGAATTTCACCATCTTCAATGCTTTTTTAGAAAGTGTGAATATCAATTGTTCATATGGCATACATCCGTGGTACATTAATCAATATTCAAGTGATTCACTTTCACTTTTAGAAAACCTCATTCAGCAGGAAAATTGCTTGGCTATCGGAGAATGTGGATTGGACAAATTATGCGAAGTAACTTGGGAAAAGCAAATAGCGTTTATTGAAGCACAAATACTACTTTCAGAGAAATACCAGAAACCCGTCATCATTCATTGTGTCAAAGCCTTTCAAGAGTTGATATTGTTAAAGCGAAAACATCAACCTAGACAAGCTTGGATTCTACATGGGTTTAGTAAAAGCAATGTTACAAAACAGCTTATCGATGAAGGGTTTCATCTCAGTATTGGTGCAATCATACTTAACAATATAAAACTACAAGAAAAACTGATAGACGTTCCATTCAATCGTTTATTCTTAGAAACAGACGAAAAAGAAATCGACATTAGCAGCCTTTACCAACAATTATCTGAAATCAAAAAGGTAGATATTCTAGATACAGATAGACAATTAGAAGAGAATTTCCAGAAAGCTTTTAGGAGAAGACCTGAAATTCAGAAATGAAAATCTATTATTTCTAATTGATCCCAAAATGAAATGCGTTAGTTCAAAACGTAGTACGATCGACTCTTCTTATATTAATCAAGCTTCATAATCGAGAAAGTAACTGAATCTATACAATTATCTGTTGCCGTAGCATCTTCTGTCGCAAAGTAATCTGGTAAAGTGTATAGTTGGTAACCTGTTGTATAAACCATTTGAACTGTTAGCCATGTAAATTCCATAACCATAGAAATCCTGAATGGTATTTCTAGTAACGATATTAGTTGTACTAAAAGCTGTTAGAGATTTACCAATAACAGTGCTGTTTGTAACAGTCAGTTTTTTCCAGTGACTCCAACAGCAGTTGCAGATGTTAAGTTTCCAGACATCACAATACCATCGCTAGAGGCATCCGTACTATTTAAAATACTGCTCATGTCAATCGTATTATTATTAATAATATTGAAATCAGCATTATTGATGAGCTGAATAACCGTATTATTTATAGACGATCGCGTCACCAAATTGAAATTTTCAATTGTTACATAATCAGCACGATCCAATAAAAACTTTTAGAATAACTTCTTGAAGAAGGATTTTTTCTCCGCATTTGCGCTAGCATACTCATCAGCAAAAGAATATAGAAAATACTAATAAACAATCAAATAAATTGATTATTTCCTGAAACAGATGATGAAGAAATTCCTATTTGTTATTTCTATTCTCAGCTATCCAAAACTCAAGAAAAAGATATCTAGAGAGTAGAAAGAGAAATAGACAAGAATTATTGGAAAGTTTTTAAGAGAAAGTTAATTGAGCAATAATAGCATCAAATTATTGATTAGTTTTGACTTTTAAAAAAATATTGAATGGCAGAATGGTTAGAACGTGCAGCGCTTTTAGTAGGAGATAAAGGACTAGAAAAGTTACATAAAGCACATGTTTTAATAGTAGGACTTGGCGGAGTTGGTTCTTTCGCTGGGGAATTTATTTGTCGTGCTGGTGTCGGGACGATAACACTCATTGACGGTGATGATTTTGACATCACTAATAAAAACAGGCAATTAACTGCTTTAGACAGTACAATAGGTCGAAATAAAGCAGCAGTTTTGGCAGAAAGATTAAAAGACATCAACCCAGAAGTAAATTTAAACGTTTTAGAAGAATTTACACTTCCCAATAGAGTTTGGGAACTTATAAACGAATTAAAACCTGATTATGTGATGGATTGCATCGATTCGGTTTCACCAAAGTTGGAATGGATAATTGCGTGCAGAAAAACAAATACAAAAATTATTTCACATATGGGAGCCGGTGGAAAAATGGATCCGTCCCAAGTACACGTAGCGAAATTACATCAAACAAAAAACTGTAAATTAGCAAGACATATAAAAAAGCGATTAAAACAAGATAATATTGACTTTCGGAAAGTGAAAGCAGTTTATTCTACCGAGATACAAGATAAAGAATCGTTAAAATTAACAGATGGAACCAATTTTAAGCGTTCCTTTTATGGTACAAATAGCTATATTCCCGCTTTATTTGGATTGTATGGAGCAGCTGAAGTGATTCAAACGATTTTAAAAAAAGAAGAAATAAACAACATAAAAATAGACTAAAAATAGTTAGATATGTCAGTACACAACGAAGTAAAAAGGGTCACCACAAACGTTTTAAAAGAAATGAAAATGAGTGGTGAGAAAATATCCATGTTGACGGGATATGATTTCTCAATGGCTACAATTATTGATGCTGCAGGCATTGATGTTATCCTTGTGGGCGACTCTGCTTCTAATGTCATGGCAGGGCACGAAACGACTTTGCCAATAACATTGGATCAAATGATTTATCACGCTTCCTCAGTTGTTCGTGCAGCTAAAAGAGCGTTAGTCGTTGTCGACATGCCTTTTGGTTCATATCAAGGAAACTCTAAAGAGGCGCTGAACACTGCTATTCGAATCATGAAAGAATCAGGTGGACATGCTGTTAAAATGGAAGGTGGGCAAGAGATTATTGAATCAATAAAACGTATTTTAACTGCTGGAATTCCAGTCATGGGACACTTAGGATTAACTCCTCAATCAATATACAAGTTCGGAACTTATGCTGTTCGTGCCAAAGACGAAGAAGAAGCTGAAACGTTAATTGACGACGCTAGAGCCTTAGAAGAAGCCGGTTGTTTCGCTATTGTTTTAGAGAAAATCCCATCAAAACTAGCCGAACAAGTAGCGAAAAGCGTGTCAATTCCAATTATCGGTATTGGTGCTGGTGGTGGTATTGATGGACAAGTATTAGTGATTCACGACATGTTAGGTATTAACAACGAATTTAATCCGCGTTTTCTACGTAAATATAATAACCTATATGAACAAATGAAATCATCTATTGAACACTATATATCAGATGTGAAAAGTGGTGATTTTCCCAACGAACAGGAGTCCTATTAATTATCAATTAAACGCTAGCTTTTTTGAATCGGTTTATAAATATAGTTTTCGTTAGTGCTAATCCATCTCATTTTTCAGAATTTAAATCTTTATTGAAAAATGAGGGCACCAACCTCATCTATGCAAGAGATTTAGAAGAAGCAACAAAGGTTGTGGCACGCAAAACAGTCGGTATTATTTTAATCGATAGCGAAGTTACCTGTTTTGATCAAAATCAAAATGAATGTAAAATAAGCATTATTAAATTAATTCAATCTAGCAGAAACACTGAGTTAATCACCTTATTCCTGACTCCTGACTTGGATAACTTCGCACCGTTTATTTTATCTATCAAGGAGGGAATTTGCGACTTCATCTCGTTACCACTTAGAGCTTCCGTTTTAAATGTGAAGATGGAAGTCTACAAACGTGTCTATTTTGAAGCACAACGTGCAATATCGCTTTTGAAGAGTAATTTTCCCAAAATAGTTATCGATGAGTTACGAAAAAGAGGGAAAATTGAGCCAAAACGATATAAAAATGCGGTGATCATGTTTACCGATTTCGTAGGATTCTCATCCATCTCTGCGCATCTACAACCACTGGAAATGTTGCGGCAATTAGAGAAGTACTTCACCCGATTCGATGATATTTGCGATCGCTATAAAATTGAAAAGATAAAAACAATCGGAGATGCTTACATGACGGTTGCTGGGATAACAGAAGATTTACCATCACCTGAAATTAGGACCTGCCTTGCTGCAAACGAAATCATCAACTTTGTCGAAACAGAAAATGCCATTCTACGCGCCAAAGGTGAGCAAGGTTGGCAAATTCGAATTGGAATTAATAGTGGGAGTTTAGTTAGTGGAATTGTTGGTAGGAAAAAATTAATCTTTGATGTTTGGGGAGACGCAGTGAATATTGCTGCAAGAGCTGAACAATCATCTGCACCTGGAAAAGTATCTATTACGCAACGTGTATATGCTGTCATAGCCCCCTATTTTAACACTTCGTATTTTGACAAACTAGAAATCAAAAAAAGAGGAGGTGTAATCGATTTCTATTATTTGGAAAAACTAAATGCTACCTATAGTAATGATCCTTGGGGCATTTATCCCAACAGAAAAGTGTTGGAAAAATGTGGTTTATCATCCATTGATTTTTATCGCATGCGCCAAAATATTTTACACCTTCTAAAATCCTCTTTACCAGGAACACTTCTTTACCATACTATTGACCGAACAATGAAAATTGACCGGACCATTAAAGAATATGCTAAATTAGAGGCGCTTCCTAATAAAGACATCCTACTACTACGCACAGCCGCACTTTATCACGATGTTGGATACATTGTTGAGTATAAACAGAATGAACAATATGCAACCATGATAGCTAAGAATAACTTGCCTAATTATGGTTATTCGGAAGGCGATATAGAGCAAATCTGTTCACTAATATGGGCCACATCTCGTAAAGAAAACCCTAAAAATTATTTAGAAGAACTCATCTGCGATGCTAATTCCGATTACTTTGGAAGAAAAGATTACCATGTTATTGCTGCCAACCTAAGAAAAGAGATGGATCTTCACAGTATCAAAGAAATGTCCGAGGAAGAATGGTTGGATCTCCAACTTAACTACTTACAATTTGAACATCGATATTACACTGATTTAGCAAAAAACATTCGCAACAAAGGAAAGTCGCGAAGAATCGAAGAGCTAAAAGAAATGAAGAGTAAGCATAGCAATAATCAACAGCGCTAGTATTTTTTTTGCATCTTTATTGGGAATAACCAACCTTTCGGTGTATTCATTCGTTTTACTAAAAAGTCAAACACGTTTGATAGTTGACCTCGATATATTAAAACGTTGTGCTAATAATGACCAAAGAGCCATTAAGCAACTTTATGAACATTGTTTTCATAAGCTGATGCCTTTATGCCTAAGATATCACGTCAACCAGGAAGATGCAAGGTCTAGTTTGAATATTGCTTTTATGAAGATTATTCAGAATTTGCCTTCGATGGAATTATCCACGCTAAATTTTAACGCATGGTCAAAACGAATTACTGCCAATACGTTGATAGATGAATATCGAAAGCGAAAACATCAAGATGACCATTATTTAAAAAAAGAAACAGAGAGGGAATTAGACGCTGCTTCTAATTTAACCACCAACGAAGGATTGGAAAATTTAAATTACGATGCACTGCTAACACTCATTTACAAGTTACCAGAAAATACCCGCGTCGTTTTCAATCTCTTCGTGATTGAAGGATATGCACATAATGAAATTGCCGAAGAATTGGACATACCAATAGGAACTTCTAAATGGCATTTGTCGAATGCACGGAAATTATTGAAAGAAATGTTAGAAAAAACAACTATAAACACACATA
This sequence comes from uncultured Flavobacteriales bacterium, assembly GCA_964503665.1. Classification (GTDB taxonomy): domain Bacteria; phylum Bacteroidota; class Bacteroidia; order Flavobacteriales_D; family Crocinitomicaceae; genus 40-80. Next base: position 16,618 of record CAZDAR010000024.1, read on the forward strand.
AAAATGAGTTTGTCGGAGAAAGATATTGATAAGTTATTTCAGCAAATGGATGGAAAAGCTTCTTTAGAATATAAAGACGCCTATTGGACTGAAATGGAACAACTACTGAACACTCAGCAGCGTAAAAAAGGCTTTGTGTGGTGGTTAAATGGATGGTTATTGATCCCTACAGGATTGCTTTTAGCTACTGTTGCGGCAATGGGCTTTTCTATGAGAAAAACAGTTGCACCTTCTGAAATAGCGAAAAATGCACCCATTACTATTGAGTCTGAACTTTTAGTTCAAAATAGTAATATTCATACTGCAAGTATACATCCGAAAAGTTTAAGTCAATCGACCAACCATTATTCGACTCCCTTCAGGCAACAAGGAAAAGCGAATGATAAAGGAGATAATTCGCATGCTAACAACACGCATCAAAATAATAAAAACTCAATACCTCTAAAAGAAACGAAAGAATTACTACCCAGTACGAATAAATCATCTGAAGAGCTTAATTTAAATATCACGACAAAAGAAGAAAAGTTTAATGCACTTGACACTCTAGTAGCGTCAGCAATTATATCACCCGTTGAAAACAACACCTATCAACTACAAGACTATACGACTCCTGAAACAGATGTCGTTACCCAAACTTCTTTGGAAGAAACCAAGGCTTCAATTTTAGACAAAGGAGATCAAATGAAGCAAAAATGGAGAATGTATATTGGTGGTGGTATAGGAATGTCTAGTAATTTACAAGCTCCAAAAACACATCAAGGCGCAGGAGTTGTTCGTTTAGAATATGGAACGAGCAAAGCATTTAATCGCTTTACTTTTTCATCCGCAATTGCCATCGAAAACACATTTGGCAACTCACTCAACATCGAAAATAAGTATGTCAGCTACGACTTGAAGCGAAATGACAACAGACAAGTGTATAATTATAACCGATTTACCAACATTATGGCACCTATACGATTAGGCTACTTTGTTGGAAAAAATCAACGAAGTCACATTCAATTGGTCGCAATGCCAGCTTTTACAATCTATAACAATTTAGTTTACAAAGAGTTTAGTAATGAGAACCTTGTCACTAAAGATGAATACTTCAATCAAGACGTTGCATTAAATCGCTTTTTTGTCAACATTGGAATAGGATACGACTTTATGATTACAAATAACTGCTCCCTAGGATTTGAGTATAATAACAACCTTGGATTGAATCGTAAAAAATCATTGTCTAGCTCTTATACTGCAAAGTCTGACCACCAATTCATTATTCAACTAAGATATTTCATACGATGAAAAAAAGTAACTTTATTTATATCCTCCTTTCGCTTTTGATACTTTCATGTACCAAGCACGAAGTGATTCCTATTCAGCAAACAAATTCACCTGAATTTAATGCGGAATTGACATTTGGTGGGGAAATAAAACGTTTTGTCGCAGGAGAAGACGAATGCGTTTTAACTCCTCTAACAACAAAAGATTATGGAATTTTCAGAATGCAAACTATCTTTAATAAAGGGAATGAACAATTATTCTTTAGCATCAATGATGGAGATTTTCAAAACAATATATCTTTCCAAGATAAACTGAAAGCTATTGCTTCAAATGGATTAAAGTTCTCCAACTTCAATTCAATAGCTTTAGCCTTTTCGCTGGATTCGATTAAACAGTTTTTAGGTGGTGATGATGTTGATTTATACATTAATAATCAACTTTTAGAATCCGATAATTACACCTTTCCATCTTCCGGAATTTACACTTTAGATGTTGTCAAGGTTATTGATGGAAAATCATTTAAAATAAGTAACGATTGGTATGTTGGTTTCAAAAACCCATTTGGTAACTTAACCTTTGTCTACAATACAACCAGCCAACAATTGACTGCTAATATTGTAAATGAATCTACAACTAAAACAGCAGTTAAATGGTATTTAAACGATGTATTAACGAGTGAAGAAAACACCTTAATATCGAACGCTAATTTAACGGCAACTACGAAAATAAAAGCCGTTGTTAGTTATCAAGGAGTCTCCAAAAGCTTTGAAGGGTTAATTGACTTGAACCAATCTACTAATCAGGTGGACGATATTAAAAAATACAGCTATTTGCTCCAAAATGGCGAGAATCCAGATGATTTACGTATCCGCTTAAAATTGGTGCAAGATAATCAAACGTGGCTTATAGTACCCAATAACGATGGTTACTTTTCTATAAAAGATATTCATTTTTATAAGAAAATGGATGGAAAAGATATTTACTTACTGGAAGGAGAAACAAGCGACATTTTAATGAGAAACACGTCTACAAATGAAGAAAAGACAGCTCGATTAAAAATAAAAGGCGGATTTGAATTTCCTTATTAAAAAAAAAGTAATTTTAAACACTATAATCTAAAGTTAAACTTAGAACCTATGAAAAGAAATTACTTAATCGCTTGTCTTTTATTGTCCACACAAGTCATTAATGCACAAATTGAGTTAAATCAAGAAAATTTTGCAACTCTTGGAGATAAGGAAAGAATGTCATCAGCAACGATAGCTTCAGAAGTGGATTTAAATACAGGGGCAGGGTATTTTTGGGACTTCTCTCATCTAACACCTGAAAGTCAAGTATTAGAAGAATACAAACCAATTTCAGATTTAGGACAATTAGCAGGTTTTCAGTTTGGTAATTTTTCCCCTGATAGATATAAAGCTACTTATCACATTATCAATCCAGATGTTCCTTTACAATATTTACCGTCTTTCTTACCAATTCAATTCTCCGATTACAACAATTTGATGAAATTGTCAGAAGACTCTTTAAGTTTAGTTGGCTTATCAGTTAATATCAATGGGCAAGCACTCCCTATTCGTTACTCAGAAATTGAAACACAATATTATTTTCCCGTTAAATACGGTGATCACTATACAACTCATGGACGTTTTGACCAAGATATGAACCCTATGGTAGATGCTCAATGGAGACAAAAAAGACAACATGAAGTAATAGTTGATGGATGGGGAAAAGTCTTTACACCAATCGGAAGTTTTGATTGTTTACGTATCAAGCATATCGTTGTTGAACAAGATTCTATTTACGCTTCAGTTAGTGGATTTGGGGCTTGGCTACCTTTAAATGTTCCGAAACAAATTATTTATGAATGGAGGACGCTTGAAGAAGGAAGTCCTGTTGTAAGAATTAAAGCAAATATTCAAGGAAGCAATGAAAATGTAACTGCTATCGAATACAGAGATAATACCGTTTTTGTTGGAGTAGATGAGTTGATAAATAATATTTCATTGACAGTTTACCCAAATCCAGTTTTTACTGCGATGCATGTAAAGACCAATTATAACTTTGAAAGTTACGCTATTTACAGTATAGATGGAAAAATAGTACAAACGGGTGTTTTTAGCTCTTCTATTGATTGCTCTCAACTTCAAAAAGGGGCTTACACATTGAGTTTATCTGGAAAAGATAACGTCGCGTCAAAAGCATTTGTTAAACAATAAGGAATTATTCTTCCACTTTGCTTTTGAGTACTCCGACAATACTCGTCGTTAGTAGATCGTCTCCTTCTTTTGGATAATTTTCCTTTGATAATATTTTACCGTTAAACAATGTAATAGTGTACCCTTTTTTTAAGGTGTTATCTGGATGAACTAACTTTATCGTTGTTTCTATTTGAGTAAGTACTTTGGAGGCATTATCTGTTATTTTTGAAACATTATTCAGTAATAAAACACGATGGTCTTGTAAATAAGTATCCTTTGCAAGTAAATATTTCGTACTATTAACTGCTAATTTTTGTTGTTCCTGCTGAAGTGTATTTGTGGTGATTCTAAACTGTGTCTTTATGTTGGAACGAAAGTTCTGTGCCTGAGTTCTTAAACTCATCCAATTTATTTTTTGTACATTATTTGCATTGCGTGCAAGATCTGTTCTCTGTTGACGCCACGATTGTTTATTTGAAATAATACATGACGCAGAAGCGTTTCTGAAAACTCGAGATTCGTTCAATAATGCTTTTTTAGTATTTGATAAAACATAATAAGTTTCCTCTACTATCAATCGCTTCATTTCTACCACTGACCTATCGAATTGATGAAAAATGTCGACGAAAAAGATAGCTAGTTCAGTGGGTGTGATGGCACTTCGATACGCGATCATTTCAGCAACAGTAAGATTGGTCGAATGTCCAATTCCAGTGAGAACTGGTAATGGGAAGTTGGTAATTGCTTCACACAGATTGTAATTATTGTAGCAGGACATTCCTACTTCACCACCACCACCCCTCACAATAACAACAGCATCAAAAAAAGAATGATATTTTTTTATGCGTTCTAATTGCTGTAAAATTGTTTCAATTGCGCCATCACCACTAAGCGTTGCTGGAAAAAGTTTCGTGTTAAATCCATAGCCATAAGCGTTACCATTTAGAACCGTCAAGAAGTCCGAAAGTCCTTTACTAGATTCCACAGATATAATGGCAATATTCTTTGGCAATAGCGGTAATTTTAACTGTTGGTTTCTGGTCAGTAACCCTTTTTCTTTTAACTTTTTAAGTGTTTCTTCCCGTTCTTTATGCAGTTCACCCAAAGTATAGTTCGGATCGATGTCCACAATTTCCAATCCCATTCCATATATCGGATGAAAGCTTACCCTAACCTGAAAAAGTAAAGTTAAACCATCACGAAGAGGCTCCTTGACAGTTTCTTCAAAGCGAATTCGTATATTCGTAAAGTTATTTTTCCAAATCGTACCACGCATTTCAGCGACAATCTCCCCATTTTCTTTGTGAACTAACTCTGGATAACAATGTCCCTTCACCGTTTGATTCAACTTGTGCATTTCTGCCTTGACCCAATAGGCGTTATGGTACACATTCTTGATGGCTCGCTGAATAGACGAAGTTAATTCTAATAAAGTAAATGTTTTTCTCTCTGTGCTCATGAAGAACTAAAGGTAAGTAGAATTCAATTAAAAGCGAATTTAAAGTCTTTTATTTTATTCAAACAAACACTTCTTACATCCAATAAATTAAATTAAATGTCGTTTACAGCTAAAGCTTCTACTAAAAAGATAAAAATTCATAACTTTGGCCCATGAAAGTGAACTTTCTTATAGTAAGTCTATTTGTTTATTGTTTAGGATTCTCTCAAGTGGAAGAAGAGAAAAGTAATTCAGTATCCTCTTTTTTAATTAGCGCTCATTACGCCCCTAGTTTTGCATTAGGCGATTTACAAAAACGGTATAGCTTTCTCAACCACATTGGTGCTGGAGTGTCTTACAAGTTAAATTCCAATTGGATATTTGGTATAGATGGAAGTTTCATTTTTGGTAATCGCACCAAATTCACGGGGTTATTTGATAACTTAGTAGATAGTCATGGAAATATATCGGATGTAAATGGAGATGTCGGTATTGTACTAGCAAATCCAAGAGGACTAACCTTTAATGTGCATATTGGAAAAATTTTCCCCATCTCTAAATCAAATCCAAATTCTGGAATTTTTGTACGAGTTAGTGGTGGTTATTTACAGCATAAACTGAACATTGAAACTCGTGATCATATCATACCTTCGTTAGAGAAAGAATACCGCAAAGGCTATGACCGTTTTTCTTCTGGTTTAGCTTCTGAACAATTATTAGGATATCTTTTCATTGGCAACAACGAATTTGTCAACTTTTACGCTGGAGCATTTATCCAAGAAGGTTTCACGGTAAATCGTCGTAATTTGAATTATGACCAACCTACAGTTCCTGTTGACAAAAGCCTTCGTTTAGATATGATGGTTGGAATTAAAGTAGCTTGGATTTTCCTTGCAAATGCCAATCGTTCTAGAAATTATTACACCAAATAATACATGAGAATCTTTCATACACTTAGTGTTATTTTGTATGGAGGAATCATTTTTCTGCTACAACCTTTCCATGAAAAAGCACGGAAATGGTGGAAAGGACGACAAGGATTTTGGACACTTCTTCCTACCAATATTCCTTCAGAAAATGTCGTATGGTTTCACTGTGCTTCTTTAGGAGAATTCGATCAAGGTATTCCTGTGATGCAAACACTAAAAGAAAGAGACCCTTCTTTTTTCATCATCGTCACGTTCTTCTCTCCTTCGGGAATGGAACATTATCACAAACGCAATCATCCAGCAGATTGGGTAGGTTATTTACCGCTCCCAACACCTTCAAACGCTCGTCGATTTATAACGTATTTCCATCCTAAATTAGTGTTCTTCGTGAAATATGAGTTTTGGGAACATTATCTTTCAGAAGCAAAGAAAAATAACGCAAAAATCTACTGTATATCTGCCAATTTTCGCAAAAATCATCGTTTTTTTGGTGCTTTTAAATCCTTCTTCGTTCCTACTCTTTTTCTATTTGACAAAATCTTCGTTCAGAATGAAACATCTTTACTGTTGTTAGAAAAAATTCAATATCCGAATGGTATTTTAGCTGGAGACACACGTATCGATAGAGTTTTAGATAACAAAGCGATGGTAAAGAAAGACGAATTAGTTGAAGCTTTTTTAGCAGATGAAAAGGCAATTATTTTAGGAAGTAGTTGGCCCATTGGTGAACAGCTGTGGAAAGAGTATATCAGCAATCATCCTGAGTGTAAATTTATCATAGCTCCTCATGATATTTCAGAAAAACATCTTACTTCAATTTTAGAAATGTATCCTCAAGCGGTTCGATATACTCAAAATTCGGTTGTCAAATCCAACATATTGATAATTGATTGCATCGGGAAATTATCCAATCTATATCAATATGCATCGCTCGCCTATATTGGAGGAGGATTTACAGGGAAATTACACAACATACTAGAAGCAGCAGTATTTAACATTCCCATTCTAATCGGACCTAAGCATCACCGATTTCCAGAAGCACAATGCTTAATAGATAAAGGTATCGTTTCGATTATAACTTCCTCATTTGATGTTCAAAAGAAGATTGAATCAATGCAGCAACAACAAGAAATGATAGAGAAAGAAGCGACTTATTTTTTTGCTGATAATAAGAATGTAGCCACTAAAATTGTGGATGAAATTTTCAGTTAAATCTCCCCATTAGAATATTTTACACTCAAATAAATAAAACATCAATACTATTTATAATCGCTCTAAATAACAGCGCGTTAAAATCATTAAATAACTGTATATCTGACTATTGAGAATACCTTCATACAGATTAAACATTCCTTGACATCTTCTATCAAAAAACAAAATGTAAATTTGTGCATTGCTATGTGTCAGAATTAAAGTCTATATCAGTGATTCAAAAAATAAAGGACTATTTATTATTTACAAAGTTTAGGTTATCATTTACTGTTGTATTGTCGGCAGTTCTTGGATATTTCTTTGTAGCGGAACAAGAATGGGTTTGGAGAGATTTACTACTTATTTCTGTCGGAGGATCCTTATTAACGTGTGCTTCTATCGGTTCTAATCAAATTTGGGAACGCAACTTTGATAAACAGATGAACCGTACCAAAAACCGGCCCTTACCGAGCGGTAGAATGTCTTTAACAGAAGCTTATATTGCCGTTTCAATATTCTTAATCGCTGGTTTATCCATCCTATTCTTATTAAATTACAAAACATTTTTATTAGGTGTTCTAGCGTATGTTTCATATGCCTTTATGTACACTCCAATAAAAAGACATACACCTTGGGCAGTGTTTATGGGAGCTATTCCGGGAGCATTACCTCCATTAATGGGTGCCGTAGCCTTCACAGGTAACTTTACTTTTGAAACAGGTATTTTATTTTTCATCCAATTTGTATGGCAATTCCCTCATTTCTGGGCAATTGCATGGGTGGCACATGACGATTATGAGCGAGGTGGTTTCAGTTTACTACCTTTAAAATCCAATAAATCGAAAGGTTCAGCCAGTTTAATTGTTTTATATTCCATTTTCTTAATTCCATTCACACTGATTCCATGGGTGGTAGGAATGACAGGAACTTGGTCTTTGGTAGTTGGAGGATTGATGTCAGTACTTTTCTTCTTATCAGCCTATAAACTTTACTTAACATTAGATAATAAAGACGCAAAAATTTGTATGTTTGCTTCGTTTATATATTTACCCGTAGTACAATTAGTATTAGTTTTAGATAAAATTCCTCAATAAGTATGAGAAAGGATTATAATTACGATGTTTCCTATGAAACAAAAGAGAAAATGAATCGGAACATGGTCTATGTGGGCATATTCAGTATCATTATGATATTTGCCGGTTTAACCTCTGCTTATATCGTTTCAATGGGAGGATCATTTTGGGTAAAGTTTCCATTTCCTAGAGCCTTTTACTTCAGTACAACAGCTATTATATTAAGTAGTATCACCTACTCATTAACAGTTAAGGCAGCTAAAAAGAAAAATGTTACGAGTACACGATTATTTATCTCCTTAACACTCCTATTAGGAATTATTTTTTGTGTTTTCCAGTTCAAAGGATACAAACAGCTTCATAAACAAGGTGCTTTTGTTGTAAGTCCTATCGCTGTTATTGATGGCCGATATGGTGATTATTTTGAAGTTAAACAAAACGGTCACTTTGTCGAAGTCGATGGAAATGATTACCTATTACAAGGAAAGGTAATGAGTAATGAAGAAATGAAGAAGTTACAAAACTACTTCAAAAACTTTGAAAAAATTAATACGAATAAGACTCCTTCTTTTAACAATCTAGATGGAGACTTTATTCTTTATTTTAAAAATGAGCCATTGCAATTAGTAGATGGTCATTTTATCCGTCCAGATGGAAAAGAATTACAGTCAATGGATTATCACCGACTAAAACAATTAAGCTGGAATGTTCGAGACGGGCGTGGTGATTTCTTCCACAAAGGTAAATTAGGAAAAGACTTTAAAATCTATTTTAAAGGAAGAGAACTACAATATAAAGATAGATCATTACTATTTCAAGGGAAAAAATTGAGTGTTCCACTCCAAAATAAACTAAATCAATCACAAGACACTGCAACTTCTTATCTATATGTAATTACTGCTTTGCATTTATTACATATATTAGTGACGTTAATTTATCTCATCAGAATGGTATCAATCTCATTCTCAGGTGATTTAGATGATAATAAATATCTAAAGCTAAAATTTGGTGGTACCTTTTGGCACTTTTTAGATATATTATGGATTTATTTGTTATTATTTTTAATTTTTATTCATTAAACTTGCAAAAAAATAAAGTATGGCTGAACTCGCTACAAGTAAAATAGACACATCAGAAAACTGGAATGGAGGTGTTTCTCCGTTTAAAGTAGGATATGGAAAAATTATGATGTGGTTTTTCTTATTATCAGATGCACTGACATTCGGAGGTTTCTTAGTCTCATTAGGATTTATGAGATATAGTGCTCAAGAAGCATGGCCAATTGGTGAAGAAACTTTTAACGGATTACCATTTTTAGGATCTGGTCACCCACTCTTTTACGTGGCCTTTATGACATTCTTATTGATCTTATCTTCGGTAACGATGGTTTTAGCTGTTGAAGCTGGTCATAGAATGGATAGAAAAGGAGTGACCAAGTGGTTATTTGCTACCATTATTGGTGGTTTGATATTCGTAGGCTCACAAGCATGGGAGTGGTCTCACTTTATCCATGGAACAGAGTTTGGAAGAGTAGAATTAGCGGATGGTTCCCTAGCAAATGTGGTGGAAGGACCAAACGGAAAATTAGTCTTTGGAGAAATCAAAAGTTTTCAAGTAACGGAAGCTGGAAGTGAATACAAAGCTGGACAACTTCTAACAGGAAAAGATTTAGACTTGGCTCACACTTGGGAGCATGCAGTTGTTGCTGGTCATATTCACGGAAACTCTATCCACCTAAGTGATGGATCTATAGCTACTATCAATAAAGAAAAAGATCAAAACGTTCGTTTAGTTATCAAAAAAGAAGGTGGTAAATACGAAAGAGGTCAAGTAATAGATGGTGAAGACGCTATTAAGCAATATTACGGTGCTTTCAATGACGGAACACCTACAAAAGTGACGTACGGAGCAAATATGAAAACCAATGAATATGGTCCTAAAGTATATGCGAACTTATTCTTCTTTATTACTGGTTTCCACGGTTTCCACGTTTCAATAGGTATCATTCTTAATATCATTATTTTCATTAATGTATTAAAAGGAACGTATGAAAAGAGAAATCACTACGAAATGATTGAAAAATCAGGATTGTATTGGCACTTTGTCGATTTAGTATGGGTGTTTGTATTTACATTCTTCTACTTAATCTGATTTTTATTACTAATTTTTAAACTTTAAGATATGTTAAGAGACGACATTTACGAATACGCAGTAGATCACAAGCACGGTGAAACTGAAGGGAAAAAAATAAGGAAGAAGATTTATCTAGTTACTATTATCTTATCTGTTATAACTACGGTAGAAGTTATTTTGGGTATGTATATTAAGAATGATGGTTCACTTACTTGGCAATCTATCAAAATATTATTCATCTTGTTAACTGTCGTAAAAGCAGGATACATTGTTATGGTTTTCATGCACATGAATGATGAGCATAGTCATTTAAGAAAATTGATTTTATTTTCATACTATCTCTTTATCCTTGACCTGACAATACTATTATTACATGAAGGTTGGGTATATGGTCATGTATTACAAACATACGGCGCATACTAAGTAACATTTTATAATGGCTAAAAAAATTAAAGAAGCCGGCCGAACTAAGAAGCTAATAATGGCTTCATTAGTCTTCGGACCGGCTTTAATATTGATATTTGTTTCTACACTTAAATGTGAACACAAATTCACACAGTTAGATTATTTCGGGGACATTCCTAGTTATCAAGCAACAACAATTGACGGCAAAACAATTACCAACGAAACTTTTAAAGGGAAAGTTGTCATATATACGGTACTTAATGAATCGTGTCCAAAGGATTGTGCCATCAGTATTTGGGACGTTAATCAGCAATTATTTCGAAAGTTAAAGGAAAACCCTGGTAAATTAAGAAATGTTAAAATTGTTTCTTTCGTTGTAGATAAAGACGGGAATCCTGTTGAAGACTTGGAGAATATGCGCAAAATACTAGAATACAACGTATTAGAATACAACCCTGAAATTTGGATTCTAGCAAAAGGTGATGCAAATAACTTATATAATATCGAGCACAACAAACACAACCTATCCACCATTGAAGGAGACGAATACTTTAATGGAAAAGCTTATTATTCACTGCTTCTACTAGCTGATCAGGATAATAAACTGCGAATGGTGTTAAAAGGAGATTCCGAATCAATGGTGCGTAAATTCCATCAGTATATGACCTTATTAATTAAGCAAAATGATAAGGAAAGATTTAAAAGAATGGAAGCTGAAGATAAAAAGTAAGCGGTAACTTAAACAAGTACTAGAAATACTGTTTTATATTCCGTATAGCGATTTTAAAGGCGCTTCTACTATCTCATGACACTTTCTCTTTAAATCCAAAACGCTAGCTCCTTGCACCTCCTCTTTTGAAATAAACGGATGGATAATTGCTTCGGCTACTCCTGGTCGTGCAACGGATATTAATTTACCCGTATCACCAACAAGTTGAAAGTTACGAGTAAACGTTACCGCTAAAATACCTATATTCTCGTTCTTCGCTAATTCAAATGCTCCATTTTTAAATGGGGCTAATCTTGGCGCGTAACCATCAATTATTCCACCTTCAGGAAAAATAGCAATCGACATTCCCTCACCAATAAGCTTTCTTCCTTTGATAATAGCTTCAGCAGACTTTCTACGATTATTTCGATAGACAGGAATATGATAGTATTTAAATAAAATACCAAATACAGGAATAGTTAATAATTCTGATTTCCCCATAAAAACAAAAGGATGATTAGGGAAAATTTTAAACATTAAAAAAACATCTAAAAAAGAAGTATGGTTTGAAATAATAATAAAAGGCTCGTCTGGAATATGCGTATTATAATTGGTCTTCTTCAGAAATATAAATGTGAAAAAGTTTAAGGTATAAGCCCAAATGACATGTAATAAATATGTAAATTTGTTATTCTTTATTACATGAAAGCCTAATAAAAAAAGTGGATAAAGTATCACGAAAATAACAACAAACACAAGCATAAAATATAGCTTATAGAGTAAATAAAATATATTTTTTAAAAGGCTCATAGCGATATAAAATTATTGTCAACCAATAAATGCTTAATTTTGGTAAAATTAAAAAATAAATGGCACGAATACTATCAGGAATTCAAAGTACAGGAACTCCTCACTTAGGTAATATTTTAGGAGCAATCTATCCAGCTATACAACATGCTCATAAACAGGAGAATGATTCCTTTTTGTTTATCGCTAATCTTCATACTTTAACACAAATAAAGGATGCTGAAATAATCAAACAAAATACGTATGCTGTTGCAGCCACCTGGTTAGCTTTTGGATTAGACCCTGAAAAAACAGCTTTCTACCGTCAAAGTGATGTGCCCCATGTAACAGAATTAACCTGGTATTTGACATGTTATTTTCCTTTTACAAGATTGTCTTTAGCACATGGTTTTAAAGATAAACAAGACGTACTTCAAGATGTAAACGCTGGTTTATTCATGTATCCTATGTTAATGGCAGCCGATATTCTAATGTACGACGCAGCATATGTCCCAGTTGGTAAAGATCAATTGCAGCATCTTGAGATTGCGAGAGATGTTGCTTCACGTTTCAACAACATCCATGGGGAAACATTTGTGCTACCTCAAGCACTTATTCAGGATGATATTATGACCGTTCCTGGAATAGATGGCTACAAAATGAGTAAATCACGCAACAATACCATCAATATTTTTGCAACAGATAAAGAACTAAAAAAACAAGTCATGTCTATTCAAACAGATTCCAAGGCATTGGAAGAAGTAAAGAATCCAGATGAATGTAATGTATATAATATCTATAAGCTGATTTGTTCGGAAGAAGAAAATGAACAAATGCGCCAAAACTATTTAAATGGAGGTTATGGTTACGGTCATGCCAAAACAGCCCTTTACAATCTGATTTTAACAAAATTCGAAAATCAACGTATCCTTTTCAATGAATATATGAGCCATCCTGAAAAGCTGGAAGAAATATTGATGATGGGAGCGAAAAAAGCAGCTCAGGTATCTTTAGAAGTACTAAAACGTGTACGTGAAAAATTGGGGCTTTAAATATCGATGGAGTATCATACTATTGCTACTGATTGCTTCTTGTTCTGATTCAAAAAATAGTTCATTCTTAGAATCAGACAATAACGTTATTTCGATAGCTACCGATGAGAATTTAAAATCATTTAATTTCTATAGCAACAATGTTTTTTCAAAATTCATCAAAGATTTAGTTTGTGAACCTATTTTTTACTACAATACAACCACAAAAAAGGCAACTTCAACAATTATTTCTTCTTACAAATGGGTGCATGAAAGTGAAATTGAACTAACTGTACTGCCAACTGTTTATTTTCAGAATAATCAACGTCATCAATTATATAAAGAACGAAAATTAACGCCAAAAGACATTGCGCATTCTATTCTTTTACAAAAAGAAAACGCTAGTTATCGAGAGGTAAGAAAATTCCTTGAGACATTTGAAAAAATAACACAAAAAGGAAAAGATGTGCTAGTTATTAGCCTTAAAAAGAGTGTTGATCCACAAGCATTTCTATTAGAGTTTGCCTCTATTGAAATTCCAGTTGTTCCGATTGAAGTAGAAAAGATTAGTTCTCTAAAAGATGTCGTTGGTAATGGCTTATATTCATTAGATTTCATCGCAGAGAATCAAATTCGACTGAAATTATTTAAACGCCACACTAAAATAAAAGCTTTAGAAAATAAAAGCATTATTCTACCCAAAGGATATTTAATCAATCTAGACGTACCACACAATAAGCAGTTTCAATTACTAAAAGATAAATCTGTAGATGGAATTATAACATCTTCAATATCAGTGTTTATGAATAAAATAAATCAGCTTAAAAACACTTTTGGCAATATGATTATTCGGCAGGAAGATGAGCTTCACATAGCTGCCTTTAATTTTGAAAAGTCCTTCACTTCCAACTATTCAAACATTGAGTACATCAAAAAATTGATAGATCCAACAGCATATAACCAAGTGTATTGTAACAATCAACTAAATACTTTTTATTCAATTTACGATTTAGAAGATGTTAGTGGGAATACGATTTCTTCTTTAACGGTCAATTTTGAATGTGATGCAAAATTCAAAAATTATGTCTTGACAAAATTTAATAAAAAAAATATTAACTTACAGCAAACAGATACTCCAGACTTATCGATTTACAAGCTAATAACTCCCACAAACAACAGTCATATGATTAATCAATATATCTATCGAAAATATATTTCCTTGGGCTTTATAAACAATGAAAAAGTAGCAAAAGAGGCAAGTATAAAACTATTTCAACCCATCAAATACATTTTATTCAATCGAAACATAAAATTTAGAAATGATTCTTTTGAAACTAGAAATGATTTCTCTACTGTTTACAAGTACGAAGATTGGTAAAAAAAATCCTAATTAGAAATAACACTTTCCTCTGCAACACTTTTATTTTTCAATGCTTGCTCCATCGCAATAAACATTGCCGAAATACCAAAAATAGGTACGGCAGCTTTATCTGTATCGAGGTAGTTATTTAAGAATGCATGAATAAAATAGGTCGACAAGGCTAAAATCATTGACAATACGAGTTTCTTTTGCTCCCGATCTTCTAATCTATAATAAAGCATAATTCCTTTATAGAATATCATGGAAATAAAAAACACAAAAGTAATCAAGCCAAAAATACCTGTTTCTGAAAGTGTCCCTAGGTATTCGCTGTGTGCATTTCCTCCATCCCCAAAGTCAGTAGAGATAATCGTCTTATTCTCTGGACGTTGAAAAGGAGCATACTCAAAGGCATACGTACCTGGTCCAAATCCTGTCCAAGGTTTTTCCTGAAACATTTGTATGGCTGAGCTCCAACGATTAATTCGTTCTAAGTTGGAAGCATCCGAAGTAACATTCGTTGAACTTTGTAATCGGTCTCTGAAATTTTCGGTGGTGTGCTCCTTCTTGTTTTTTGACATGGCATACGAAATATCATTCCAGTTAAAAAGCACCACAACAAGCCCTATTATAAACACGACAAACAAATACGAGAATTTGACTCTATAATGAATCAGTGCCCATACTCCTAATGCAGCTACAACACTTAACCATGCCGCTCTTGTTAGAGAAAAATAAAGCCCCGCTATATTAATGATGATTAATCCCATTATAATCAAACTAAGCAACGAACTATACTTTTTACTAAAGAAAAGTCCTAATAAAAGATATAAAGAGAAAGCAACCATCGCACCATAAATGGTGTGATCTTTAAAAAGTGGTGACATTACCCAGTGCGATTCTTTCTCCCCAAAATTATACATCGAGTGACGAATAAGGGTGTAGATCATAGCAATGGTCATACCGATAATGAAAAGCCATAAGGCCATTTTTATATTTTTCTTATCCTCAAAAACTTTTGTTCCAAACCCAATCATAGGGATGACAAACCAAAGTTTAACTAATAAGAATTTAAAACTAACCAGTGGATGTGAACTTAATATTGCCGTTATCAAGAGAACCAATAAGTAGCTCACTAACGAGATAACGATTAAATTCTTGCGTAAATATGTTGGAAATGTTTTTGTTAGAAAACTTTGCCAAATAAGAAGTAATAGTAGACCAAAAAGAAGTGGCTCTGTTGGGATAAACAATCCAATACTATCCGTGAATTCCTCTATATTAAATGAAAGAGGGGTAAGAAAAAAAAGTGCTAAGAAAGTGTTGTTTGTATGAAAAATTGCCAGATAAATAGCAATTAGTCCTAATGGGAAAGCTAATAATGGCAAGTTATCCATATAAATAAATACCGCTACAACTACAAAAAACAATGTAAACGTAGCAACTCTCCCTATTTTATCCCAAATTGAAAGCAAGTTATGCGATTTTACGAAGTTCTTTAATACGATCCACTATTAAGAAATAGAAAACAGAGAAAATGAACGTTGCTAGCATTGCAATAAGAACAATAAGCATTTTCTTAGGTGAATTTTTCTTATCAGCTTTCTCAGCTTTCTCTACCACAAACTTATGGTTAAAGTCTGCGTGAGCATCTGATTCTGCTTGTTCAAAAACAGCTTCAAAATCAGATAGTTTTACCATTTTTTCTTCTAAAAACATGGCTAAGGCATCGTATTCAGCACCATATTTTAGATTGACATCAATTTTATTTTTAAAGAAAAGCTTGTCATCTACATTCTTGGAATCGAGATATGCCCCAAATAAATTTGCTCTAGCTTCTGATGAGACAACACCAAGAACAGAAAGCGTGTCTAGTTTAGTAGAAAGTTCTTTAATGTTCTGTTCTAACATTTTACGTTTACGTATATTAATTTCAAATGCAGGAATAGTACGTTCTTTAATCATCTCGTTTTTCACAGAGTCATATAAATCGACAATCTTATTGGCAATATCTGCTGCTAATTGAGGATTCTTATCTAATACATCAATTTGAATAGAACTGTATTTTGTACGTTGAAAATGAATGTGTTCATCGTAAGCCTTACCAAGTTTGTATTTCTTATATGGATCATTCGATTTGATTTCATAATGATTCATCAAATCAAAACGGTTGATTACCAAATCTCGTATTTTAGAAGACTTTAAAATCTGAAGCATTTGTTCGGATTGTCCATCCTCTCCAAAATCCATCGCGGCTGCTTTCGCATTTCGTTGTACATCAAACGAAACAGTGCTCGTCGCTGTTGGATATATAATTGCCGTTGACAAAAACAAAGGAGTTATCATAAAAGATACTACTAAAGCAATAATGCCTCCTATTCCCGTTATGACAATGATTGGTTTTCTTTTTCTCCATAAAAAAACGACTAAATTGTTTCTTTCTTCTTCCATTTTTTATTTTTTATAAAAATTCATTTCTTCTATATACTTCAACACAACATCCGTCAAGATGTACTTAACGCTTTTCTTTGTTTTTATTGCATTCCGAATGTAGGTTGACGAAATATTCATTAAAGGCACTTCTTCTAAGACAGTAATATTCGAATACTTTTGCACTGGAAAATTACTTCCGTTCACTGTTCTTGGGTAAACAATCATAGAATAACGCTCTAAAATCTGTTCGTAGTTATACCATTTCTCAAATGTGTTAAGATTATCTTCCCCAATTATTAATGTAAACGCATTCTCGGGATATTTCTCTTTTAAAGTAGCTAATGTTACGATTGTATAATTGGGTTGAGGTAAATTAAACTCCACGTTTGAAGCACGAAGTTTATCATTTCCTTCTATCGCCATTTCTACCATGGCATAGCGATGATAATCCGCCAGTAAACTTTTTTTCTCCTTCAATGGATTATGAGGTGAAACAACAAACCAAATTTGGTCTAAGTCAGAATTGTTAACGATATGATTAGCCAAAATCAAATGACCGACATGAATCGGATTAAAAGAACCAAAAAACAATCCTACTTTCATGAATAAATAAATTGTTCCACCTTTATTTTAGCTTCAGCAACAGCCTCTTCTAAAACCTCATTAACGACAATAGTATCAAATTTTTCGACAAACGACATCTCGTATTTTGCTTTCGAAAGACGGATTTGAATTTTTTCTTCAGTTTCTGTCGAACGATAACGCAATCTTTTCTCTAATACTTCAATAGATGGAGGAGCCACAAAAACAGCTAATGCTTGACCACCTAGCTTTTCTTTCAAATTCAATCCTCCAATCACATCCACATCAAAAATAACCACTTTCCCATCATCCCAAATACGCTGTACTTCGCTCTTTAAAGTTCCGTAAAAATGGTCTTTATAGACTTCTTCCCATTCAATGAATGCCTCTTTTTCAATTCTTTTTTTAAATTCTTCAGTGGACAAAAAGTAATAATCAACTCCGTTCTTTTCATTCTTTCGAGCCTTTCTATTACATGCTGAAACAGAAAACTTTAAATCGTCTATCTGCTTTAACAACGCATGAACAATAGTCGTCTTTCCAGCACCAGAAGGAGCAGAGAAAATAACACATTTACCTTTTTGTAAAGATTCCATTACAACGTATTTAATACTTGTTCTTTTATCTTTTCGAGCAAATCTTTCATATTTACCACTAACTTCTGAATCTCAGAATGATTACACTTACTCCCTAAGGTATTAATCTCCCGACCGATTTCTTGAGCAATAAAACCTAATTTCTTTCCAGGCTCATTTTCTTCGCGTATCGTTTTTAAGAAATAATCCAAATGATTCGTTAAACGCATTTTCTCCTCAGAAACGTCTAATTTCTCTAGATAGAAAATCAATTCTTGGTGAAAACGCGTTTCGTCATACGTACCGATTTCATCTAATCCTTTTAATATTCGCTGACGAACGCTATCAATTCGTTCATCTTCATACTGTCCAACTTGTCCCAATAAAGAACGAATCTCTTCAATATATGCTGTAAACTCTTTCTCTAATGCAACACCTTCTTGACGGCGAAATTCGTTGACCAATTCACATGCTTTTTTAGCAATATCAACTATTGTGACTTTATTTTCATTCGTTAATTCCGTTTCAGAAAGAATAAAGATTTCAGGCATACGAAGAATAAGTGATAAATAATCTACCTCATTTTGTCCGATTATATCATTCGTGCTTTTTAGATCGTCATAGTAAGCTTTCGCTAATGCCTTATTGATTTGTGTTGGCGCACTATCCAAAGTAGAATCTACTGTAACTATTACGTCTATTTTCCCTCGCTTAAGTGCCTCACTTGCAGTCTGTCTGAAGGCTAATTCTAATTCTTTGTACTGATTTGGAATCTTAGCATAAACGTCTGTTGTCTTACTGTTAAGGGTCCGTATTTCCACACTGATTGTTTTGTTAGCGACAGTTCCTATTGCCTTACCGTAACCGGTCATTGAATATAGCATCTTACCAATATTTTTTAATGAGTTTTTTTGATTTAATTCGGAATTTCTTGATCATTCCCTCTTTGGAAGATGAAGGAACTTTAAGCAAATGATAATCAATCATTTCATTTCCTCTATACACTTTAAACTCAAAAGTAACGTTCGATACCTCCTCCCGATAAATAGGAAAAAGATGTCCTAGCTTTAATTCTTCCTCTAACGTGTATATTTGAGAAGCTGGTTTAAATTTCGTTTCATAGCCTCTAACAGAAAATAGGATGTAGGTGTCAAATCCACTCGCCTGAATAGCTTGTTGCACAGAATCATTGGCAAAAGTGGAAATATCAGAACCTTCTTTCAAATAATTCAAGGATGCTTTTGCTTTAATGTTATTTTCCAATAGGATTTCAGAGAGAAGAATTTCCATTTGAAAACGTTCATCTTTCCGATCGAATAAACCAACCACTACGACATTGGTCAATTTTGTTTTCTGTTGTGCAGTCACAAATGTCTGAAACGATAGGAATAAAATGAATATCACTGTGATTTTTTTCATATACTATAATTTATTAGCAATCTAATTAAGCGTTTGCGATAAGAAAAGGACTTAAAGCTATATTGGATAAATAAATAACGTGCAAATATAGGAATTATTAGCGGTTGAACAGTGCAATAAATAGTGCTATTTTGTTCATTATTTACAATTGTATAGAGATGAATTCTTATAGTTTTGACTTTAATTTGAATGAAAGATTTTATTGACTTTGACATTACAATGACATTTATATTTTTTTTAATTACCTTTATCAAAAAATCAGTGCTAAATGATGGATAAGTCTCACAAAAATGTCAGCTGTGAAACCTGTTCTGTGAAAGATTGTTCCTTATTCCAATCTTTTAGTGGAGAGGATTTGCGTCAGTTGGATAATGAAAAGACAAGCTCGTTTTATAAAAAGAATCAACCAGTATTCATAGAGGATACTTATCCAAGAGGCGTTTTTTGTATCAATAGCGGAAAAGTAAAAATCTATTCCATTGGAGAGAATGGCAAAGAACAAATTATTCACATCGCCAAACAAGGAGAAGTAATTGGATTTAGATCACTGTTCAGCGATGAGCCCTATAAACTCTCAGGAACTGCACTAGAAGACTGCAACATCTGTTTTATTAAAAAAGAAGAATTTTACAAGCACTTAGAAACAAAGCCAATTTTACTACAATCGGTTTTAAGGAATCTTTCGTTAGAATTGGGAGAGCGCGCTATCTTCATTAAAGATATGGCTCAAAAAACAGTTCGCGAGCGTTTAGCTACGGTATTACTAGTCTTAAAAAACATATACGAAGAAGAAATGATTAACCTCTCTCGTGAGGATATGGCAAACTTTGTTGGTACTGCGACCGAGACTGTTATTCGTCTTTTAAAAGAATTTAAAGAAGATAACTTGATTGAAATTCATGTTCGTAAAATAGAAATTACGAATCTAAAGCAATTACAAAGAGAAGCAGGGAATTGACACCATTTCATTACAAGCTATTATCGAGACGGCTGAACGCAATTGTTGTGTTTACCTATCTGAATAGTCATCGTTAATCCAAAGAAAGCATACCAATCTTTTGTTTTAGAATTTCCCCTCACACCATAATCATTTTGATCTAAACTTCGATTCGATAAATCGGCTGCAATCGGACTACTTTCTTCACTCATACGAGCTTTGAGTACGTAAGTACTATTCTTCACATCGTCTAAATAATCGGTGAAGGTCATACGAATACCATATTCCAAACCTATACTAAAGCGATCGGTCGGTGAAAATTTAAATCCTAAACCTAAAGGAATACAAAGTTGAATTAAACTATACCGTTTTTCAGAACTTAACGCTGTACCCTGCCCTTCAGTTCCAATGTCTCGCAAGTTATACCATGAACCATCTATCTTCGCTTTGGGATTCATGTAAAAGACGCCAATTTGCGTGAGGATATAATGTGTGAACGAATATTTTCGATGTCCTAACTGATACTTTAGGTAATGAAATTCAACACCTGAAGAAACCTCTGCAATAATGGACTTAAATGATAAATTTCTATTGACTAACAATGGGTTCGAGCTTTTAGAATCGTCTCCAAATACTTTTCCTATACCAATATTTGTACGAACAACTACACGAGAATTAAGCGTGTAACGCATCAAGAACTGCCCCGCGGGAGAAGTGAAACGAAATTGTTTCTCTTGATTCAAATCACCAAAATAGTGGCTTCCTCCAAGCATAAATCCTAACTCTGTCCGTGACTTAGTGGTGAATTTCTGAGCATAAGCACTGTCAACAAGTAGCAACAAAATAGCTATTACAAAAAAATATCGAAGTTGGAGTATTGAGTGCATAGTACAAAATAACGCTAAATAATAGAAAAAATTACACAAAAAGTGAAATTAAACGAAGTCCACAAAAAAATCCCTCTGTTTTCACAAAGGGATTTCCATTCTTATTAAAAAAGCTTATTCAGCTGATTTGTTTTCTGTTTTTTCTGGTCTTGGAAGTAAAACCTTGCGAGACAATTTCCATTTTCTAGTTTTAGGATCTTTTCCTACTACTTTGAAAGTCAATATTTCGCCTTCTTTCACCACACTTTCCATCTTGTCTACTTTCTCCCAAGAGAATTCAGAAATATGAATCAATCCG
>CAZDAR010000025.1:0-35452 GCA_964503665.1 uncultured Flavobacteriales bacterium
CGCCTTTTTTTCTGGCATTTTTATTAGCATTACTTTTTTTACCCTTTGCTGATTTTTTAGAAAGACGACTTCGTTTTCCAAGAGGACTGTCGACACTTTTCGCCATATCACTAATACTCTTTTTATTAACAGCGTTAGGTTATTTTTTCAGCACACAACTCACGGATTTTAGTAAAGATATCCCTCTTTTACAGATACAATTTAACGATACCTTTCAAAGTTTGCAAAATTGGATTAACACGACCTTTAACGTTAATGCTGACAAACAATTTAGCTATATAGACATGGCGTTCGATAAGCTGCTGTCATCATCTGGTGAGATCTTAAGCGTCACATTTGACATCTTTACGAGTGGTTTTGCCTTTCTACTGTTCTTTATTTTCTTCTTTATTTTTATTCTCAATTATCGAAGAATATTGAATGCATTTATTGTCGGTGTTTTTGCCGATGAGCATAAAAGTAAGGTGATAGAAGTAGTAGGTGAAATTCGCCACATGACAAAAAGTTATATTATTGGACTGAGTATCCAAATTTTCATTGTCTCCACACTAACGACGTTGATGTTGATGATAGTTGGGGTGAAATATGCGCTTTTATTAGGTATTCTCACAGGACTGCTGAACGTTATACCGTATATTGGGATTGTTACTTCATTACTGATTTCTTGCTTCATCGCGTTTGCTATAGCTACACCAATTACGAGTCTGTATGTTTTAATTGGTTATCTGGGAATACATGCCGTTGATGGAAATATCATTCTGCCTTTCGTCGTTGGTTCAAAAGTGAAAATCAATGCGTTATTTACGTTCTTAGGAATATTAATTGGCGAACAATTATGGGGAATTTCGGGCATGTTATTGTGTATTCCAGCACTCGCTATTTTGAAGATTATTTTCGACCATGTCGATAGTTTAAAACCTTGGGGCGTTTTATTAGGCGAAAATAAGAAACTAAAAAAGCGGAAAATAAAAATCACGAAAAAGATTACCATCGAGGAGAAAGACTAAAAGTAAATGAATTCTTTTTATTGACTCTTAAATCCAACTACTTTTGAACCGTTTACAAACAATGAAAAATAAAAACGTTTTTAAAGGAGTTATCTTCGTTGCACTTGGCGCCTCGTTTTATGGAATGCTCGCCACGTTTGTAAAACTCGCTTATAAAGATGGTTTTACGACAGCAGAAGTAACAACATCACAATTTATCTTAGGAATTGTTGGATTGTTTATTTTACACCAAATTCAATCTAAAACAACGACTAAAAGCTATTCTAAAACGACTAAGAAAGACGTCCGACAACTTTTATTAGCTGGAACTTCGTACGGTGGAACGAGTTTATTTTATTATTTATCGGTTCAGTATTTAGATGTTTCTATCGCTATTGTTTTATTAATGCAATCAGTTTGGTTTAGTGTAGCAGTGGAAAGCATTCTGAACAAACAATTTCCAAGTAGTCGTAAAGTCATTGCGACGATGATTGTATTAATCGGGACTGTATTTGCCACCAATGCTATAAATACAACCGTTAATTTAGATATAAAAGGCCTTTTTTGGGGATTGATGGCAGCGGGCTCTTATACAGTCACCATGTTTACATCCAATAAAATCGCCAATCATTTACCACCCGTTAAGAAAAGCCTTTTAATGCTTTTAGGTGGAAGTGTGCTCATTTTCGTTTATCTATTTTTTGCCCAAATTGGTCCTTTGCATTTTGACTTTATCAGCGAATTATTAGCAAAAAACAGTTCTAACGTCCGTCCGTTTGACTTCTCTATTTTCTACACCTATGGTTTGATATTAGCGTTATTTGGCACCGTCATTCCACCAATTTTTCACAACAAAGGTTTTCCAAATACTGGTCTAGGCTTGGGAAGTATTGTTACGTCGCTGGAATTGCCAGTTTCGGTGATGATGGCTTTTGTTTTACTTCATGAAAAAGTGATTCTAACACAATGGGTTGGAATTGTGCTGATTCTTTTGGCGATTGTGCTGATGAATTGGCGGAAGAAAAGTATTGATTGAGAGGGTTTTAGAGAATGATGAACTTACTCAATTCATTACTCCATCTCAAGTTGATAATTATTGACCAATACCGAAGCTGAAATTTGAAGTATTCGTTCTAATTCACGAATCATATCGACCGTCAATTTTTTCTTTCTATTTAGAATTTCTGACACGCGACTTTTTCCACCGATTATTCCAACTAAATCTTTTTGACGTAGATTTAATTCTTTCATTCTGATTTTTATTGCTTCGATTGGATCTGGTGCTTCAATTGGATAATGCTCGTTTTCGTAATTCTCGATAAGTAATGAAAATATTAATTTTAAATTGTGTTTGCATCTATCTTGTCATATTCGGCGTGTGTTCATAAGTTGTCCCTGTTTTTACGAGCTTACTCACTCGGTTCATGCCCGAATAATCGTACTGCGCAAAAATAGTTGGGTCAGCACTTCCTGCTTGATTGTAATACGTAATTAATTGGTTGCCTGCGTTCCAAACGTAATTTCGTGTTGTACCTGCTGTTAGTTGGTTTCCGCACGCATCGTATGTAAAATCTTCAATGAGCGTGGGTGTCCGTGTTTCTATTTTTGCAGGGTATTGTGTCCTGCATTATATGTAAAATTCCGTGTAAAGCCGTTTGTTCCTTGCTCTTTTTAATTGTTTAGGATTTCAAAGAACAAAATTCACGTTCAAAAGATACAAAAAATACAGATGTTTATTAAATTAAAAAATAAAATAACTGCTGTTTTTCAATAAGTTATAGTTAGAAATTGGATTATCCGATAATTGAGAACATTGCCTACGTTTAAGACAATCCTCCACAAAACTAACAGTGCTCCACAAAAAAAGGTTGATTTCAACTGAAACCAACCTTTCTCTAAAATTATTTCTCTATCAAAGTTTCAACTCGAATGGCATTCTCATTTGAATACCGAACTTGTTCTCTAAGTTTTTGATTTCTTTATAATAATTCAATACTTCGTCTGAGACTTTCGCAGAACTCATATTCTCATCTTCGTCTTTCAACATGTCTAAGATGTCACGTAAGTCGTTGTCTTTCACTTTTGGCCAAACTACAACTGGAAGATCGCCCACTTGTTTTTTCGCGTAGTTTAAGGTGGCTACTAATCCTCCGAACTCATCTACTAATCCGTTATTTATAGCGTCAACACCTAACCAAACACGTCCTTTTGCAATCGCTCTCACTTTGTCTTGTGGTAATTTTCGACCGTCAGAAACGCGTTGAATGAATTGATCGTAAATAGAATTCACACCACGTTGAACAATCGCTAATTCCTCCGGTGATAATTTACGCATCAATGAAATACTACCAAATTTATTCGTTTTCACACCGTCGAAGGTAACACCTAAATGTTTGTTCAATGCTGTTCCGAAGTTAGGAATCACACCGAAAACACCGATAGAACCGGTGATAGTTGTTGGGTCAGCGAAAATGCGTGTTCCTGCTGATGAAATGTAATATCCTCCAGAAGCGGCTAAATTCCCCATGGAAACATAGACTTTCTTCTTATCTGCTGCCAATTTCACTTCTCTCCAAATTTCTTCAGATGCTAGGGCTGAACCTCCTGGTGAATTCACTCTTAAAACGATTGTTTTGATGTTGTCATTCGTTCTTGCTTCACGGATATAGCGACATAAGTTCGTAGAAGAAATACCATTTCCGTCAGTTGTAATATCACCTTCTGCAAAAATTAACGCAATCGATTCCTTTCCTTTTTGAAGTTTCACTTCTTTGTTGTATTCCGTACGAGCATATTTTTCAAAGCTGTAAAATTCTACTTCTTTATCTTTATCGATTCCTGCATAATCTTTCAGCATATCTAATACTTCATCGCGGTATTTTGTAGCGGCAAACAAACCGAATTTCACGGCGTCTTTTCCATTTAAAATTTTCGCTTCAGACGCATACGTGTTTAAATTAGCAACAGAAACGTTTTTGTCTTTTGAAATGTCTGTTAACATCTTGTCCCAAAGTCCATTCATAAAACGAGATACTTGTAAACGGCTAGAATCACTCATATTTGTTCTAAAGAAAGGTTCAACGGCACTTTTAAAGTCGTTTCCTTCTCCACGAATTACTTCCACTTCGATGTCGAATTTATCCAACATATTTTTGAAGAACATCATCTCAGAACTCAATCCTAAAAACTCGACATTACTTTCTGGGAAAATATAGTTATCCTTTGTAACAGTTGCTAGATAAAGTGCTTTTGTTGTAACGACTTCACCTTTTGCATAAAAGACTACTTTTTTACCGGATTTTTCAAAATCCTTAATGACTTCTCTTAACTCCAATAAATTTCCATAACCACTGCTAATCTGACCGGTTTCAATAAAAATTCCTTTGATTTTCTTGTCATTCTTCGCTTTCTGTAATCCGTAGATGATTTCACCCAATCCTTGTTGTTGTTCCAAAGAGAAACTAGACGTATTGATACGATTGTATCCAACATCTCCAACAGATTGGTCAAATTTCATATAAAGGAAAGTCTTATCCTTCAAATTACTATTCGCATCTCCGCTACCGCCAAAGTATTTGTCAATGAATCCACCTAAAGTAGAAAAGAAGAAAAAGATCGAAATGATCGACCCAACTAATAAAGCAACTAATGCAGGGAAGAAAATCCTCCAAAAAGATACTTTACGAACATTATTATCTGTCATGATTTTAAATTTTTAAGTATGTCAAAAGTAAATCATTTTACTGTAAACGTGGGACATAAATTTTATTAGTGGAGCATAAAGAGGTTGAGTGGTAGTATTTGGAGGAAATGGAAAAGAGGGATTGATATTCTTTTCGTTTTGGTAAGATTCTATGTGTTAAAGGGAGTAATAAATCAATATTTTAGATTCTTCTTCTTTGTTATCGAGTGATTGTAGCGCGGGAGGAAGAAATATTTTTCTCCTTTCATTTTCTCCGGGAAAAAGAAATAAAAACCTCGTCGCCGAATTTTTATTCGCTGAAAAATGGTGTAAAAGACGAATTCATCTAAAATAACAGCTTATTTTTCTTTAGAAATTATATACTTCCTATTAAACCATCATTTCCCTTAATTTTCTCAAATTCATGGGAGGAATTCTCTAAAAAAAGCTAATTTTGAGACAAATATCGAATTATATGGAATCTGTAGAATTAAAAAGAATAGCATCACAAGTAAGAAGAGATATCGTAAGAATGGTTGCTGCCGTAAGTTCTGGACATCCTGGAGGTTCGTTAGGCTGTGCCGATTTCTTGACGCTATTGTATTTTGACACCATGAAACACAATCCAAAGAATTTCTCAATGGACGGTATCAATGAAGATTTATTCTTTTTATCTAATGGTCATATTTCTCCAGTATTTTATAGTGTATTAGCGCATTCTGGTTATTTTCCAGTAGCGGAATTGGCAACATTCAGAAAATTAAATTCCCGTCTTCAAGGACATCCAACAACGGCTGAACATTTAGAAGGTGTTCGAATCGCTTCTGGTTCTTTGGGACAAGGATTATCGGTTGCTTTAGGAGCGGCACAAGCAAAAAAATTAAACAACGACAACAGTTTGGTGTTTAGTCTTCACGGAGATGGTGAATTACAAGAAGGTCAAATATGGGAAGCGGCTATCTACGGTGCTGCGAAAAAAGTAGACAATATTATAGCTACCATCGATTATAACGGTCGTCAAATTGACGGTAATGTGGACGATGTTCTTTCATTAGGTGACTTAAAAGGAAAATGGCAAGCTTTTGGCTGGTTTACACTCGAAATGAATGGTCACGATTTTGACGATATGAAAAGAGTAATGGCTGAAGCAAAGGCACAAACTGGAAAAGGCAAACCAATCATGATACTGATGACAACAGAAATGGGTCAAGGAGTAGATTACATGATGGGAACGCACAAATGGCATGGATCCGCTCCAAATGCGGAACAGTTGGCTTCGGCACTAAACCAATTAGAGGAAACACTAGGCGATTTTTAATATGCGATTAAAGAGAGTCATACTTCTATTTTTACTGAGTTTAGCAGGCTATCAAGCTTCTGCTCAAGAGGGAATGACACGTATTTTATTTATTCTCGATGCTTCGAATAGTATGAACGCCATGTGGGACGGACAAACCCGAATTACCGCAGCGAAAGAATTACTACTCAGAAGCATGGATAGCATCAAAGACATACCTAATTTGGAGATGGCTTTGCGCGTCTATGGCCATCAATCCATTGTAACACCAACGTATCAGGATTGCGATGACACCAAATTAGAAGTGCCATTCGGGCCGAATAATTTCAGTACCATTCGTGGTGTGCTTTATCGTATTCAGGCAAAAGGAACGACTCCTATTGCACGTTCACTAGAAGCCGCAGCCAGTGATTTTCCAAATGCGACAGCAAAAAACATCATCATTTTAATTACCGACGGACTAGAAGCCTGTGATGGTGAGCCTTGTGTTATCGCAAAGAAACTGCGCGATAAAAACATTAATGTCACACCGTTTGTTATTGGTTTAGGATTGGACTTATCCTATTTGGAAAAATTCAAATGTATAGGAGAATATTCGCAAGCGGAAACCAAAATGGAATTTAAAGCAGCACTAGAGAATATTTTACAGAAAACCATCAACGATTGTACGGTTCAAATTGATTTGAATGACATTTCTAAAAAACCGACTGAAACAGATGTTTCTGTGTATATGTATGAAGCGGGAACTAAGAAATTAAGATATTCATTTATTCACACGCTGAATGCAAAAGGTCTTCCAGATACCTTGAAATTAGATCCAAATACAAAATATGACATTGAAGTTCACACCATTCCAACGGTTTACAAGAAAGATGTTACCATTCTAAAAAATCAGCACAACACGATTAAGATTGATGCCCCCCAAGGATTTGTAAAAGTTTCAAGCCCTACTTCAAATAAGGCGCTGTTCATTCAATCTCGAATTGTTTCGCTCGATAACAAAACACTTAATGTTCAAAATTTAGAGGCGACAGATAAGTACATTGTTGGGAAATACCAATTGGAAATTCTTACCTTACCACGTATCACAAAGACAATAACCGTAGAACAATCCACTACAACAACGATTACCATTCCAGCTCCAGGAATTGTTAGCTATCGTTTCAATAGTCATGCGATTGCCCAATTGTTTGTGTTAAACGACAAAAAAGAATGGGAATGGGTCATCAACCTCGATGCGAATAGTAAGGACGGACAATTCCAATTACAGCCAGGAGAATATAGATTAGTGTACAGAACTAAAAAGCTAAAAACGACTGATTTATACAAGCAAAAAGAGTTTAAAATAATGTCGAATAAATCCATATTGATATCATTATAAGTTATGAAAGAATTTAAAATTTACGGGAATAAGGACACACGTTCTGGATTTGGAGAAGGATTGCGCATTTTGGGTGAAAAGAATCCAAACGTCGTTGCTCTTTGTGCCGATTTAACAGGTTCATTAAAAATGGATGCGTTTAAAGACAATCATCCGGAGCGCTTTTTTCAAGTTGGTATTGCTGAAGCAAATATGATTGGTTTGGCAGCAGGAATGACCATTGGTGGAAAAATTCCGTTTACTGGAACGTTTGCCAATTTCTCAACGAGCCGTGTATATGACCAAATTCGTCAATCGGTAGCTTATTCCAATAAAAACGTAAAAATCTGTGCATCTCACGCTGGATTAACATTAGGCGAAGATGGTGCGACGCATCAAGTTTTGGAAGATATCGGTATGATGAAAATGTTACCGAATATGACCGTTATCGTTCCTTGCGATTATGAACAAACACGACAAGCAACGATTGCCATTGCAGATCACGAAGGACCTGTTTATTTGCGTTTCGGTCGTCCAGTAATGCCAATTTTCACTGCTGAAGAATCAAAATTCCAAATTGGAAAAGCAGATGTTTTGGTAGAAGGAACAGATGTAACGATTATTGCTTGTGGACACATGGTTTGGAAAGCGATTGAAGCAGTAAAGGAATTAGAAGAAAAAGGTATTTCTGCCGAGTTGATTAATATGCACACCATCAAACCGTTGGATGAAGCAGCGATTTTAAAATCAATTGCAAAAACCCGTTGTGTGGTAACGGCAGAAGAACACATGATTAACGGAGGTTTAGGTGAATCGGTTGCGAAAGTGGTGGTGACAAATGATTTGGTGGCACAAGAATTTGTAGCGGTCAACGATACATTTGGCGAATCAGGAACACCGATGGAGCTTATGGCAAAATACGGAATTGACACACCAGATATCGTCAAAGCTGCTCAAAAAGCATTTTTAAGAAAGTAATTATAGAGCGTCTGAAAAGACGCTTTTTTTATGGATGAGGTATGAATAACGAAGCATTTTTTCTCAGCAAGCTTGGGCAAACCAATCAAACGCCGTATTTAATCGAAGTCGCGCGAGCAGAAGGTTTGTACGTCTACGATAAAAACGGCAAAGCCTATATGGATATGATTGCAGGCGTTGCGGTCAATAACATCGGCAATAGACATCCAAAAGTGGTGCAAGCCATCAAAGACCAAACCGACAAGTATTTACACTGCATGGTTTGGGGCGAATACATTCAACAGCCGAACATTGATTTTGCCGAACGTTTAACAGCACTTTTACCAGCGAATTTAAACTGCGTTTATCCCGTTAATTCTGGAACAGAAGCCAATGAAGCCGCGTTGAAATTAGCGAAACGTATCACAGGAAGAACAGAACTGGTTTCGTTCAGAGGTTCGTATCACGGAAGTACGCATGGTTCGATGAGTGTTTCTGGAAATGAAACCAAGAAAGCTCCTTTTCGACCATTATTGCCCGATGTTCGATTTCTACAACATAACAACATAGACGATTTAAACCAAATTTCCACCAAAACAGCGGGCGTGATCATTGAAACCATTCAAGGAGACGCAGGTGTTAGAGAATCTACCAAGGAATTTTTACAAGCATTGCGCAAGCGGTGCAATGAAACCGGTGCACAATTGATTTTCGATGAAATACAATGCGGCATGGGACGTGTAGGAAAAGCATTTGCCTTTGAACGTTCTGGAGTCGTTCCTGATATTTTAACCTTAGGAAAAGCATTAGGCGGTGGATTACCGATTGGCGCCCTTGTTTCTGACAAAGATAAACTATGGAAATTCACCTACGACCCCATGTTGGGACACATCACTACTTTTGGTGGTCATCCTTTGATTACAGCTTCGGCAGCAGCCTTCTTGGACGTATTAACCAACGACATTGACTTCGATGAGGTAGAACGTTTAGGTGCACTTTTAGAGAAGATAATTGCCGCTGATTCAGAAATCATTGAATCGCGTCGTGCAGGAATGATGTTTGCCTTCGACATGAAATCATTCGAACGCGTGGAAAAAGTCGTGAAGCGCTGCTTAGAATACGGACTGATTAGTTTTTGGTTCTTGTCTCATCCGAATTCCTTTCGCCTTTCACCACCGATAAATATTACCGAAGAAGAAATTATAAAAGCAGGAGAAATTATCTTGAAGAGTATAGCAGAAACGCGGGATTAAGAATTAATTTCCTTTTATTAAAGTAAATCCTGCTGGAACGTCAGTAAAGAATATTGATTCTATTGGATTGTCTAGTTTTTCTTTTATATTCGTTAATTGAAAGCTCATTTTGACGCCATCTTCCACTTTGCTAAACGCTACTGGAAAACCAGGTAAGTTCGTGTTTAGGATCGCCTGATCTTTCGAATCAATTTGAATATCTTTTGTTATCCAATATACCGTTGTAACGCCATTTTCTTCAACAACAAATTTCGTGCATTTGTATCCAAGGATGGTTTTTTGATCAGTAAAAGTAGTTGTCTTAGCATTTGAGTTTTTCACTTCTGAAGGATCATTAGGCTTTCCTAACATTGCCTTTTTTCCTGCAAAACTTTCATTTAGAGAAAGAACAACATCTTTATCTCTGTCCATAATAACAGAAGTCATGCTTATTCCTCCCATTTTGAAATCCATTCGTGTCTTGTTAGGTGCAAAATATAATTCCATTTTACTATTTCTCAACATGGCAACCGTTTGTTTTGCTTGGACAGAACTATCTACAGCTTCTAACTCAATGTTATATTGAAAGTAGGCCTCTTTTAATTGAGCAAAAGACGTTATGGAGATGAATAAAAAACTAATAAAGATAAGTACTCTCATATTTCTATTTAAATTTTTATTGTTTATTAACGCACTAATTTAATTCTTACAAACCTATTTAAAAGGTGCTGCTTTTCATCACACGTTCCTTTACAATTTATAGCGGGCTCTCTGTCTCCCTTTGAAATAGCATTTATTCTTGTTTTACTTATTCCAAGCGAGACTAAAACATCTTGAACAGTATTTGCTCTTTTTTGACCTAAATTCATATTGTAGCCTTCTACTCCCCGACTATCACAATGCCCTTCGACAGATAATTCTATGTGGTCAAAGGCTTTTTTATACGCAATTATATTGTCTATTTTTCTTTGTTCTTTTTCTTTTAATGTAGACTTATCAAAATCAAAATAAACAACAATGTCTTGCCAATCATCAAATGTATGATCTTCTTCAGTTGTGTCTATTGGAGTTGATTCTTTCAATTTGATGTAATAAACATCATCATCTCCCTTTCCGCCTTTTCTATTAGAGGTAAAATAAGCATCATCTTCTGATAAGTAATAGGTAAAGTTAAAATCATCACTCACACTGTTTATAGGGGTTTTTAAATGCTTTATTTCACCGATAGTAGTTTCATTTATAGTTGTCAAATAGATATCTAGACCGCCGTAACCAACTCGCCCATTTGAAGCAAAAGATAAGAGTGAATCACCTATAAAAAGAGGGTACATTTCGTCTTGATTGGTATTCAAACTAATAATCGGTTGTGGTTTATCCCATAATCCATTTTTCTTATGCGTGTAATACAAATCAGCGCCTTGTGTTTTATCACCCTGCTTTGAAAAGACTACGAAATTTGAGGAGCTATTAATTGTCGCATGTGCCGTTGATGAAGAGTCTTCTAATCCAGAATATATCCAAGGTTGCAAGTTTTCGAGAGAGTCGTTAGTCAGCTTCCCTTTATAAATATGAGGAGATCTTAAAAATTCATTTTGATCGATAGGATTGTTCATTGTTACATAAACTTCGTTTGTTGAACTATCAATAGCCAATGAAATTACATTGTGATTTTTGAATTCATCAGGAATATTAAATAGCTGAATTTGATTTGATACTGGAGAAAAAACGCTTGGTCTTGCAAATAATAACTCGGTATTTTCTAACAATGTATCTGCCACTTGATCTCTGAATTGATCGATTCCTGTTTCATGAAAAACGATTAAATCTTTTTTATAAGATACTCCAGACAAATCTGCTTTAGATCCATTAAAAGATAGCGTTTTAAGTTCAACATGTTCTTCAGGTAGCCATGTTGGAATTTGTTCACACGATGCGATAAGTGTATCAACAAAAAACTCTGAATCTTTTGTTTTGTAAAGTTTAAATGATTCTTCTGCTATTTTATATTTTTGAATAGACATAGCAGAAAAAGCATGGACATAGTAGAAGAAAACTGACGTATTTCTATCCTTTATAAGTGAGTCTGATAATTGATAGCTTTTCTCATAATTTTCTGATATAAAACTAGCGTAACACCACCTCTGTAAGTCTAATGGTGATAGTAATGACTTGTCTGAAATTTCTTCATAACTAGACGCTGCTTTCCCATACTCATACTTGTCAAACCAATTGTTGGCTGTAGGTATTGTTTGAGAAAAGGAGTTTAAAGTAAAAAAGAGGGTAAATAATAATCCTATTCCTTTCATTTTATACTTGGAGAATAAATTCTGTTTCGTTTTAACCAAGGAGTTCTATTGTCGTCATTTTGTCCCTTGTTCTTATTTAATTGTATTTCTAAGAATATTTCATGAGAGCCCTGAGAATATTTTCTAATATCTGAGAGTGTAAAATCGTATGAATAACCTAGGCTAAATATTCCTAATTTAACTCCAAATAGTGCTGCGACTGC
This sequence comes from uncultured Flavobacteriales bacterium, assembly GCA_964503665.1. Lineage (GTDB taxonomy): Bacteria > Bacteroidota > Bacteroidia > Flavobacteriales_D > Crocinitomicaceae > 40-80. The sequence continues at coordinate 12,024 of CAZDAR010000025.1, forward strand.
GTCTTTATGTCTAAAAGATGCGCCTAACCAGAATAGATTATTCCATTCATAAAGTGCCGTAACATCTAATTGTAATGTCCCTGTTTCAATAATTTGCAGTAACGTAGATGTTTTTATTATTGACTTTTTACCTACTTGAAAATTATAACCTCCATATACATAATAAGTCCTTGCTAGTGGATTGTATAATTTATATTCAAAATCAAACAAGTCTTTCTTAGACTGCACTAAATTATGGGCAGAAATACCAGCATATCCCTTATCTTCGAAATAGTAGAAGGCACCGAAGTTTACGTCTGGTACTAATTTATTATTATATCCTCTCCCTATAGCTGGGTCGTTAGGAAGATATGTTACAATTTTATTGATATCAATATAGTGTTGTGATAAGTTGACACCAATGCCTAATCCAATGCGGTGCTTATTTTGTTTATCCAATTGAAGATGATATGCAGTATTAATATTTGCTCCCGTTATACGGCTAGGTCCTGCGACATCATTATAAATAGTTCCTCCAAAGCCCATGTTTTTACCAATTTTAGAACTTGCAGAAAGCACTTGCGTTGTAGGGGACCCTGGGAAATTTGTCCACTGTTTTCTAAAGTTAAATTGTATTGGAATGTAATCTTTGCTTCCTGTTGCTCCTGGATTAATCAACATATCATTAAACAGATATTGTGAATGTAATGCTATCTGTTGCGAAAATGCTGAAAAAGCAAAAATGGTAAAAAGTATAAATAAAATCTTTTTCATATATGTTATCTTATAATTGTAATATTTCCTATTAGTGGTTTTCTATCCTCTTTATTTAAATCAATAATGTAATAATACACTTCTGAGGGTAAGTTAACACCATTTACTTTTCCATCCCAAGGATCATAAATCCCTTTTTGATTATAGACTAAGTTCCCCCATTTATTAAATACTTTTAATTCAGCTTCTGAGTATAAATACATATTATCAATCACCCATAAATCATTATAGTTATCTCCATTAGGAGTAAAAGTATTCACAGGATTTATACACCCTGAACTATTAACCGGTATGTGGACAGAATCAGTTTCTGAGCAACCTAATATATCTACTACGGTTACCGAGTACACCTTACCTTCTAACTTGTCAGCTAAACTTGTATTTGCTCCACTTGTCCAGTTATAATGATAGCCACCGTTTCCTCCTATTGGAATAGCGGTTGCTGTTCCGTCATACTGGTCGATACAACTCACTTCTGTAACTTCAAATTGGATACTTATTGGACTTGGTTCTGTAATATCAACGGATAACGAATCCGTACATCCTTTTTGATCTTCTACAGTAAGGTGATATTCTCCAGCGTGAATGTTTAATAAATCTTGTGTTGTTGAACCATTTGACCACATTGTATTATAAGCAGGGTTTCCTCCAGTAATGGTAACGAAAATGTTACCATCTCCTTCTCCCGCACAACTTACGATGTCAGTAGTGTACGATAGGCTTAATTTGTCAGGCTCAGGAATAGCTAAATAAACCTCATTAAAACAACCATTTGAATCGATTATTTCTAGTTGATAAGTATCTTTTGGAAAACCATTGATGTCTTCTGTTTGAGCAGATAAAACAAAATCAGAATTTAACCAAGTATAGCGATAAGGTTTCGTTCCTCCAGTAGGTGTAATATCTATAATCCCATCGGCTAAGCCATAGCAGGTAACAGGTGTGATTTGTTCATTTAATAGCAAAACATTTGGTTGATTAATTACAATTGAATCAGATATTAAGCAACCGTTATTATCAGTTGCTATGAAAGTGTAGTTTCCTGATGTAATTTGTTTGATATTTGCTAAAGTATCCCCATTTGACCAATTGTAAAAGTAGGGAAATGTTCCCCCTTCAACATTAATCGCTATTTTTCCATCATGACCGTCATTGCAAAGAACATCTTGTTTTTCAAAAGTGTAAGAAAGACTATCTAGTGGTTCTTCAAGAATTATATGGTTTGAGATTAAGCAATTATGGTAATCCAATACTTCCACTTCATAATAACCGGCAGATAATGCCGATAAATCTTCCGTTACTTCAAAGTTATTCCAATTGTAACTATAAGGAGTAACTCCACCTGTAACAGTTAAATCTACGGATCCAGTGTTTCCGTATTTACAAAGAATGTCAACACCTGTTATTTCGCTCTTTAATTTTGGCGGTTCATTGATCGTGATAATTCCTGTTTGAATACAGTCATTTCCGTCTGTTACGATATAATTATAGCTTTCTGCAGGATATCCTATTAAGTCTTTATTAGTATTACTCAAATTATATAATCCATTTTTCCATTTGTATGAATATGGAGTTGTTCCGCCGGTAACATTCAAATTTACATTTCCATTTGATTCTCCAAAGCAAATCACATCAGATTTAGACTCGACTACATTAAGTGGCTGAGCAGGTTGAGTTATTTGTACTGATTTTGAATAAGTACAAGCCTTACTGTCTGTGACTACATAATTGTATGTCATTGCAACTAATCCTGTGATATGGCTAGTGATTTGACCTGTCGTCCAATTATAGCTATACGGACTTGTTCCGCCAGTAGTTTTCAACTCTATTTCACCCGTATTTTCCGCATAACACTTAACATCGACTTTATCTTCTATAACGGCTATAGGTGATGAGGGCTGTTTTAATTCCTGAGTAATTACCTTAGTACAATTATGTTGATCCGAGATGGTAACAGTATAAACTGAAGCTGGCACATTAGTAATATCTTGATCCGTACTTACAATATCACCCAACTCATTTTTCCAGCTATACGTATAGGTAGGAGTTGCTCCTGAAACTGTTATGTCTATTTTTCCATCACCCCCTCCATAACAGGAGATATTTGTAAAAGTGTGAGAACTGATAAACTTGGAAGGTTCTATCACCGTTGTATTATCAGAATATTTACAATTATTTGCGTCTGTTACTTTTAAATGATATGTATCCGCAGGAATATTACTTAATACAGCATTATTAATTGAAAAAACAGTTTCTAAATTACTCCAAGCATACGTGTATGGCGTTGTTCCTCCGCTCATGACTACTTGAACTTCTCCATTCGACTCTCCATTACATAAAACATCTGTTGCAGTAAGATTACCGTTTAAAATCGCTGGTTGTCCTAAGTAAAAGGAAGGGTTAATTGTACATCCATTTAAATCAGTTACTAAAACGGAATAAGTGCCTTCATTTAAGCTATTCACATCCTGAACGTTAGACCCTGTGCTCCATGTGTATAAATAATTGGGAGTTCCTCCCCAGACTTCTAAATCGATACTTCCCGTAGCTTGCGAGTAGCAAGTTGCATCTTTAATCGTGGCAGAACTTGTTAGTGCCTCGCTAGGTTGAGAAACAGTGTATGACTTAGAAAATGTACAATTTTTTTCATCTTTTACAGTAACAGTATAATCATCTGAAAAAATATCATTTAGAGTTTGAATACCAGGAGGGGTGGTAGTAGTGCTTGAGCTACTAACCCAAGTAACACTATACATTCCAGTTCCTCCCGTGGAAACAATCTTAATAGACCCTGTATTATCACCATAGCACTTCACATCTTTAATTGTCTCATCTATTATCGTTATAGGATCCGGAGATTCTACTACGTATGCTCCTACAACTGAACAACCAGTAATTTTATCTTTTACACTTACAGTATAGGTACCAACCTCAAGACCGTTAATTTGGTTAATATTTGCACCATTTGACCATGAAATTGAATAGCTACCACTTCCTCCTGAAATAGAAACTTGAGCTTTTCCATTTGTGCCACCATAACAATCTAAATTGCTACCAGTAACCATTATATCTGGACATGGTGAAGATGTTCCATCACCTGATTTAGCCCAAAGAATAGGAGCTATAAAAAGAAATAATATAACTAGAAAGTAATTGTGTTTGCTTGCTATCATCTTATAATTGTTATTGTTCCGGTATACTCTTCCGAATGACTATTTTCAAGGTTAATAATGTAATAATACACTCCAGAAGGTAGCGGATTACCATTGTATTCTCCATTCCAAGGAGTATAAAGTTCTTTTGATTCATAAACCAGACCTCCCCATTTATTAAATACTTTAACAGAAGCAGCTGGGTATAATTCGATATTGTCGATTATCCAAGTATCATTGTATCCATCTCCATTTGGTGTAATAGTATTTGGGATGAAAACACATCTTTCAGCACTTTCTAATATGATATAAGAATAAGTAGTTGTACAATTATGTGCATCCTGAATGACTAACTCATATGTTCCTCCAGTAAGTTCTTTATTCACACTTGTGGTATCGCCATTACTCCAATTATAGCTATATGGCTTAACTCCACCGTATGGAACAACACCTATTTCCGCATCCGCTTGATCCATACAACTTAACTCCTGAATCTTATAGGCAGCTTCTATTTTGTTAGGTTGGCTAACGAAGAACGTTGTATCGTACACACAACTATTACCATCAGTAATTGTCACTTTGTGACTACCAGCCATTATACTTATGGCGTCTTCAGTTGTTTGTCCATTGTCCCATAAGAAAGAGTAGTTAGGAGTACTGCCTGAAATAGATAAGTTAATATTTCCTGTGCTATCACCATAACAAATAGCATCTGAGATGACTGCTTGAATGTTAATAGGGGTAGGTTGATTTACATCTATATATTGTTCATTCAGGCATCCATTTCTATCTGTTACACGGATAAAATACTTCCCTTTATTAAGATCTTTTATTAGTTCACTAAAGTGGTTTAGAAGAATTTCATTTTGATTTCCCCAATTATAACCATACGGGGCAGTACCACCACTAATTGTCAATTCAATACTTCCGTCTCTATATCCATAACAAGACACGTCATTTACAATAACATCTACTTTTAGAGAGTCTGTTGGTTCATCAACAGTAGTTCCAGTAAATGAGGTACATCCTTTTGTATCCGTAACAGTTAGGTTGTAAGTTCCTGAACTCACACCCATTAATGAAGTTTTAGTACTTCCGTTTGACCATAAATAGGTATAAGGAATTGTTCCACCTTTAACAAGAGAAGTAATTTCACCTTCATTTCCACCTTTACATTTTATTGCAACTGGAGATAATGTAGCAATCAACGGCTCGGCAGGTTGACTAATGTACAATACAGAAGAGTCAACACAATTATTTTTATCAGTTACTGTGATCGTATAAGATCCTGAGACAACATTTGTGATATCTTCTAAGGTGGAGCCGTTACTCCATGAGTAAGTATAGGGTGTTGTTCCTCCAGATAAGAAAGCGTCTATTGCTCCTGTTGCCATGCCATAACAATTGATACTTGTGATTGATGATGTAATATTCAGAGGTGCAACAGGTTGCTCTACAATAGTTGAATAGAATAGTTTACAGCCATTTTCATCCGATATTTCAACGTCGTAAGTATCATTTTTTAAGTCGATAATTGTAGAAGTAGTTTGTGTTAAAATAAGCGAGCTACCATTTGACCAAATATAACTATAAGGTGCTGTTCCTCCAAGTACAGATAGCGCAATTTCACCTGTCTCATTTCCATAACAATCTACTTTTGTATCGATAGAAGAAGCAGTTAATGGTGCTAATGGTTCGGTTACTTGATTCATTTCAGTTACGACACATCCCTTATCGTCTGTGACTGTTAATGAATAACTTCCTGCTAAGACACCTTGAATATCTGAAGTTAAAAATCCATTATCCCAAGAATAGGCGTACGGTTTTGTTCCCCCATCGACTTTAGAAGTAATTGAGCCAGTGTTATCACCATAGCATAAGACGTCTTTTTTCGTTAACTCTAAACTCAATGCTTTTTGAGGTTGTGTTAATTCGTAATTATATGTGGCAGTACATCCTTTAGCATCTTCTATGTCTAAACTATAGCTTCCTGCAACAACATTACTTAATATAGGGTCGTTACTTCCGTTAGACCATGTGTAAGTATAGCCTGTGGTTCCACCAGCAATATTTGGGTTTATACTTCCAGTTGCCTCACCAAAACAATTGATATTTTGAAAAGTAGGTGTAGAACTTAGTGCATCCGTTGGTTCTGAAACAGTACATGTGAATTGCTCTGAACAGCCATTAAAGTCAGTTGCTTGAAGCGTATATGTACCAGCGCTAATTGCAGAAATACTTTCCGTTTGATTCGGCATTACTATTCCATTACCATTTGACCATCGGTAGGTATATCCAGCTGTTCCTCCAGTTGTTGTTACGTTTATAGCTCCCGTCAAGTCTCCTTTACATAAAACATCGGTCACAATTGGGGTTAATTGTAAACCTTGAGTAGGTTCAGTTACAGTATAAGAGACTGCATCTTGACACCCGTTTGCATCTGTAGTAGTAAGCGTATATGCTCCTGCTGTTACATTATCAATAGCAGAGGTTGTTTGACCGTTTGACCATAAGTAAGAGTGTGGCATTTTTCCACCAGTTGTAAATACTTGAATTCCTCCCGACGCATCATTTTTACACAGAATATCTTTTATTGTGCCAACTTGGCTTATCACAGGTGGCTCTTCAATAGTTACAAACAATGAATCTAAGCAGCCGTGATTATCCGTAATTAAAACAGAGTAAAGACCAATATCTAAATTAGAAACACTAGCAGTAGATGCACCATTATTCCAGTTATAGGTATAAGGCGAAGTTCCTCCTTGAGTTGTAACATTTATAACGCCATTATTGACACCTGCATTGCAAAGCTTGTCAATTTTAGAAAAGGACATGGTGATTGGCTGTTCAGGTTGCTTTAATATAGCACCCGTAAATAGTTTACATCCATTGTCGTCTACTACTTGTGCTTGATAAGAGCCTGCTCTCAGCCCACTGATATTTTGAGTGTTTGCACCATTTGTCCATAAGTAGGAATATGGTAAAGCAGGCGAAACCGCATGATATGTTAGGTTTACTTCTCCATTTTCTCCATCATAACACGCTATATCTGTTTGTGTATGCGTTACTGATAGTTTATTTGCAATCATCGTAAATGGATCCATCTTATAGGTAGAAAATCCTTGTAGTGCCCACGTGTTTTTATACCAATCGTATTTTATACTTCCAAGCGGAATAGAAGTAGACCATAGAGGGCCATATTCTAAATGTAATCCAGGGAATATAATGGCAGGAATAGTGAATGATGGAGTACAAATACGTTTATGACAAACACTTATAAAACCACATGGATAGGGTATTCTAATACAAATTTCAGGAATATGTATTTCAGGGATAACAGTTATTTTAGGGACATCTATACCAAAATGAAATACGGCTAAATTAAAATCAAAAGAAATGGAATCGTAAGTATGATTTGTAAATTGACCATCAATAGTATAGGTAGGAGTTATGTTTAGTTCTTCATAATAACAGGGATACTTGTATTCGACCTTATTTCCCAGTTGCACATTTATAATAGAACTCGTCCCTGATTCTTTTAATACATTTGTAGGTGTATAAACGGTGTAGTCAACGGCAACAGGAAATTCAAATTTACCGTATACCTTGGGTTTAAAGTCAAAGCATTGTTTATTGTGAATGTTGGCTTCAAAATCGGCACCTAAGAGCGTCCACCAGACGTTTGCCCCCATGAAATCTTCTGATCCAGACATAAACTCCGCAAACGCACTTACATATGGAATGTTTAAACCAGCAATTAGTCCAAAAACATCTAAATTCAAATTGACATAAACGCTATCTCCACAAGCACGTAAATTGTCCCCTGATAAATAGTCAGAGGTAACTACGTGTGGAACAGTTAGCATTCCACTTATCCCATACTCTCCCAAAGGATCATCTTCTAGGTCTTCTGTATAAAGAGGAAGTCCAGGGTAATGTTTTAGTGGAGCGCTACCATTAAATGAGAAAAAGTCAACACCATTGATGTTTGCAGTGAAAATGTTAATAGTGTTAAGTTGTGTATCAAAAAAAGGAATTACAGGAAATTGAGTACAACCAAATACACATATCTTAGCAGTTAATTCTGCCGCAAATTGGAAATATAAATCTAGTTTAGCCTCACCGACAGATGGATAATAGGACTTTAAAGCATTCCCGTTTTTAACCGTATACTCTGTCTGAACAGTGACTAGATCGCCTTGATCATAAGTTAAGTCTTGAGGCATGGTAATGTCTACCTTAATAGGATAATCTACTTCAACCTCTCCAGATGTAAAACCAGTAAGTGAAAACTTACTTCCTATCACACCTGAAAAAGACCCCCAGATAGCGGCGCCAAATGACATTCCAGCCCAAGATCCGATTCCACCACTTCCAGAATTAAAAGATTGATTCCAAGGAACATTAAATAAATCAATTTCTGTATCTATTGAAAAAGCACTCCATGAAGGCCCCCACATATTTTGTTTTCCAGAAGCAAAAGGCACATCATAGTTCACTTGTTGAGTCTGCGAATAGAGTCCTCCATAAGTTACCATGAAAAGAAAAACAGTAAATAGTAGTTTTAGCGCTTTCATAGGATGTTATTTTGAGGGCGAAGGATGAAGAGTAATCGATTGAAAACTACTCATTATTGCGGGGTCCATTAACTCTTCTATCATCTTAGGATACGTGACATTTATCCAGAGCGTCTGATTTAAATCACCAGCGTAAACTATGTATCGTATAAAGTCGTTATCTTGTGTATTAAAAGAACATTTATAAATAATCCCTTTTGTTCCATCTGCCGTGATAAGGTTTTCTTCGGATAGTTTAGTTAATTGATTTTCATTGAAAAAATCATCTGTCATTCCTTGTTTAAGGATTAGATAAGAAGTGTTTTTGATCATCATCATCAATATGGCAGAACCTAAGCTAGGATGTATATATCCGTGAAATTGATCAGAGGAAATAAATCCTTCTGGAGGTGTTATCATTGTTAAATCAGCGTCAACCTGTTCTGGAGTTTTGTAGGACTCAACATTTGAAATAGTGTCTTTTTTTATTTCATCTTTTACTTGTCCTAATAGTGTTGGCACCTGTATGAGCAAGAAAAATGTTATTACTAAAATAAATTTCATATTAGCTTTATAAAATAATATATGTATATGTAGTGTACAGGCAACGAAATTATTTTAAAATTCGATACTCTATTGTGGATATACCGTTACAAAAACGTTACATGAGGCTAGCCATCCCTACCCTAATCTTTCATTGATCTCCTGAATAAATGCTTCTCTCGTTATTTCATCGTTTAATTGAAGTTTCTTTCTTAGTCGGTACCATGAGACTCTTAAGCTATCTGTAGAGATTGCTAAAATTTTCGCCATTTCCTTATGGGTATAACCTAAAAAGGTAAGTAGAATATAGCGTAAATCAGCTAAAGATAAATTTTCAAATTCTTCGTTTAGTTGATCCACAAATCCTGGATAATTTTTTTGAAAAACACTCAAGAACTCTTCCCAATCATCTTCCGTCAATAGAATTATTTCTTTTAATTCTGTTATATTCGCTTTAACTTCTTCATTGTGCAACTTTTGAAGTATTTTATCAATTTCATTTTCCTTTTCTATCAATTTGTGCAATAATAGTTGTTTTTCATCCTCTATTATTGCCAACATTTTTTCAATGTTCCGTATTTTAAATTCATAGATTGAGAATTTCTTTCGTACTAAAGAATAGAAGTAAATAAAAATACAAAGTATACTAATAAGAATGAATATATTTATGGCTTTATAATTATTGATTAAATAAATAAACTGAGAGTGAGCATTCATTTTTTTGTTTCCTTGTGATAAAAGTGGAGTAGCGTTTATAGTACAAAGAATAATTAAAGTAGTGAGTTTGGTTATCTGTTTAAGTATTTGGGAACGCATTAATTCTTTTTGTTAGTTGCGAGTCAAAATAAGTAAAAGATAACAATATAGAGGGGTTTTAACGTGTCTCGTTTTTTTAAACTGGACACATTTAGGGACTGATTAAAAATGGGACTCACTGTTGATTGCTTTAACCTTACTTGTGGTTTTAAGTACGTATTCAATTGGGGTCAACCCTGTTTCCTTTTTAAAAACTTTATAAAAAGTACTCCTAGATGGGAATCCTGCTTTTTGAGCTAACCCTTCAATGGTGTAATCATGTAAGCTTTTTGATTCTTTTAGTATATCCTTAATGTAGTTGACTCTATAGCGATTAATGAGTATGTTAAAATTAATTTGATACGTTTGATTCAATATGCTAGATAACTTATAACTTGGCATATCAACTAAGCAAGCTAAATCTTCAATCTTAATGTTATTATCTTTAAAAAGTTCTTTTTCATTAATTAGGTCATTTAATCGATTAAGAATTTTATCCCCTTCTTTGATTCTTTTTTCTTTCTCTTCCTCATTTTTTTTGATTCTTAGAAAGGTATCCGTATTCATTGATAGTAAAGCAGCTATATAATCGACCGATAATCTCTTGAACATGGAAGGTCTTGTTCGTTTAAAATAAAGATAACGTTCTCTTGCGTTTCCAACCCTTATAAGATACGCTCTTTCTTCTGCATCTTTATAATACTGTTCAAACATTACTCTGAAAATATAGTTTAAACTAAAAGATGTTTTTAGTAAGTTTTCTATTACATCCATGTTTACTCCAATTAGATAAGAGTCTTCTATTGCGACAATCCCTTCTTTCGCAATACTTTTTCCGTAAAGTCCCGAAATTGACCCTATGAATTCATTCTCGAAGGTAACATAAGTGACTATTCTTTTATCTTTTTCTGGGTAGTAAGACATTAACGCCCCCTTTCTGATAAAATATAAGTAAGGACAGACCTGATTTTCTTTACACAAATTGTTATTTTCTTTTAATTTTATCGAAAAACAATGCTTATGTAAAGCTTTCTCTACATTAATGTCAATTGGGTAGATGTTAGACAAAAGCTTAATAATATATGCTATGTCATGAGGGTTAACTTTATCGTTTATTGATGGACTATTCATGCTTAGATAATAGTAACGCTTTTGTAACGCCAAGGGAATTAATCATAACGTTCATTTCTATAATTTTCGAAGTTAAATAATTTTTTTAAATTAAATAGCTTTATTATATGATGAGAAGAAAAGTTCAATTCTTACTATTGTTTTTATTAGTTACTTTTTCAGCTTATTCGGCTGATTTTTATTGGGTTGGAGGAAGTGGCGGGTGGTCAGATGGCAGTCATTGGTCAGCTACAACAGGAGGTGCAGCTGGAGGTACAATTCCAGGAGCAGGGGACGATGTCTATATTGATATTAACTCTAGCGCACTGGCTTTTACATTAACAATAGATATTGACATTACCGTAAATAATATTGTTATTCAAACTGACTCTGTAACAATGACTGGGACAAGTAAGATTACTACGTGTAATAATTTTTCAATGATTTCAACAGGAAACCTTACTTTGATCAATTGTACCGTTAATTTATTAGGAGATAGCTGGGACATTCAAAATAATCCAACTCTTTTATTTACAAATACACCTATAAACATTCAGAACGCAACAACGTTTTCGTTTAATGGTAATGGAAAAGTATACAATGATATTACATCACAAGCGGCAACTCTAACAATTAATGGAGGAAATACCTTTGCAATCTTAAAATTAGCGCCGTCCTCGTTATTAGAAATTGATAATGGAACTACATTAATAATTGATTCACTAGCTACCACAGGAGATTGCAGCAATTTCACGACCATTCAAACTACAGATCTTTTAGGAGGCAAAGCAAACATTCAGAAAACAGGCTATCAAAAATTAATTGCTGCTAATTTAGTCATTGATAATATTGACGCTCTTACGACTGGAGGGTTTTCGTATTTATTAAGTAAATCAGCTATTAACAGAGCAATAGGATGGCAATATTCAGGGCAAAAGTATTATTGGATTGCGGATCAAGGAAATTGGTCCGATTTAAATCATTGGTCACTAACTTCTGGAGGAATTCCAGCTACCTGTTTACCTGCTTATGGGGACAGTGTGATTTTTGATAATAATTCATTTACAATTCTTGATCAAAAAGTAACAGTAGATGTAGATGCATATTTCTCTTACATGGAATGGACAAATGTAGCGTATGCCCCTATTTGGAACATGGAAGCTTCTACTTATAGCAATGGCGATATTATTTTAAACTCCAGTTTAACTATTACACGAGATGATATATCTCGTTCAATTGAAATTACTGGACCTGCATCTCTAAACTCAATGGGAGCTTTATTGGATTGTAATCTTTCGATTAATACAGAAAATTCCTCAGACAACTTCTTATTAGGTCATTCCCTTACCACGTCAGACTCGGCTGGAATCTTTATTTCTAATGGTGTTTTTAGTCTGAATAATTACAATTTGACAAGTGACTATATTATTGTTTCACCTGCTCCAGGAACTACTAAGACATTTGACCTCACCTCTTCTTCAGTAACACTATCAGCTGGATTTGACTCTAAGGATGCTACTAATTTCACTTTTCTAGCAGGTACTTCTAACTTATTTATTGGAGATACGGTATATGATTCACTTCCAAAATCTAACTATCTCATTACTTCAGGGTTGAACTTTAATACGGTAACCTTGGACTTTAGAGAAAATAATAATATACAACGATTAGCAGGGAACAATACATTTAATGAATTGAATATCCAAGCAGATAGCTATATTACAATAGACTCAACCGTCACACAAACAATCAATAATAAGTTAGCCATTAATGGTACTTGTAAAGATTCTGTTTTCATAGTATCATCATCAAGTACATTAGCATCTAACTTTAATTTGGATGCTTCATCAGTAGCAGATGTGTTTTGTGTTAACCTTAATAATATTACCGCAACAGGATCCTTACCAACAGCCTACTTCTCAGAAGCAACTGGAACATACACCGGATGGACTTTGAGTGCAACTCCTGCTTCAACATCTTCTTTTACTGTTTCAGGAGGATTTTGCTTGGGAGACACGACTATCTTTACAAATAATTCGACTGTATTTGGAGGTGACCCAAATGACTTACTTTCTAGATGGTATTTTGAAGATGAATCCACTGGATATTATGAGTATTCGTCAGCGGTGGACTCTACATGGATAAGTTATGAAAGTGACACATCAAAACACGTCTTCTTGAGTAGAGGTGATTTCAAAGTGTATTTAGAGGCGATTAATAACACTAACTTTTGTGTGAGTACAGACACTGTACTCGTACACATTAATGACCCTAGCATTAACCTAACAACTTCCAAATTTAATCATATTATTTGTAAAAATGAAACTGTAACGTTTGAGGTAAGTAGTGACGCTCCTACTGCAAAGTTTCAGTTTTATCTTAATGGAATTCCTGTGTCTCCGTTATCATCCATTGATACTATTCTTACTATTAGCTCATTAAATGATAAAGACACTATTAGTGCTCTCAGTTTTGAAAATGGCTGTACCACAACTTCTCTCCCAAAAATAGGGTTTACAGTTCATTCTTTACCTGTCTTCTCTCTTACCACAAATCCTGTTGGTACGGTAATCTGCGTAAATGATAGCATTACCATAACGCCGACAGCAACAGACCCTACTTATCTATATCAATATTTAGTAAACGCTAATCCTGTATCGATAGGCGCTTCTTATACTAGCTCCTCTCTTCAAGATCAGGATGTTATAACAGTTGTTGCTAGAGATGGTAATAATTGTAGAGATACTTTGTTTAAAACATATACCGTTAATCCATTACCTTCTGCAAATTTAACTTCATCTATTGCTGCAAGTGTTATTTGTATGGGCGAGTCTGTAACCTTCACGGCAAGTAATGCTACTAAATATGAATTTTTTGTAGGGAGCGTTTCTCAAGGCGCTCCATCAGCTACAACTACCTTTACTACATCTTCCTTGAATAGCAATGATATAGTGACTGTTGTGGGATATTCTTCAAATGGTTGTTCTCGTGTTTCTAATGATTCGTATAGCTATACTGTGAATCAACTGCCAAATGTATCTCTTCTCTCCTCCCAACCTTCCACAATTTGTTCGGGAACAAATGTTCAGTTTATTGCATCAGGAGCGTCTCAGTATGAGTTTTTCAAAAACGGCAACTCTGTCCAAGGGCCCTCATCGACCAACACCTACAGTTCTAGTTCTTTAAATAATAATGATGACGTGTATGTTCTTGGAGTTTTTAGCGGTTGTGAAGACACCTCTTCTCATATCGTATATACCGTAGGAAGTTCACCTACAACGTCATTAATTTCAAGCGCAACAGCTAACAAGGCCTGTAACAATAGTACGGTAACATTTACTGCTACTGGAGCTACCAACTATGAATTTTTCATCAATGGTGTTTCTCAAGGCGCTTCTTCTATGACAAATACATTTTCAACAAACACTTTGTTAAATGGTCAAACAGTTTCTGTGGATGGTGAATCTAATAATTGTATTGTTTCTAAGTCAATATCAATGACAATTTTGCCAACTCCTTCTGTTAGTACTTATTCTAATGATCCTGATAATACAATTTGTGAAGGAGAAAGCATAACATTTACAGGAATAAATTCAGCATCATATGAGCTTTTTGTAAATGGTAGTTCGTATGCAGGACCACAAGCGTCTTCTTCATTTGTAACTACTCTTCCTAGTGGGACACATTCAGCTTATATTATTGGAACAGCTGCAAATAATTGTAGTAGCGTGAGTCAAAACACGATAAATATAACCGTTAACTCTATTCCAACAATTAGTTTGATTAGTACTGTTCCTACTAACGAAATTTGTTCAAACGAATCTGTAAAGTTCACTGGATCAGGAAGTACAATGTATCAGTTTTATATTGATGGAGCTTCTCAAGGAAGTCTTTCTTTGACAAATACATTTACTACTTCAGCTTTACAAGATGGGCAAACGATTACTGTTTTAGGTAATAGTTTGGGATGTACCAATACCTCCAATGCTTTAGTTTTTACAGTTCACCCTTCACCAACAGTAAGTTTGTTAAATTCAGAGGTTGTGAATGCTTTTTGCGAAGGTACACCAGCAGTTTTTACAGCATCAGGCGCCACTAATTATCAGTTCTTTGTGAACGGTATTTCACAAGGAATGCCTTCTACTATGAATACTCTTTCCGCTAGCAGCTTTACATCAGGAACTTTCCCAGTGAAAGTGATAGGAGAACAAAACAACTGTTCCGATAGTTCGGCTATTACCATTACAGTGAATCCTTTACCAGTTGCTACTATAACAGAAATTGGAACAGGCTCAATATGTAGCGGAGAAAATGCTACATATAAGGCAACTGGAGGAGCTTTTTACGAGTTCTTTGTAAACGGAATAACACAGGGGTCTCCAACTACATTAAATTTATTTAGCTCTTCCACACTTACCGATAATGATATTATCTCTGTTGAAGTGTCTTCAATGAGTGCTTGTAAAAAATCTGCCACATCAACACCAATTAATGTTATTCCGACACCTATAGTTCTATTGATAAGTTCTGATATTGATAATTCTATTTGTGTCAATGATGCGGTTACATTTACTGCAAGTGGCGCCACCGATTATGAGTTCTTCATTAATTCTATTTCACAGGGGATACTTTCGCCCACTAATACCTTAACAACATCTTCATTAAGTAATGGTGATGTTATAGAAGTAACTGGAAGTAAATTAGGGTGTTCTTCTTCCTCTACATCTCTAAGTGTTGCTGTTCATCCTTATCCTATGGTTTCATTAGTAAATAATGGAAACATACAAGTGTGTGAAAATGAATCTTTAAATCTAACAGCAACAGGTGCAACACTTTTCCAGTTTTTAATTAATAACGTTCCTGTTGGACCCTATTCTTTAGTATCTTCTTATAATGGGACTGTAAATAATAATGATGTAGTTTCCGTAAAGGGAAGTTTGAATGGGTGTGAATCTATAGCGCCAACAAGTATTCAGTATACGGTCTTTCAATATCCAACTATCAACTCATCTTCATCAAACCCAGCTAATATCATTTGTAAAGATGAAATGGTAACAATTCAAACTTCAGGAGCGTCCAATTATACATATCAGTTAAATAATACAAACGTGCAATCTGGAACAAATGGAATATTTAGCTCAAATTCATTATTGGATGGTGACGAAATTAAAGTCACAGGATTTAATGGACATTGTCCTTCAGTGACGGTACCATATGTTTTTGTCGTGAATGAAATGGATTTGACATTGCTTGCTGCTCCATCGAACATGATCTGTAAAGGAACACCTGTAACGCTTGCTGCTTCAGGAGCTGATGAATATGAGTTTTTTCTAAATGGCAATTCGCAAGGAAGTTCTAGTACCATCAATACATTAACGATTTCACAACCGAATGATTTAGACAAAATCACATTTATTGGAAAATCAAATACAACTTCTTGTTTGCAAAACAATAGTAATTTTATTATTCTTAATGTGATGGAGAAGCCTATAATTTCAGCAAATTCATCGTATGAGTTTTGCGAAGGAGATTCTGTCATTTTGCGAAGTAATGCTACTTATGGTAATCAGTGGCTATTAAATGGAGCGCCTATAACGGGAGCTACTGACACTATTTATGTTGCTCATGAATCGGGTGTTTATTCGCTTGACATAACACATGGAGGAAACGGAAATATTTGGTCTTTTGGTGACAATGCAAGTGGCGTTTTCGGAGATAGTTCAAATTTCAACAATGTCCTTCCAACAGAAGCTAAAACACACGTATCCTTCAAGAGTATTTCATCTGGAGCAGACTTTGTTTTGGCTGTTACAACTGCAGGAACTGTTTATAGTTGGGGAAAAAATACGGTTGGCCAATTAGGAAACGGTAGCTATACGAGTATAAATGCTCCTAAGCTAGTACCTTCTTTATCCGCTATCTATAGCGTTGCGACTGCTGAAAAAAGCAGTATGGCAGTTACTACAGATGGAAACGTATATGTTTGGGGAGAAAATGATTTAGGACAATTGGGAACAGGGAACACGTCTGTTATTAATTTCCCCTATTTAAACAATAACATCACGAATGTTGATACGATTGTTGCTGGAAAGAGTCACTTTTTATTCTTAAAAAATGATGGCACCGTTTGGTCAGTTGGAAATAATGCCTCAGGTCAATTAGGTACAGGTAATTTATCTAATTCATTAATACCTGTTGTAGTTGCTGGTTTGACAAACATTGTTTCCATTGGAACAGGTGAAAGAAGCAGTTTTGCCATTGATAATACAGGGAAGCTTTTCGTCTGGGGAGCCAACGAGTCAGGTCAACTTGGATTGGGAGATAATACCAATCGTTTAACACCAATACTTTCTTCGTTAAAAAAGATGCGTTCAGCGGTTGGAGGTGCTAAACACAGCTCATTTATGTCGACAAGTGGTGATTTGTATACAACAGGAAGTAATTCGTATGGACAGCTTGGTACAGGCGACTTCTCAAACAAACTGCTACCGTATAAAGTTAATTTATCAGGAATAGCGCAAATTTCATCACAGCAGAACACTACTATCATTAGAAGAGTAGATGGTAGTGTGTTTGGATTTGGAAACAATGTAAATGGTCAACTTTCAACTATTGCAGGAGATTCTGTAAATACTCCAACACATCTTCTTAATTTAGATGGCGTTACTTTTGTATCAGCAGGAAGGATATCTACACATGCGATTTACGGCACACAAAATTTATGTACATCTCCTAATCAAACAGTTGTCATGAACGCTACTCCAGCTGTCGTGATTAACATTAGTAATAGTGTTGAGTTAACGGCGAGTGTAACAGGTGTGTCTTACCAATGGTATTTGAATGGCCTTGAAATTCCAAGTTCGAATCAATCCACTTTTGTTGCAACCGCTGATGGAAAGTATCGTGTTAAATTGACGTTTGCAAATGGTTGTTCTAGTCTTTCAGATGAGATTGTGATCAGTACACTTTCGATTAATGAAAACCGAGCAGATTTTCATCTAATAGGTTACCCAAATCCAACAAACGGGATTTATAACTTACGATTCGGAGACAACTTTACTGGTGAGAGTATTGTGATTACATTGTACGACGACTTAGGAAGAAAAGTGAAAGAAGTGGAAAGTACGATAGAGACAATTGTTCAAATTTCTTTAGACGAACTAGCTAAAGGAAATTATCAATTAAGAGTAACGAATAATCACTTTGAAAAGGTATTGCGCGTTATAAAGCTAGATTAAATTTTCATAAAAAAATAGCGTAGAAAACTTCGCTCTCGCTCTGTTTCTCACTCTGGTTTTATTATTAGAGTGAGAGCGAGTGAACCACTTCGACAGCTGCGTTTTTAGACGTATTGACCAACGATATTAACTTTGATGAGGCTGAACGTTTAGGCACACTTTTAGAGAAGACGATTGCCGTTGACTCCGAAATCATTGAATCGCGCCGTGCAGGAATAATGTTTGTTTTTGACATGGAATATATTCGAACGTGTGGAAAAGGTCGTGAAGTGTTGCTTAGAATACGGACTGATTAGCTTCTGATTCTTGTCTCATCCAAGTTATCTTAAAGAGTATAGCAGAAACGTGGGATTAATTTTTATTAGTCGCCCCAACTTATAGAAAAAAAACAGAGTATAAAACTTCACTTTCGCTCTGTTTCTCACTCTGTTTTTCTAGTAGCGGGGGCACGACTCGAACGTACGACCTTCGGGTTATGAGCCCGACGAGCTACCAACTGCTCCACCCCGCGATATCAAACGGTAAAATTACCGTGTTGCAAAGATACGCATTTTATTTGCATCTACAAGAAGAAATAGAAAGTTTTTGAAAATAAAGTCGAATGTAGGATTGTGACTATTTATTCATTGCAATTTAGATCTAGCATTTTAAAGTACATTTTGTCAAAATAGATAGATTTCAAACTCCTTTTTATACAAATAAGAAGATTATAAACTCTCTATTTCGACGTTTTTTTAGAATAAGGGTTTTTTTGGAATTTTTGAGGCTTATTTTATCTAAACCCCAATCTTCATTTAGTATTGTGAGACCTATGAAATATTGGAGGGTTATCAAAAGTCTCTCTATTACTTAAAAGTTAGAATTTTGACAGAATTGATAGAACACAATCAATTAAATCTCTATCTCAATTTACCCCAAGGGATAATTATTTCTAATTTCCTTTTAAACGTCTGAAAATCTTCTGAAGTAAAGCTTTTCCATCTCTTTTTTCTTTCGGAACTTCAACCGCAGTCAATCCCGCATCCGTTTGAATAAATTGATAACAGAACGCAAACTGTGGATGGATGGAGTCTTCATTCAAAAGACCGAAACGCAAATCGTTGAAATAGATACTGTTTTCTTTTTCTGATAGCAGGTACCAACCTTCGCTAATTTGCTGTAACTTTTTAAAGTCGGAATTAGCACTCAGCTTCGCTTCTAAAAAGTGGTTTTTAGTATAACGTTTAAAAGAAATAGGTTGACTATCGAACAACGAGAAATCACTTAATAAATAAGCATCTTCAGTCGCCACGTTTGCATTCCATAAAATGATGTTGAAAGCGGTTGGTTTTACAATGATTTCAGAATAAGTTATCGCTTGTTTGTCCAGCGCTTTTTCAAATTGGTTTAAAGCATAAAGTTTCACCGCAACAGTCAGTAATAGATAAGAACTGGAAATAATTAATCCTCTTTTGACGTGTTTCATTCGAAGCAAATGGTCCTTATTTCTCCATACAAAAATCAAAGAAATCAGCAGTGGAACGGTGTAAAGTGGATCAATTACAAAGATTGTTTTGAATGCAAATCGAGTTTCTAAAGGCCATAAAACTTGTGTTCCCCAAGAGGTAAATAGATCGAGTAGTACGTGGGTGAACAATCCCCAGAATGCCATCCAAGAAGCTTTTTTAAAACTAATTTTATGTTTCTCAATTTTTGAAATCAGCCAACCGAAAATGGGGGATAAGAACAAAAATAAAAAGAGTGAATGACTGATTCCACGATGAATAGATACACCATCGACATCAGTCATAAAAGACCCAACGACCACATCTAAATCAGGAATTGTTCCTAAAATAGCACCGTATAGAAATGTTTTATTTTTCAGTTCCTTGCCAGCACAGACTTCTGCAACGGCGATTCCTAAAACGATTTGTGTGAATGAATCCATTAGTACAACATTGCTTTATTTGGAGGTGTAAAATTGCGCAATTTAATCTTTCGAACCATGATTTCGTCCTTTTTTGTTACGCTTCCATCGCCTCTACAAGTTCATCCGTAATTTCCAAGTTGTGAAAAACACTTTGGACATCGTCGTCCTCTTCAAACTTCTCTTCCAATTCTAAAATCGCTTTTGCTTGGTCGAGGGGTAATTCTACGGTGTTTAATGGAATTCTCTCTAAGCGCGTGCTTTGCACCTCGATGTTTAACTCCTCTAGCTTAGCGTTCATTTTGCCGTATTCGGTGAACTCGCTGTAAACGACGATTTCCTCTTCATTATCGTAATCGATGGAATCCAATCCTGCGTCAATTAACTCCAGTTCCAATTCTTCTAAATCTTGTGTTATTGCATCTTTTTGGATGACAAACACTCCTTTTCGTTCAAACAAGAATTCCAAAGACCCATTGGTTCCCAGATTACCGCTATTTTTATTAAAAATAGATCGAATATTAGCCACTGTTCTATTGGTATTGTCAGTGGTACATTCTATAAAAAACGCAATGCCATAAGGTCCATATCCTTCAAAGGTAATTTCCTCATAGTTTTCAGCTTCTGCACCACTTGCCTTTTTGATTGCACGCTCGATGTTTTCTTTCGGCAAATTAATTCCTTTCGCATTTAAAATTGCATTTCTCAATGCAGGATTGGAGTCTGGGTCTCCACTTTTCCCTTCTTTTATCGCTACTGATATTTCTTTCAGAACCCGCGAAAATTGTTTTGATCGTTTGGCATCGGTCGCGCCTTTCTTCCGTTTGATAGTTGACCATTTGCTATGTCCAGCCATTTTTTTATTCTAATTAAGGTGAAACAATCGATTTAAATGAATGCCATTAAGATAGGAATAATAATTGTTTCTACAGCGGAAAGGGGTTTGAGAGGCGGAAAGGCGTTTTGGGAGTTTGTTTAAACTCCTTTAAAAAGTTAAATGACATGACGTCAATTGAAATAATCAACTGAAAAACTTTTTTGTTGACATTTTATCGATTCTTCTTCAAGTTTTCTGCAAATAGATAGTTTACAAACTGCTTATTTTGGATTATTTTGCGGAATAAGAAGTTTTTGAGTTTAAAAGTTGCTTAAATGAGTGATTTGAATTTAGTATGTTCATTAAACTGTGTCAAAATTTTATTTTTTCAAGAAAAAGGAGTAAATTTTGACAATTATGAAAGAAAAATTCGATTTTGAACAATTTTCCAAAGACCTGGTAGACAGCGTCAGAAATGGAAATCAATCAGAATCAAGAGCGTGCAAAGTCAATTAAAAGTTGATAGTTGTTCTGGTCCGCTTTCTTCACCGCTTTTAAATACGTGGCTCTGGTGTCGTTTGCTTTAGAGAGATTCTTTGTTCCCCAAGTAAAATTTTTTTCCCCGAAAAGTTTTTCAATAATAATGTCAGCCATTAATCGGCTGTGTCTTCCATTTCCATTCGGGAAACAATGAATACTTACGATGCGGTGCTTGAATCGAATGGCTATTTCATGTGGAGAATATGTTTTGTTTTCGAACCAAAAGAGCGCATCGTCGCACAGTATTTTAAGTTGTGTTGAGACCTGATGTTTATCTACTCCTATGTTTTTATTCGTTTTTCTAAATTCACCCGCCCATGTCCAAACGCTTCCAAACATACGCTTGTGCAGATTACAAATAAAAGTTTCTGTAAACACTTCTTGAAATTTGAATTTCTTACTAAAAACCCATTGTAAAGCCTCTTCAATGTTAAGTTGCTCAAATTCATCTAATTCTGCTTTCGTTGAAATAGTTTTAATTTTCAATCCTTCTTTTTCTTCCTCATCAATTGGTGTTTGTCCGTCTATGTAATTTAAATTTAATCCCATAGCATTTTAGGCATTTCATTCTTAATTATTTCAGTACGTTCTTCGATTGCCTTTTTAATCCGCTCTTTAGAGTTTTCTTGATCTTCCAATTTCATGGTGTTTGATGTCCTAGAAACTATACGAATAGCGAGTTCTTTCGCTTTGCGTTCGATCAAATCTTCTAGCGTTCCATCTTTGGGAACAAATCCATATATCAGTTTCATTTCCAAAGCGTTTGCAGTATCTCTTAAGGTTGTAAGAGTAAGACTACCTTCTTTTTCTCTTTCTTCAATTTCTTGCACACTTTGTTTCGTAATGGATAACTTATCACCCAACTGTTGCAGTGAAATACCTAGAGAAGTCCGTATTACTTTAATCCATCCTGTTGAAGGTGGCGTTATTTCTGCCAATGTATTAAAGCCCTTTAACTTACGGCTAAGTTGCTCTATTTGTAACTTCTTTTTATTCATAATATAAAGTATAACTGAATATATTAATTCAAAAGTAAGTCTTTTAACTGACAAAAACAAATTAAAAGTCAGGCTATACCCTGACAAATTGCTTTATAATGTCAGGCTATTCCCTGACAAATTACTCTATAAAGTCAGGCTATACCCTGACAAATTTAGTGAAACTGTTCGCCAAATGTTTAAGATTCAAAATGATATTCTATTTCCCGATACAAAACTTCGCAACTTCACCATGAATTAGTCGATTTAAGCTGATTAAAATCATGACGCAGAATACGCTCATTAATGTGAATCGCATTTACGTGCGTGCAAATGTGTTCATAAAAAGCAATCAGTTGATTTGAAAAATGAGGTATTCTTTTATGGCCGATAAATAGAATAATTATTTGCTAAAATAAAAATTAAAGTTTTACTATTTTATCGATACTTATCTGATTCTCCATATTCATTTGAAGGAAGTAAATACCACTTTCAAAGTTAGACATATTGAGTTTATAAGAATCCAGTTGTGTATTAATCGTTGCTTCATGAATTAGTTTATGGTTCATATCATATACATTTAATTGGATAGTTGAACTTATAGGGTTCTCAAATTCAATGGTATAGTCTCCGTTACCTGGATTAGGATAAATTCGATAATTGACATCTTTTAAAGATTCTAACCCAAGACAAGTCGATACAGTAAGTGTAGTA
This sequence comes from uncultured Flavobacteriales bacterium, assembly GCA_964503665.1. Classification (GTDB taxonomy): domain Bacteria; phylum Bacteroidota; class Bacteroidia; order Flavobacteriales_D; family Crocinitomicaceae; genus 40-80. The sequence continues at coordinate 35,125 of CAZDAR010000025.1, forward strand.
GAATAAATGCTGTTACAACCAAAACCATTCTGTAAAGTGTCTAAAAAGGTTCCAGCAGCGTTTCTATATTCACCATAAATCAAAACAGAATCGCCACTACATATATTTATTTCTGGTTCAACGGTAAAGTCAGTTTGGTTGACAATCAGTGTTGTTGAATAAATACTTTTACAACCAAAACCATTCTGCAAAGTGTCTAAAAAGGTTCCAGGGGCGTTTCTGTATTCACCATAAATCAAAACAGAATCGCCACTACATATATTTATTTCTGGGTCAACGGTAAAGTCAGTTTGGTTGACAATCAGTGTTGTTGAATAAATACTTTTAC
>CAZDAR010000025.1:35552-38128 GCA_964503665.1 uncultured Flavobacteriales bacterium
ATCAAAACAGAATCGCCACTACATATATTTATTTCTGGGTCAACGGTAAAGTCAGGTAAGTTGACTATTATTGAAAAAGAGGTGTCAATTGTATTGCACAAACTATTGCTTCGAGACATGTTTATTACGTATGTCTGCGCGCTTTCAGGCACCCACACTAACGTGTCTAAACTTGAGAGACTAGTAGAATTTGCAGTCCATGAATAGCTGTTTAGAACAGAATTAGAAGAATATGCAATGATAGAATCTCCAAGACATAAAGTTTGAGATGACACAATAAGCGGGAGCTCATCACAGTCGTAAATTTTATTTATAACGGTATTAGTAATTATGGGTGGATTGAAGTCAAAATAGATAAGGGCTGTATTTTTGAAAATAGTATTTGTTGGGAGATCATTGACAGTTTTAATTTTGAATTTAACGAATCCCATACTTTCGAGAAGATTGGTCGTAGAGTCGGGTAAATAAATATTTGGAAATGTCCAAGTAACGATTCCTGGTCCAGTAATTTCGTAATAACAATAATGGCTGGAACTCAACATTTCAAAAGAAGAAATGTTTAATTTCTTAGAAAGTGTGTCTACTAAAACAATGTTTACCGCACTATCACTTCCCGTATTTTGAAAATGAATTTCATACTCAAATATGCTGTCATTTAAAGATATAAAACCTTCTTGAGTTAATCCTTTTGGGTTGTTCTCCTTGTAATTTGGATCGTAGGCTCCTGTCACAACTGTGTTAAGAGTGTCATTGTTGTCTATCTTATTGGTGTCCGAAAGTAAAGGAGTAACCTCGCCATAACAAGTTAACGTTTGTCCTAATAAGTTAACATCTGCTGGGACATTGAATAAAACTTCGATTTGATTGTTTTCACCTATTTCGAGATCACTGTAATTCCATATAATGGTATCGCCAATATGACTAAAATAAGGTACGCTAGAACTAATGAAATTTAAAGTGTCATGATAGATTAGTTTTACCGTTCCATTAAGTGAATCAACGGTTCCTATATTCTTGTAATCAAGTTGAATTTTTGTGGAAAAGCCGGGAACAAACCTTGTTGAAGTTAATACAACTCGTACGTCAGTTATACCAGGAATCATATTCAAGCCAAAGTTTAAATTAGGAATAGTATCATTTGGATAAGGAGCTATTGTGTTTTGTGTGTGAGGAAAAGTAGGATAATTGATATACCAATACTTTGGTGGAATGACTTTAAAAGTATGATTGTTTGAATCAAGTTGGATTTCAAAATGACCCAATGTGTCAGTCATTTTATAAAATAGGTCATTTTCTCCCACGATAAGTATATGTGGTAAAAAAATTTCTCCAGAGTCAATAGAAGCATTTAAATTCTTATCATGAAATACATTACCAGAATATAAAACAGCATCACTAGATCTTTTAGTGATATATAATTGATAATCTAGACTCATAGGCGGATCTGGAGTACCTTTTCCAAATGTATATCGATTTCCATAAGAATCGTAACAATACTGCGGAGATAATAAGTCTTTAATTAATCCGCTATGTGGGAAATTCGATAAAGGATCCCAACTTATAAAACGACCATCTGTACCACTTATGACATAAGCTGCTACACGGCGATTGAACAATTGCGGAGTTGTAGTGTCGATGAATATCATGGTTTGGCTTCCCTCAATGGGTATTAAAAAGTTTCCTTCTGGTGTTATATCCAAATCAGTTGGAATATCGCTGGTTAGACCACCTTTTACACATTTTGCCCATATACAATTACCGCCGGGAGAAAATTTTGAGAAAAAAACCTCATCAGCCCATAAACTTGTCATAGTTATCGTATCTATTGTTAGAATAACATTATTATCATCTCCTCCAAATATACCAGTCATACATAATTCACCAGCATTATTAGTCACTAATTTTCTTATAGCTGCTAAACATGCTTGTGAATCTGGATTAATAACACCAAAGTTGTGACGCCATAGGAAATTTCCTTGATTATCAATTTTACCTATTATGACATCTTGATTCCATATTTGTCCTGACGCGATTGTAAATGTTGTATCTGAAAACTGACCATATTTTACAAAATTCCCTCCGAAATAGTATTCATTATATCCCGCTTTGCAAATTTGAGTGATTTTTGTGCCATATCCATAAAAATCATCATACTCCCCCATTAATCTTTGATACCAGTCGACAACACCATTTGGGTTTAATTTAAAAATAATGCCGTTTTCATAAGTAGCTGGCGGTGAATCAGCTAGCGTATCATTCCCTATTTTAAGTTTTTTTCTAAAACTCCCAACGACAAAACAGTTTTCATTGTGATCAACTTCTATATCAAGAGCTACAGATGTACTTGTAGAGTACGTTGGGGTGTAATGCCAAATGAAATTTCCGTCTGTATCAAGTTTTAAAACATACATTTGTTTAGTAGCTGGATGATTGGCCAAAGTAATGAAGTTACCATCTAATTGAAGTGAATCATAAAATGCACCAACAACATATACATTTTTATTGTGATCCAATGTAATAGCATAAGAAACATCATCTTTAGGTCCAGTTAATTGTTTTAACCAAACAACATTTCC
>CAZDAR010000026.1:0-4486 GCA_964503665.1 uncultured Flavobacteriales bacterium
TTGTTATTGCATCTATTTGTAACTTATTCGTTCCGTGATATTCACCTAATGGAAAACCGTAATCATCAGTTATCAGCATAGTATGTTTTGACTTTATTGTATTCCATTGGTAACAACCGTAGATGCCGATTTCGTAATGTCCGTTTGGCTGATAATTTAACCCTAACCGAAATTGCTGTGCTTTTTTGATATGTTGTCCGGATTCAAATAATTGAATTTCAGATTTTGCTGCAAATGAATCAATGTAAAATTGATTCAGGTCTCTCATTTGTGTAAGATTTAACCCATAGCCAATATCAAAAGATATTTTGTTCTTTTGACCAAAAGTTGGAATACTAATCAGTACGCTAATGGATATTATAAAGTATTTTAATATCATAATGTTCGTGTCTTAGAGTTATAACAATGGGAGTTTAATTATTTTAAACGTATTAAATTGTACGATTAATTAGTAAACTTATTCGTTTAATTTATTTCAATTTCCTCTTCATTCGTTCCGTCTATATTCATGATATAAATTCGACTTTTATATTTTAAAGTACATTCGTTAATTTGAGTGTAATCTCCCCGACTCCATATCATTTTTGTTTTTGAGTTGTTTACACTTCCGAAAAGATAAACTTTAGAATTACAACTCGGTTTGAAATTTATGTCAGTTAATGAAGGGATTGTTAATTTATTCAAGCCTTTTATATTGCTATATACGACTTCAGTAGTACTCGTCCAAAAAATACTCCCACTATGAGTAGAACCATTTACTTGTGATGAATAGTCATACACAAAATCTAAATCATTTGTTTGGTAATTATAAAATCTAACACCATCACCGTTCATAGCAATATAAGGTGGTTGTGTCAACGAACTTGTTGCTCCAATCAATTTTGGAAGTGTATCCAGTGAAACACCGTTTGCATCAAATAAAATATCAGCTGTTAAGCATGTACTATACGTAACAAATTTATCTTGGTCAAAATACCATGCCGGATAATGATAACATCCTTCATTTGTAAGTTGGGTTAAATCCTCACCATTGCTTTTTATCTTATAAACATTCCCATCGCTTTTAGAGAAAATTATCCATCCATTTTGCCCCCATTTAGGTGTATACAAGATCTCCTCTGTGTAAATCAGTTGTTTTTGGTTTGTTAACAGATTGTAGATATAAAGTTCAGAAGAATTGTAATTTGGGGTATATTTTTTTAAATAAAGAAACTCATTTTCATTGGCTGGATTAAAAAAAGGAACTCCATAAAATCTATCTAAATCAATATCATACTGATACCCAAAGCCAATTTGATTACAGGGAAGTAAAGAAATACAATCGGCTGAATTAGGTGTGGCAATGGGTTTCTTTTTACAACTAAATGTAATTATCATAATAAATGATAAAAATACACAGGTGGAAAATTTCCCACCTGTATAGATACGTTGAATAAATGTTTTCATCGTTTAATGAATTTTTTAGAAATAGGATTCCTTTTCCCGCTTAAAGTACAGATATACACACCATTTACTAACGAAGAAATATCTAATTCGATATGTTTTCCATTAACATTGTCAAGATCTTTTTACAACACTAATCTTCCTGAAATGTCGTATATTTTAATAGCCTGTAAATCATTCATTTCATTAAATTTAATGTAAGGATTTATTAGTGGGATTGGGATAGAGTTGTATTTATTAGTTGAATCTTTACATAGTTGTAAAATTATTTTCAGATAACCAAATATTTAACAAATTTTCAGGATTGAATAAGTAATGTTAATGGTGAAAAAAAAGGTGTTAATTTCAGTAAGAAGTAGCTAGCTGTTTTTAAATTATCATTACTCAAATTTTTAATATAAGAGTAAGAATATGGATTTGTAAATTCAAATCAAATTGAATATTTCCCTAATATATTTATTGTCTTGGCACAAAATAATAAACAATCGAAACGAATACTTAAATGGATAAAAAAAGAGGGTGCCTAATTAAATAGAACCCTCTCTCAAATCCAAAGTATTCCTGAATTAGAATACGTTTTTTAGATCTTACGCTAATTCTTTTATTTTAAATTTATCGTCGTTGCTAAATTGCTCTTCTGCGTATTTACGAGTCACGTTGAATTTCTTGATGTCTGACCCCGGCAATTCGTACATGATATTATTCAAAATCGCTTCACAGATGGAACGCAATCCTCTTGCGCCAAGTTGATATTCAATCGCTTTTTCAATCATGAAATCAAGAACATCCTCGTCAAAAGTCAACGTCACATTGTCCATTTCAAATAACTTGATATACTGCTTAATAAGCGCATTTTTAGGTTGTGTCAAAATCATTTTTAGACTCGCTGCATCTAGTGGCTGTAAGTAGGTTAAGGAAGGAAAACGACCTACTAATTCAGGAATCAATCCAAATGTTTTTACATCTGTTGGAATGATGTAACGCAACAAGTTTTCGCCTTCAATGTTCAGTCCTTTGTTTCCAAAACCAATCGTTTGCTTATTGACGCGTCGAGCAATCACTTTTTCGATTCCGTCAAAAGCACCTCCACAAATAAATAGAATATTCTTAGTGTCTACCTTAATCATTTTTTGCTCCGGATGCTTTCTTCCTCCTTGAGGTGGAACATTTACGCTTGCTCCTTCTAATAATTTCAGCAACGCCTGTTGAACACCTTCTCCAGAAACATCTCTAGTAATAGAAGGATTGTCACTTTTACGGGCAATTTTGTCAATTTCATCAATAAAAACAATACCTTTTTCTGCTGCCTCCACATCGTAATCCGCTGATTGAAGTAAACGTGATAAGATACTCTCTACATCTTCTCCCACATATCCCGCTTCTGTTAATACAGTCGCATCAGCAATGCAAAATGGAACGTTCAGCATTTTGGCAATAGTTTTTGCCAATAAGGTTTTTCCTGTACCCGTTCTACCGACTAAAATGATATTTGATTTCTCTATTTCAGTTTCATCCGCTTGATTGACTTGATTCAATCGTTTATAGTGGTTGTAAACGGCAACAGAAAGCACTTTTTTTGCATCTTCTTGACCAATTACGTACTCATCTAATTTGGCTTTGATTTCAGCAGGCTTTAATAGCGTAAGTTCCTTTTGAGGCGCTTTTGTTTTTGCAAATTTAAGTTCTTCCTCAATAATCGTATGCGCTTGTTCCACACAGTGATCGCAAATATGTCCTTGCATTCCGGGTATTAAAATCGAAACATCAGATGAAGGGCGACCACAAAATGAGCACGTTAAATTTTTCTTTGCCATATAGTATAAAAAAAAGCTATCAAACTATGAGTTGATAGCTTTACTTGTATTGTTAAAAGTTATTTATCAGCATTTGGATTCTTTATCAACACTTCGTCGACCATTCCATAAGCTTTTGCTTCTTCAGAAGTCATCCAATAATCTCTATCTGAATCCGCGAAAACTTTCTCGTAAGGTTGCTTGGAATGAAGCGCAATAATCTCGTACAATTCTTTCTTTAATTTTCCAATCTCTCTTGCAGTAATTTCAATATCAGATGCTTGTCCTTGCGCACCACCTAATGGCTGGTGAATCATCACACGTGCGTGTTTTAAAGCGGTACGTTTTCCTTCTGCTCCAGCACACATTAAAACAGCGCCCATTGAAGCCGCCATTCCTGTGCAAATTGTTGCCACATCTGGACGGATATATTGCATCGTGTCGTAGATTCCTAAACCTGCATAAACTGATCCTCCAGGAGAGTTTAAGTAAATCTGAATGTCTTTTTTTGCATCTGCTGATTCTAAGAATAAAAGTTGTGCGTTGATAATGTTCGCCACATAATCATCTATTCCAGTACCAAGAAATATAATTCTGTCCATCATTAAACGCGAGAAAACGTCCATTTGAGTCATATTCAAGGAACGCTCTTCAATAATATAAGGAGTTAATGAAGATTCAATATAATGTGATAAGTGCATACTACTAAGCCCTAAATGCTTGGTAGCGTACTTTCTAAATTCATCGTCTTTAAACATAATCATTCGATTTTAAGCTGCAAATATACGCTAGATAATTTAATTTTCCTTTTGTTTTAACGCATTTTTCGGTTTTACCATTTCCAATTTGGTAAATTCTCTACTAGTATGGTTTCTTGTTTTGCTTTCGTATTTAGTTCGTTCACCATTTCAGCATAATTTTCTGTTTTTTCTTTTGGTAAAATAAACGTTTGTTGATTTTTGAAAATGATAAGTGTTTCTTTTGGAAGATGAACAATTTTCAAAATATCATTATAACTTTTTTGAGAACTTCCTCCTTTATCTGACGTTCTTAGATACTCATTGGTAATTTCAAGTTCTGCTTCCCGATTAAAATGTTTTTCGAATTTTACATTGATATCGTTTTCAAATCGGCTTTCATACAGTCGCTTTATTCGTTCTGGATATAGAAAATACCATAATATACCTATTGCTACAAATGCCATTGAAATAAAATAGTTTTTATCAACTGCAAAATAAACGGCAATCGCT
>CAZDAR010000026.1:4586-37997 GCA_964503665.1 uncultured Flavobacteriales bacterium
AAATGCCATTGAAATAAAATAGTTTTTATCAACTGCAAAATAAACGGCAATCGCTAAATTGATTAACATAATGACTAGCGGTTGTCGTTTTAGTTTAATATTAAATTCAGCTGATTGACTGACGTGATATAATTGAAAATTCAAAAAATTCTTCTTCTCTACTGTATAGGTATATTTCATGTTTTTAATTTTATCCATTAATTCATCTCAAATTTAGAAACTTAAATCTATATTCGGATGTTTCACTTCTTTTTTCACTTATAAACATCATTTAATGTATAATTAATCGCTCTTATCGTTTCTTCAAAACGTTGTATTTAATATCTTTGGATTATGGAAGAGAATACATCTGTAAAATGGCATCAAAAGCTTCTTCGTAAATTTCGGAATAAATATATTCTGACGTTTACCATATTCGCTATTTACGCACTCTTTATCGATGATAACGATGTTTTCACCTTAGTGAATCACCATGTAAAACTTACTAAATTAGAACGAACACTGGTTGAAAAAGAGAAAACGCTTGAAACCACGAAACAGACGCTGATAGAATTAGATGATGCGCATTATTTAGAAAAATTCGCTCGAGAAAAAAAATACTTCAAAAAAGACAATGAAGATATATTTGTAATAACGCAAGAATGAATCTAATTTTGCGGTTTATTTATGTTTTGTCTGTTGTTATTATCTTTAATCCATGAAACGGTATACCCTTCAATTATCCTATAATGGAAAGTATTATTTTGGTTGGCAACGACAACCGAGAGAAATAAGTGTACAAGAAATTATCGAAATTGCATTGACTAAATTGAATCATGCCAATTCAGTTGGCGTTGTGGGTTGTGGTAGAACCGATACTGGAGTTCATGCAGCAGAATATATCCTTCATTTTGACTTTTGTGAGATTATTGATTTGGGGCAATTTGTTCAACGTCTGAACAGAATATTACCTCGTGATATTGTTATTTTTGAAGCAAATGAAGTTGCTCCTGATTTTCATGCCCGTTTCGATGCGAAAAGTCGTACGTATCGCTACTTTATTCAAACTACCAAGGATTGCTTTAACTACGAACAACGACATTATGTGCATTTACCGTTAGATATCGCTAAGATGAATGAAGGGGCTAAATTGTTTATAGGAAAGCAAGATTTCACTTCTTTTTCGAAATTACACACCGATGTTAAAACGAATATGTGCGATGTGACTTCTGCCAAATGGGTACAAACAAGTGAAAATGAATTGTATTTTGAAATAACAGCGGATCGTTTTTTGCGCAATATGGTGCGAGCGATTGTAGGAACGTTATTAGAAGTAGGAAAAGGTAAAATTAAAGTGGCGGATATAGCGACTATTTTGGAACAGAAAGATAGAGGGAAAGCAAGTTCATCCGCCCCAGGAAATGCATTGTTTTTGTGGAAAGTGAAGTATTAACTTTTGTGATTAATCGTTCTAATCAACTTTCTCCTCTTAGTTTTCTTATTTTCTCTCGAGCGTCCGCATTGTAGAGTGATGCAGGATGTTCAAATAAAATTTTCTTATAATATTCCAATGCTTTTTCGGGATTATTCTTTTGCTCTTCGTAGATTTTTCCCAAATAAAAAAGTGCATCATCGATCAAAATATCTTCGGAATGATAGGTGACAATTTCGTTTAAATAGTCAATGGCTTTGTCCCAATTTCCTTGACCCATCATTGCGGTTGCTTTTCGTAGTGCCACCTCGTCCGATAAACCACTTTCGGGATAGAGTTGAATGATAGAATCATACAATGTGAAAGCATTCGCGTAAAGATGTTGGTCTAAGAGTAAGTCTGCATGCGCAAAAAGTGACATGGCTCTGTAATTACTGTCTAATCCGAAATTATCGGTAATCAGAATGGATAATTTCATAGCGTCGTTGGCTATTACTTTAGTCGTGGATTGTTTTAATACATCTAATTGACTTTGGGCAAATTTGAAATCACCTGTGTAATAGAATATCTTGGCATTTTTATATTTCGCTTCAAATCCAATCGGTTCGTACTTAAACTGACTATCTACTTGCATGTATAATAAAGACGCTTCCCAAATTTCATTGGTCATCACATAAATGTCTGCTAGAAGTACTTTCGCTTCTGCCACTTGCATAGATGTTAATCCAGAGGTCTTAATTAAATCGATTAAATTAGTGATTGCTTTTGCAGATTGATTAGCATAATACGCTTGAATGGTCGCTAATTGCATGATTAATTCATAGCTTATGCGACTGTTACCAATCTCTTGAATGGTGGATTCATATTCATGTATAACATCTTGAATAGAAGTTTGGTCAAATTTTTTAACTTCCGTGATAGCTAAAAACTGAACATACAACAATGCTTTTCGAGCATCTTTCTCTAAATATGAATCAGTAATGTTCGCCACGTATTTGAATGCTTTTACCGCGACATCATAGGCTTTGTTTTGAAGGCAAATTAATCCTAATTGATAGACACGTTTACCTTGACCATTTTCTCGCTTGTCCAAAGCTTGAACCTGAATCAACGCTACATCAAATTGTTTCCGTTGTGCAAAATACCAAATTAATAAGTCGGTGTAAATGACATTTGTACTGTTTTTTTGAACTTTTGTCAAAAGCTTCGACCTCACAATATCTTGAAACGAATTGTTTTGGTCATTTTCATAAATGAAATCAGACAGTCGTTCTTGAATGTCACCTGATTTATTAGGAAACAATTCCACAAAATCTAAATATTCATCCATCATTTTGGAATAATTCTGGGTAGCATAATAGATTTCGGCAAACTCCATGTTTAATGGAAAATAGTTTCCTAATGTTTTTCGCCCTACTTCTAGCGTTTGTTTCGCATAATCCAGTTTATTTATGTCTTTGAAAGAGCTATATAATTCGATGAGCGTTTTAGAATTAGACGCTCTTGTTTTGATGAGGTTTGCATATATTTTATCTGCTTCCTTAACGCGCTTGTTATCTTCTAAAAAAGCAGCATACTGAAATGGATAGGTAATATTGTTAGGATTTCTATCGATTTGTTTTTTGATAATTTTTTCCGCTTCTTTCGGATTGTCCGTTTTTAACAAACAATCGTAGTAACGCGTGAAATTAGCATGACCCTGGTCTTTCTGATATACTTTTTCATAATAGATGACTGCTTTTTCAAAATCACCTTGCATGTAGTATTGTTGAGCTAATTGCAAATTCTTGTCTTGCGCTGAAACCATGTAGCTAGCGAATAACAAAAATGAAATACAGAGTAATTTTAAAAGGGATTTCATGGTTTAATTAGTTCTCTTAAATAATGTTCTGAATCCTCGAAATTACGAATTCCGTTGATATAATAAGCGTGTTGTTGCTCAAAGTTAATTTTCAAGTTTTTGACACTTGTATATTCTTCTTGTATCAACTCTTTATAAGCCGTTCTATCACCTGCTCCTTTGTTGACTAGTTGTTTCAGTTGAATAAGTTCATGACGCTTTGTTTGAATCATTTTGAGCACTTCTTTCTTGTCTTCAAATAAACGTAAGTTGTGACAGGAGAATTTGATGTTTTCAATATGTTGAGCTGTTTCAATTGTGATAGTATCCGATGGATAATTTTGTGTGTAGTTGGAGAGAATTCCACACCGTATTTTTCGCAATGAATCAGCCGTAAGGAGATTTATTTCTTGAGACACAAGGCGTATTGAGTCAGTCGATTCTATCAACTGATCGATTTTTTGGATATATTCTTTTTTACTGATTTCCAAACAGGAAGACAGCAATGATATTAGAAGAAAGAAAAGTATTCTTTTCATAGTCGTACAAAATAACGAAATATTGAAGAAAACTGAATACATCAACTCATTATAAATGAAAAAAGCTGTCCTTAGGACAGCTTTTTTCAAATAATTAATACTTATAGATAATACTTATTTTCATCTATTAATGCTTGCGCTATTTTCTGACGGCTATCTCTTGGGTTAATTGTATCTGTTTTTGTGAAACGCTTGATTCCCATTCCCATCATACGCGCTTCGTCACCATCTGCAAATGAGTTGATCGCATCTTTCGCTGCTTTTGCGATTCTATCAGCGGCGTCATAAATGTATGTTTTTGCAATCTCAATTTGAATTGCTGCTGCGGCTTCGCCTTTTGTGTTGATTAATTTTTGAACACGTAATAACAATGATTCAGAAAGATAAGCGTACATCGCCATATCGGCAATATTCATGACCACTTCTTCTTCTTTTGCCATTGTCTGCATTAATTTCTGAACAGCGGATCCCGCCACCATTAAAATAGCTTTCTTGAATCCTTCTAAAGCTGCAAATTCTTGTGCTAAAGGTCCTTCAGGAACTTCTGGTGTTTCAGGAATAGACATTAATTCGTTGGCCACTTTCATCGCTGGTCCCATTAAATCTAATTCGCCTTTCATTCCACGTTTCAAAATCATACTCACCGCCAATAAACGGTTGATTTCGTTTGTTCCTTCAAAAATACGGTTGATACGAGAATCTCTATACGCTCTTTCTACAGATGATTCAGCAGAATAACCCATTCCACCATAAACTTGAACTGCCTCGTCCACTACATAGTCTATCGTTTCAGAACCAGCCACTTTTAAAAGTGCACATTCTGCGGCAAACTCTTCAATTCCTTTTAAGGTTGCTTGACCGTGAGGCATTCCACCATCTTTCAGAGCTTGAATCGCATCATCAATATTTTGAGAAGCTCTGTACGTAGCAGATTCTAGTGCATAAACACGAATAGCTTGTTCTGCAATTTTGTATCGAATAGCACCATATTTAGAAATAGCACGACCAAATTGCTCTCTTTCGTTAGCGTATTTAATCGTTTCAGAAACGGCTGCTTTTGCACCACCTAAAACACCAGCCGCTAATTTAATACGACCGATATTTAATATGTTGATCGCTATCTTAAATCCATTTCCTCTTTCGGAAAGTAAATTCTCAACAGGAACTTTGACATCGTTAAAGAAAACTTGTCTCGTTGAAGAACCTTTGATACCCATTTTATGTTCTTCGGGATTTAAGGTAATTCCTTCAGAATCGGCTTCCACTAAGAAAGCAGATAGGTTTTTATCATCATCAATTTTAGCGAATACAGTGAAGAAATTAGCGAATCCTGCATTCGTAATCCACATTTTCTGTCCTGTGATACTATAGTATTTTCCATCGGCTGAAAGAGTAGCTTTCGTTTTTCCAGAATTTGCATCTGAACCTGCGGAAGGTTCTGTCAAACAATAAGCTGCTTTCCATTCACCAGAAGCTAATTTGGCAGAATATTTTTTCTTTTGCTCTTCTGTTCCGTAATACAATAATGGTAACGATCCAATTCCAGTATGTGCTCCGTAAGCGACAGAGAACGAATAACCAGCACCTAATCGCTCAGTAGCTAACATAGTCGTTTTGAAGTCAACACCCATTCCTCCTAATTCTTCTGGAATGGATAAACCTAACAGTCCTAATTCACCCACTTTATCTAATAGAGAAGGCATTAAACCTTCTTCCATATTGTCAATACGTTCAATATTCGGAATCACTTCTTGTGCGATAAAATCATCACACATTTGAGCAATCATTTGTTGCTCTTCTGTCCATTCTTCTGGGGTGAAAATTTCTTCTGGTGTTGTTTTTCTAACGATAAATTCTCCTCCTTTAATTGCATTTGTCATAGGTCTATATTTTAAATTTTAGTTTCTTTTAAAATCTTTATTTATCCAAGTTTTAACGTGTCTTCAATAAATTATATAATGCTAATATATAAAATATAAATTTATTATGCAAGCATACAATTTAAAAAATATATTCAATAACAAAAAAATAAAGGTTCTATTGATGTGGTAAACGATATTAGGCCTTGATTAAAAAGAATCAAGGCTTAATTATTTTTTAGTAATTTAGAATGATTATTAAACCGATTGCTTCGGTTTTCTACGATAGAAAATAGTCAAGATGAAAGCTAGAACAGACACCAATAAACTCGTCTTACCAATAATGTCACCAATTGTGGCATAAAGAGTAACGTCCTTATTTCGCTTAATCGTTTGACGTAAAGCGGAACGTACCCACCAATTCGTTGATTGTACCACGTCACCACGTTGGTTGATGAAAGCAGAAGTTCCTGTATTGGCAGAACGCACGACCCATTTTCGATTTTCTATTGCTCTTAAACGAGCAAAAGCTAAATGTTGTTTATACCCAGGAGTGTCTTCCCACCATCCATCATTGGTAATAATAGCAATGAACTCAGCACCTTGTTTACATTGATTTGCGATGAAATTTCCAAAAATAGATTCATAGCAAATAGCAGGTGCAAATTTCACTCCGTTTGTCTCCATTACTTTTGGAGCAAATTCAGTTCCTAAGGTGACAGAGGTTCCACCATTTTGTATGGCCAAATCTTGTAAGAATGGGAAGACAGAAACGAATGGAATCTTTTCCACGCCCAATACTAATTTGGACTTGTGGACGAAAGAAGGTCTGTCTAAATGATCTATCAACATGACTGTGTTGTAATATTCTTCAAACCCAGGACCGTTGTCATAAGTCGGTATGGATGCCGGAGAACGCTTTGTTGAATAATATTTCTTCGTATTAGCGCCGATTATGAGTGCTGCATTTGGCCACTTAGCTTTACGCTCCACTAAATAATGATAGTAAATAATGCGTTTCACATCTGCCTCGGCAAATAAATAAGGTAAGGCTGTTTCAGGAGCAACAACAAACTCTGTTTTAGGTGTTGTCAAACTATCTGCTAAATCACAAATGGCATTAATTTGAGGTAATATTTCACCTGAAAACTTTTCTTCATAAGGGTCAATATTTGGTTGAATTACAACGACTTCAGAGTCAACTCCATTTTCGTTATAGCTGTAATACATCACGAAAGAAATGACGGTGGGAAGTGTTAAAATAAAAGCGAATTGATACAACCACTTTTTATTAGCCTCAAGTGATTTGTGTTGTACAAATCGAGAATAAATAAATCGAAATAGGACAAAATTTGCAGACAAAATCCAGAATGATCCTCCAGAAGCTCCTGTCCAAGAATACCATTGAACGATTTGTGGGAAAGAAGCGAAGATATTTCCAAAATTTAACCATGGATGAGAAAGTTCCCAAAAAGAATGAAGATATTCGAAACCTATCCAATATAAGAACAAGCAAACGAAACCTGTATTTCTACCTAAATGACGTTTTGTTAAGTGATATAATAAGAAAACAAGCGCCATTAATAAGGTGTTAGCGAAGAAAGCCATAAGCGCTCCTCCTTCAGAAGAATTCCAAATCCACCAAGTTGCACCAACGTTGTAAGTGAAAAAAGTAATATAAGCGTGGATGAAGACTTTTCCAACTCTTAACCGCTGTTTATAAATAGAATGTTCTAGGAGTAATAAAGGGACTAATGCCACAAAAGAAAGTGGAAATAAACTTCCCGTATTCGGAAAAGAAATAGTCAATAGTATTCCACTAAGTATGCTAAATAAATAGCGCGTTTGCTTGGTAATGATCATGCTTATTTTTTTTCGACAGAAGGTTTAAAGCTACGGTAAAGAAAATAGACTCCTATTAAAATGAAGGGAATACTTAACCATTGTCCCGTTGAAAGTATATTGTGTAAGTCTCTTTCGGTTTGTGCGTCTTTGACAAATTCGATTAAAAAACGTCCCAGCCACAATACAATCATGAACATTCCAAAAATGGCACCCGTCTTATTCCTCCATTGTTTTTTCCAATACAAGAACATCAATAAGATGAAAGTGAAAAGATAATATATCGCTTCGTATAATTGTGCAGGATGACGAGGTAGAATTTCACCTGTTACTGGATTGATTGCTTCGGGTGAATTGTTGAAAATAAAACCCCAAGGCAAAGTAGTTGGCTTTCCGATGATTTCGTGATTCACTAAATTTCCTAAACGGATGAAACAAGCAGCAATTGCAATTGGTGTAACAACTCTATCTAACACCCATAACATCGGTTTTTTAATTACGTATTTTGCATAGAAAAATAGAATCAGTAAAATCGAAATTGCGGCGCCATGTGACGCCAATCCACCTTCCCAAACTTTGATAATATCTTGTGGATTTTTGCTATAATAATCCCAATCATAAAAGAAAACGTGACCTAATCGAGCACCTACGATAGTGGCAATAACGATATACATCAACAATTTATCCAAATACGATTCGTCAATTTTGTCTACTTTGAACATGTGTTTAATGACAAAATAACCAATGATGATTCCAGTTACGAATAATAACCCGTATTTGTTGGGAGTTGCCCATCCGTCAATTAATTCGGGAGTGACAGTCCAGTTGATGTAAAGTTGATGTAACATAAATTAAGCGTTAATTTCTTCTGTGTTTTTCTTGTAAATTAATCGTTCTGAACGACCTTTCTTGAATATTTTATTACTGTTCTCTTTTCCTTGACGATAAGCTTTTTGTTCATCTAAAGGTAAATGGTGTATATGTGTACATTCTTCGGAACAACAATTGTCATACTTAGATTTACATTCATCACATTGGATAAATAGCAAGTGACATGCTTCGTTTGCACAATTGGTGTGTGTATCACATGGGTTTCCACATTGATGACAGTTTGCAACGATGTCTTCTGTAATGCGTTCGCCTCTTCTTTCGTCGAACACAAAGTTTTTTCCGATAAACTTATTCTCCAATCCTTTTTCTTTGCAATCGTTGGCATATTTGATAATTCCACCTTCGACCATATGTACCTTTTCAAATCCTTTATGTTTGAACCAAGCGGATGCTTTTTCACAGCGAATCCCTCCAGTACAATACATAATCATATTCTTATCCTCATTTCCTTTTAAAAATTTCTCCTCGATATATGGCAAGGAATCTCTAAAGGTATCAACATCTGGGAGAATTGCTCCTTTGAAATAACCGACTTCTGATTCATAATGATTTCTGAAATCGATTAATATCGTATCAGGATCATCAGTTAATCTATTAAATTCTTCTGCTGATAAGTGACTTCCTTTATTGGTCACATCAAATGTATCGTCATCTAATCCATCCGCTAATATTTTGTCTCTTACTTTAATTTTTAACTTTAAGAAGGGAAATTCCACATTCTCTTCTACAGCAATATTTAAGCGAATACCATTTAAAAAATCAATTTGGTATAACTCGTCTTTAAATTGATTGAATGATTCAGTTGGAATGGCTATTTGAGCGTTGATACCTTCTTTTGCCACATATGTTCGCCCAACGATTCCCAATTTCGACCAGTTTAAATAAAGATGGTCTCTAAATAAGGTGGGATTTTCTATCTTGGCGTATTGATAAAAGGATATAGTGACGAATTGATGACCTGCTTCTCGCAGTTTCTCAATTAATTCCTCTTTACTGTATTTGTTCCACAGTTGCATGCTATGAAATTTAAAAGTTAATAATGGACAAATTTAATAATTAATTGCTACATTAACAACGCTAATTATTTGTTGAACTCAATGAGATTCATATATTTTTATAAAAAACAGGATGTTCGATAATTCGTTTTTAAATCAGCCATTTAATTCCCATTTTTTACAAAAAATGCAGAATGCGCTAAAAAATAAATTGCCAGGAGAAGATGCTCACTTACCAATGAGTCCAACAGGTAGGGGGCGGTCGAGCGAAATCCTTTCAAATGCTCGTAACTACCGAAAGTCAGCTGTTGCGATGATTTTGTTTCAAGAAGAAGATGACGTGCGTATCATCTTAACACAGCGGGCGATTTACAAGGGAGTGCACAGTGGACAAGTTAGTTTTCCTGGAGGTCGAATTGAGCCTTTTGATAAGAGTGAAGTGGATGCTATTATTCGAGAAACGTACGAAGAAATTGGAATTGGAATGAGTCACGAAAACCTATTGGGAAAATTAACAGATGTTTTTATTCCTGTAAGTTCGTATTTGGTTCATCCGTTTGTTTTCTTCTTAAACGAACGACCATTAATTAGAAATAATTACGAAGTGACCGAAACATTTGATATTTCTATTCAACAATTACTGGACAGTCGATCTATTTCAAAGATGCGGGTTACAGTAGGAAACAACTCAAAACTAATTGTACCATGCTTTGATTTTGAAGAACGAAAAGTTTGGGGAGCAACAGCTATCATTCTAAATGAATTCAAGGTGATGTTGCATAATTTGTAGTCATCTTTCTATCGCTATTCTTTATTCAACTGGAGCAAACTCTTGTCGGGAATTAAATAATAATCCAATTCTGTTGCATTTTGAAGTAGTATAGTTTGATCGTCAATTTTACGTATTTGCTGATAGTGACTTTCGGATAATAATTTTCCGTCTAGCGAGTAGAGGTATTGTCGCGCACCGTCGGAAGCAATCCAAAAATTATCTTCAAAAAGGCGAACTTCACTGTATTTATTCGGAATAATCCATTCTTGTTTTAGGTTTATTAGGCCTTGCTGTGCTAACATTTCTGCTATAGCATATTTTCCCTTAAAGCTTTCCGCAAATTCATACGTTGGCTGTATTACGACTTCGTTCTTTAGGTTGACAAATCCCCATTTAGCTCCTTTTAAGAACGCAATACTTTTTGCATTTATCGAACCCATATTCTCATACTTTAATGGTAAAATAATTTTTCCATTGATATCGATTATTCCATATTTATTTTTCAATTTTATCTTCGCAATATTACTGGAAAACTGTGCTTGTTGAATAAAATTTGGATAGGATTCATACTTCAAATCGATGACTATTTTTCCGAATGCATTGATATAGCCAAATTTATCTTCTTGAGTTATAATTGCTAACCCATTTGAGAGTTGACCAATTTCATCGTAGTCAAATGGAAGAATAGTATCTCCTTTACGATTAATAAGCCCCAGATATTCACCATCAGAAACAATAAATAGAGAGTCATTGAATAGTTGAACTTCTTCGTAAAGTGAAGGTACAATGAGTTTGCCTGATTTATCTATAAGTGTTTGTTTATCACCTAAATGAACTTCGGCATAACCTCCTTCGAATGCGAATGCTTCATCAAATCCTTTATCAATAACTTTTGTGCCGTATTTGTCAAAGTAATAATACTTTTCATCAAGTTGAGCATAGATGTATTCATCTGAAAACTGACCAATATCGCTATAAATAGTATCAAATACTAAGCTTCCTGTGCGGTCAATAATGCCAAACTTGTCGTTGAATTCAACAATCGCTCTACCGTCTTCAAAATCATAAGCTCCAGTATATATAAATGGAATGATGACTTGATTGCGTTTGTCAACATATCCATATTTACCGAACTTTGATGCGACTGATAGCCCTTCTTTAAATAAATTCAAGGATTCGTAATCTGCGGGATAGATAATCTTTCCTTCCCGATTCATCCAACCCATTTTATTGTTTTGTTTGAAAGGATAAATCTGCATAACGGCAAATTCCTTATCCTGTTTCACTTCCTCAATAAATGGATAGTCTGGATACTGTTGAATAAAAGCATCGAATCTTGCTTCTGAATAATGGAACATAAATATCTGATAGACTTTCCGCCATGCATTCGCAACATTTCTATTCGTAGGATATTCCTTGGTGAAATCATAGTAAATGGCTATCGTATTTTTTTCTGTAAATAGATCATATACTCTATCTTGTGCCTCTTCTATATATGGATTATTTGAATAGTCCTGAATGAACTTGACATAGTCCTGAATGTCGCCGGGAGTTGTTTGTTCTATATATTGTAAACGATTGTAAATTCCTTTGGCTGAATTATAGAGAGCAGATTCAGGATATTTATTACAAAATTCAAAAAAGGAATAACTAGTATTTATATTACTTGCTGTTTGAAAAGCAATAGAATCTCGAAGTGTAATGGCTGTTGCGAATTCATTGGCCCATGGATATAGAACCACAAATCGTTGAAACGCTATTTCTGTATTTTCTTTTGAAACAACTTGTTGATAATAATTCGTCGCTAAAAGTGTTTTAAGTGAATCTATTTGTTCCCTTGTATAGCCATATTTTCGATACTTTGTTTTCTTTTTTTCAGCAAGTTTATAATAGAGTTGATCTGATTGGAAAATGGCCTCATACGCTTTATCAAAATTATGAAATGGATTGTCAGAACGACCATAGATGATAGCAAGTCCATAATTAGCAACGGCTGTTTCTTTTTTTAATCCTTTTTCAAACCGTTGTTTTGCATCAAAATAATTAGCAATTTTCAACGATTTAAACCCTTTTTCAATTCCACCAGCATATGTTGAGGTGAAAGACAAAAGAAGAAAGAAAAGAAGCCCTAATCGTATAATAGTGTTCATTTTTATTTTAAAGCACAAAAATAAGAAAGCTCCAACGTAATAACGAAGGAGCTTCCATAAATAGTATAAAGAATTATTTTCTTTGTTGTTTTCCGTAACGAGTTTTGAACTTGTCAATTCTACCTGCAGTATCTACAAAAGTCATAATTCCTGTAAAGAATGGGTGAGATTTGTGAGATATATCCAATTTAATTAAAGGATATTCATTACCATCTTCCCAAGTAATTGTTTCTTTAGATGCAGCTGAAGAATTGCATAAAAATGCATAATCATTTGTCATGTCTTTAAAAACTACCAATCTGTAATCTTCTGGGTGTATTCCTTTTCTCATTATATTTTAATTTTCTTGAATTCTTTTCTGTAATAAGACTGCAAATTTAATCAAAGAATTTGAATTTCAAACAATCTGATGTTAAAATTATATGTAAAATTATTTTTATTCATTTCTAAAGTTATTAGCGAGTTCGATATCAGCGTGTTATTTTAATATTTCGAGCCATACCACAAGTAGCGCCAAGAAAAGAATAAAGTATCCAAATATTTTTTGCAGTGATTTATTACTTATTTTATTTTTGATAAGATTAGAGAATAAAACGCCACTTAATGCTATTCCAACATAGGTCAGTAAAAACGACCAATCAATTTTTAAAGAAGTAAACAAATCTCCAATGAAGTTGGTGCTAGTTGTTATTGCTACTACAATAAGGGTTGTCGCTACGGCATTTTTCATTGGGATTTTAGCCAACAATACCATTGTGGGGACTAATAGAAAACCTCCACTAACACCGATAAATCCGGTAATAATTCCCACTAATGCTGCTTGCATGAGAATCATTGAATAATTAAAGTTTGTCGGAAGGTGTTCTATTATGTTCTTAGAACTTCGAATGATAGACAAACTGATGGAGAGCGTAATCAGTGCAAAAAATGACATGATGAGAGTCGATTTTTGAATAGCAATTGATTCGGATAATTGGATGATATCTGGAAGATTGGGCAACACGAATCTCCGTATAGACAGAGAAACTATAAGTGCTGGGGCAGCAAAGTAAAGCGCTTGTTTGAATAATATGTTTCCTTTTCTTATGTTGTTGATAGAAGCTAACCATGAAGATGTTCCGACTAAAAATAAAGAATAGGAGGTTGCTAAATAGGAGTCAACACGAAATAGATATACAAAAATTGGAATTGATAAAGTGGAGCCACCGCCGCCAAGCAGATTAATAATGACACCTACAAAAAAGGCAAAAATGTATCCAATAATTTCCAAGATGCGCCGTAGCTAAGATGGTTTTTAAAAATGCATATTTTTACATCCCTGGCATTCTACCTCCCATGTTTTTCATCTGCTTCATCATCCCCATCATATTTTTGGGATTGCTCATCATCTTCATCATCTTACGTGTTCCGTCAAATTGCTTCAATAGCTTGTTTACCTCTTGAATAGAGGTACCACTACCGGTAGCAATACGGGTTTTTCTAGAACCATTTATAACGCCAGGATTAGAACGTTCTTCTGGTGTCATTGAATATATGATTGCTTCGATGTGTTTAAATGCATCGTCTTGGATGTCCACATCCTTCATGGCTTTTCCCATTCCTGGTAACATTCCCATTAAGTCCTTCATATTTCCCATTTTCTTAATCTGATGTAGTTGATTAAGGAAATCATTGAAATCGAATTGATTTTTTTGAATTTTACGCTGTAAACGGCGTGCTTCTTCTTCGTCAAATTGTTCTTGAGCACGTTCCACTAATGAAACGACGTCACCCATTCCCAAAATACGATCCGCCATACGGCTAGGGTAGAAGACGTCAATAGCATCCATTTTTTCTCCTGTCCCGACGAATTTAATAGGCTTATTGACAATCTCCTTAATAGAGAGTGCAGCTCCACCTCGTGTATCACCGTCTAATTTAGTAAGAACTACTCCGTCAAAGTCCAAACGGTCATTGAAGACCTTTGCTGTATTTACGGCATCTTGACCCGTCATGGAATCCACGACAAAAAGTGTTTCAGTTGGGTTGATGGCTTTCTTAACTTCTTCAATTTCGTTCATCATTTGCTCGTCTACCGCTAAACGTCCTGCGGTATCGATGATGACTACATTAAAAGATTTGCTTTTCGCATGTTGAATCGCCGCCTTTGCAATTTCAACTGGATTTTTTTCTTCTTTATTGGAATAAACTTCAATTCCTAATTGTTCTCCTAAAACATGCAATTGTTCAATAGCTGCTGGACGATAAACGTCACAAGCAACTAATAATGGATTCTTTCCTTTCTTTGTTTTAAGGTAGTTTGCCAACTTTCCTGAGAAGGTTGTTTTACCAGAACCTTGTAATCCTGAAAGTAAAATAATACCTGGGTTTCCTTGAAAATTAATCGGAGTTTCATTACTCCCCATTAATTCCACCAACTGCTCATGGCATATTTTTACCATCAACTGTCCAGGAGAAACGGCTTTTAAAACATCTCTACCTAGCGCAATTTCCTTTACTCTAGTTGTAAATTCTTTCGCTGTTTTAAAGTTGACATCGGCATCTAACAACGCACGACGCACTTCTTTCAAAGTCTCCGCTACGTTTATTTCAGTAATTTGTCCTTGTCCTTTTAAAACTTTAAACGCTCTTTCAAACTTGTCGGTAAGATTTTCAAACATGATTTTAGTAATTTGAGTTGCAAAAATAAGAATAAAAAATTGATGTACGAAACCTATCTTTTAGGAGTGTATTATTTCTTTCTAACAAGCTATTAACTCTTTTAGAAGTTAACACTATATTCATTTATAGTAAGGGTTTATTGAATCGCCAAAAATAGATTGTAATTAAAATTGATTTCTCATCTTATTACCACATCCCAAATTTGCGTAAAGCACGTTCATTGCAAGGATATTGTTTAAGGGTAATCACTAACCTTTTAGCTTGTCTTTACTTGGCATGTACCAGTCTGTAAATCCACCATCCGAATAGTGATTGTATTAATAAGCTCCTGTTAAATAATCTACACATTCATTTAAAATAGCCAATGTATTTTGATCACCAGTTCCAATACTTGTTTCTGTCGCCCCGATAACATCGGATTCTGAACAACTCCAATTAGTATCGCTTGTTTGGTCAAAGGTGGCGCAAATTGATCCTCTCGAATTGTTAGTAGGATCGATCCAAAAAACAACTCCAAAGTCTTTATATTCACCAATTACCGCAGGTTGTTCAAAAACATCTATTAATGTGATGGTAACGTTTGCTATAGCATCGTATTTCCGTTTGTAATCAATACTTCGACTGTAATCAATGGGTTGGTTTCATAATTGAATTTTGTTTTTGACAGGAAGTTCTTCAGTTAATTGATCTACTATTAAAACACCCTTTACGCTTTCAGAGAGCAAAGCAAAAGTTAGATAACTTCGATGGCTTGACGCTTCAATTTTCCCTAATATCAATCCTTTTTTGGGTTTTCGGACAAACTCATTTCAAAGTTTCTACATTAACAGCATTGTGTTTTTTACAGGATATTGTAAGGGTTAGCGTACTAATTATAAGTACAAGTAGCAATAATTTAGATGTTGACCAACTTTCCTTTAATTTTTATTCTTCTATTTTCCTGTATTTCGTTTGCAAAGCACTCATGAAATTCCGTAGGTACTGATCCATAAAAGGGCGATAAGAACTATGTCCTTCATTACGAAAGAAAGCACTCAGCTCATGTTTGCTTAGCTTTTTATTGATCGAAGCGAACATTTCTAAGATATCATCTGATTTCAAATCTAGTGCAATTTTAAGTTTCCGAAGAATCGCATTATTAGTTAAAGGATCTTCTGGTTCAGGTGGAGGACCTTCTCTTTTTCCTCGTTTTTGAATGATGAATCCGTTGAGGAAAGTAGCCAATTCTTTATCTGTCATCTCGACTAATTCTTCATCGTCTTCTTTCTTTAACCAGTCACATACTTCTGTTCTTTCTACATCGCAATCAGCTAATTTAAAAAGGTCAATCATATCTTGATCACTGTAATCAAATATGTATCGAATTCGTCTTAAAACATCATTATTGTTCATGTGTTGTACTTATAATTTTTAAACTCAAAAAGAATAATTGGAGATTATATGTTCAAATATCGTAATATTTTTTCGCTATGAAGCAAACGAGGTTATACATAGAACATAGTTGTTGTTTATTAGCAATAAAATAATTGACGCTTTATTGATGGTTATATTTTTGTGTGTACTAGCTTTCTGCTCGCATTTTGCAAATTTTAGCGACCTCATGTAGGTTTCCGACGTGTAATAAGCTTTTAATATTTTTTATTCTTAAGCTGTTATGAATAAAGCTATTTGTATTTGTATCGATTCTTACGGTGTCTCCTTTTCGCAATTCCAATGAAATACTATTTTTTTCAATATCCACATCTGAGTTTCCTGTCAATTCATCCCAGCTAATAGATTGAACTTCATTATCTAAATAATGGATAATTCTTTGGTTAGTTCCAATAAAATATCCACTATTACTTTTAAAAATAATAGTCACAATCCACCTAATAAATAGAATGAGCAGACCATTGACTATAATTAAAATTGCTAAGAACATTAGAGTTGTTGTAATGCTCATGTCTGGATTCATAGCCATGAGATCTCCGGTAATTAGATTTTTCACAAACCAGAAGGTTGGAATTAGAATACCTGCATATAATAGTGATGTAATAATACCTAATACATAAAGGTTGGATTTATTATTTTCATCTTTTAGAATGATACCAAATTCAATACTTTCAGCACCAATGTAGTCTTCTAACTCTTTTGGTAATTTTTTCACTTCCATTTATATCTGTGTTGGGTTGTTTTCTTTAATTCGTTGTCGACAGATTTTTTCCACCTCCACTAAATTTTCTTCCACTGGAATGATTATATTTCTAGTGGTATAGTCTTGACTATCATTTTTCAGGCTACGAGCTTTTAAATAAATATCCTTGCTTTTAATATCTACCATTATTTCTGTAAATTGATTCCAGCTAAAACTTTTAGCTTTATCATTTGTAAAATGAAATAGGGCCTTTTCGGTACCCACATAATAACCTCCACTTTTGAAAAGTTTGAGAAATGCCCAAGTAACAAATACAGAGCCAATAACTAAAAACACAGATGAAACGGAAAGTGGTATTATCAAGGGTTCTATGTTATTCCAATTCCCTATCTCAATTGAATTCTTTGATGAAATTTCCACATTTCTCCCATTAAATAAAGGGATAATTATTGAAAGCACTAATCCAAAAGGAAACGCAAAAAATATGAATGCAACAATATAAAATATATAAAACTTCTTAAATGGAAATTTGCTTTTGAAAGAAATGATAAAATCAATCTTTTCATATCCAATTATATGCCTAAACATTTCTGGCATTTCAACAAAATTCATAGCTCTCAATTTTATAGTATACGACCTATTTATCTCTCTTAATCTATTGTGCTCAATGTGACAATAGGTTATCTGAACGTTACATAATAGAAATATTTTTGTTAAAAATAGATAAAAAGTAATAGTATTTTAAAGATACTAAATAAAACAGATGTGTTTTGTTGAAACAGTATTTTATCTACTTAATAACCATAGAAATAACGGCGCCTTATTTCAATTAGAGTTTCAAAATGACTTTATTTGGTTTTCATCCATTAACACTTATCTTTCTATTTTTTTTGTAATTTGGTCGTCTTATCTTAAAATCAATTTTTATGAAGTTTCTATTAATTATTATAAGCGCTTTAAGTGTGACTGTATCATTCGCTCAAAAACCTAAATTTGCTACTGCTAAGGTGAATGAAGTGACCTTATATTTAAACGGCGCTGAATTGAATCACTCGCTGAATGTTTCATTACAAAAAGGAACGAACGAAATTGTGGTGAAGAATATCGCTAATCAGTTAGATGAGAATTCAATTCGCATTAAATCCAATATGGCAGTAACTATTATGTCTGCTTCTTTCACGAATTTATACTACAAAGAGTATGAAATTGATCCGAATTCTGTTGCTTTGAAAAAAGTGCAAGACAGTATTCGATTGACGACGAAAGAAATAGCCGTAGTTCGAAACACCATTGATATGGAGCGTCAAACGATACAGTTGTTGGACAAAAATCAATCGGTTGGTGGCGAAAACACAGGGATCTCTGTTATTGAATTGACGAAATTAGTGGATTATTACCGTCAAAAGCGATTAACGTCTTCCAATACTATCAATACCTTGCAAGAGAAAGAGCAGCAGTTAAATAAGACATTGACTCGATTACAAAATCAGTTGACATTTGTAGAAGGAAACGAAGAGAAAATTTCCAATGGAAAAATTGTTATTCAAGTAATGAGTGATGTTGCACAAATGGCTCAATTCGAATTGTCGTATCTAACTAATTTAGCTTCTTGGTCGCCTTTTTACGAAATTGAAACAGCGAGTATCGAAACACCTCTTCATTTAACGACAAAGGGAAATGTAATACAGACAACAGGTATTGATTGGAAACAAGTGAAGTTGTCGCTTTCAAGTACACAACCGAATCCAAATAATAGCATTCCTTACTTTTCACAATGGGTATTGAATTTAACACAGCCTTATGTGAATAAGGAGATGAGGTCAAATAGACCATCGCCAGCACCAGCAATGAATAAGAGTGTAAGTTCTGGATATAATAATGTGGATATGGATAAAAAAGAAATGGAATCTCGTTCTTCTGCTGAATATGTAAGTGTTTCTGAGCAGAATTTAAGTATCAGTTTTGAAGTGGCTATCCCGTATGATATTTATTCCAATGGTAAACCACATGCCGTAGCACTTTCGGAGCAAGATATTCCCGCAACATATAATTATTACGCGGCTCCCAAGCTGAACAAAGATGCACTCTTAATCGCTTCTATCAATGATTATTCGCAGTATAATTTATTAGCGGGTGAAGCGAATGTTATGTTCGAAGGTGTATATGTTGGTAAAACCTACTTGGATCCTTCTAGTACGAAGGACACCTTGATGATTGCTTTAGGTGTCGATAAAAATGTCGTTATCAAACGAGAGAAAATTACCGAAAAATCAGGAAATAAAGTAATGTCTGGCAATAAAGAATCTGCTTATACATTTGATATTACGGTCAAGAACAATAAGAAGACAGCGATTAAATTGGTGTTGAAAGATCAGTTTCCACTATCTAAAGACAAAGAAGTTGTTGTGGAGTTGACAAGTACAGATGGAGCTGTAATTAACAATGAAGTTGGAACCTTAACCTGGGATTTACAAATCAAACCACAAGAGTCTAAAAAGGTGCGTGTAGGCTATAAAGTAAAGTACCCGAAAGACAAGGTTATTTATAATTTGTAGACATTTATTACTTTCTCCTAGAGAAAAAGTAATAGAAAAATAAAGAATTGATATTTCAATGGATGAGTGAGAAAGAAATAGAGCATCAAAATATAAATGGAATGGCTAACAAAATTTTAGTCCATTGTATAACATAAATAAAACGATTCATCATCAAGTTTTTTCTTAAATGACTTCTTCCTCTTCGTGTAAACATTTTATGTAAATTTTTAAACGTAAAAGGAATGTTTGTTTAGACATTTTCGTTTTTCTGAAAAACAACATTGTAGCCTTCTTTTAGAATCATATTCGTCATCGCTATGTCCTCTCCAATTGTAGCAGTTTTTTCCACAAATCGTTGATTTATCCAACGTACAAACACATGAGGCACTATACCTTTTCTATAAGCAGACAAAGCAACTGGTGTACATAATACCAAACCTAATGAACTTTGTGCAGAACGAATAAATTCAAAACTAAAAACGAATCTTACACTCAACATCTTAGGAATAATCCCTCTTTTTTTATTCAACACTTTCACATTACCCACAACACCACCACGTTTGGGGTCGTTTACAAAAGGACTAACTAAATTGTGGAGCGTATCCGTTTCAATAATGGAGTCGCTATCAATTGTCACAAATTCTTCGCCATTACCTACCGTAAACCCTTTATATAATGCCTGCCTCTTTCCTCTATTTTCAGATTGTTTAACAACCGTAATTGTCTCACCAAAATCATTTTTAGAACGTTGAATCCAATACCAAGTGTCATCTTTACTACCATCATCAATGACCCAAATTTCCATTTTTTTCCTTAGGATAATTACTTTGGATGATACTTTGTATAGTGAAATAAACTAATTCCCCCTCATTATAAGCCAGAACAATATTCCGAGAAATTTTTAGTTTGTGTTTTTACTTCCATGTTAGTTCATTTTATGACTACAGCACAGTAAGACAAAAATAAGTCTGATTTTTAACTTTTCG
The DNA here is from genome assembly GCA_964503665.1 of uncultured Flavobacteriales bacterium. Classification (GTDB taxonomy): domain Bacteria; phylum Bacteroidota; class Bacteroidia; order Flavobacteriales_D; family Crocinitomicaceae; genus 40-80. The sequence goes on from CAZDAR010000026.1 coordinate 25,204, forward strand.
ATTCGATGTTTATCGAAGTGTTTGTAGATAAATATCTACAACGTATTATTTATGGTAGATTTTCATAACCTTTATTAAATCGATCAATGAATCAATTTTTATTTTTTTAAAAATTCTCTTCTTAAAGGTCCTTATCGTATACTGTTTTAAATTCAATTCATTTGCTATTTCTAAATTTCCTAGACCTTGTACCAAGTTTTGGCGATTTGCAATTCTCTTTCTGACAACTAATAAATTGGATTGGAGAAATGAGCACTATACTGTGTAATCTCTAATAATTTGCGTGTTAAAACAAGATAATGTTCGCCTTTTTCAACCATATTAGTGATGGCTGATCGAATAACGTGTTCTTCACTCAATTTACTTAGAAAATCATTTGCGCCAGCTTCAATAAATTTCAATGAATAATGTTCTTCTTTAAATGAGGTAAAGATTAAAACTTTAATATCGGGTTGTATTTTTTTAATCTCTGGAATGATGGATAAACTATTACCATCAGGAAATTGAGGTGAATTCGTATAAGTTGAATCTATTAGTTTCCCTAAATCTTCCAATTCTCCGTGTTTTATTTTAATGGAATCCACATCATTATCCATCATCATTGAGTTCACGTAAATCTTGGCGCTCTCCATTTTACTCACCACAGTTATCAACGAATTGAAATAAAGCTCCAGACTTGCTTTATTCGGTTTGTCGATATACGATTGTAGATAACTATATGCTACAAAAAGCTCTTTTTTTGACTCGTCTGTAAATGTTTTTACCTTTTTTGCATTTTCCAATTGCCTTTCAATCTCTTTCAACTTTCCTTCATTGAAAAACTCGTTGTAAAAGAAAATTAGAATAAAGATTTTAATAAGTAAGATACTTATAATCAAGGCATAATGAACGTGTTTTCTATGTCGAATTCCAATAATTATAAATTACATACAAAACGAACTCAAAATTCAGTGTTTTAGTATTACTTCACTACAAATAATGAGCACATACTAAATTTTGACTATCAAAAGCTTGAATTTACGCTTTCTGCAAATAAAATTGACTATACCATTTCCACCTACAAAAGTTAAGATATCTAAAATTAATACTAAATATTTATATCATCCTTTATTATCCGTTCTTTTTTAGAAAACATGATTTTAATCATGTTTTTCGATGTTTAAAGTCATTTTTATCTAAAATCTTAATCTCGATTTTTGCACTATGGGAATTATATATTTATTGTTGTTGGCGAGTTTAGTAATTGCGTTGATTTTTTTGTTCTTTTTTCTTTGGGCAACAAAGGATGGGCAATTTGATGATGACTATACGCCGTCAATTAGAATTCTCTTTGACGATGAAAATAACAATCAACAAACAAATAAAACAGAAAATGGAGATCGAGAAGTTTAGTTACGACAATAAGATTGTCAAGTACTTTGCTTATGCAACTATTATTTGGGGTATAACTGGTATGCTTGTGGGGCTTACAATTGCCACACAATTGGCATTCCCCGAATTTTATAATGATTACTTAGGGTTTAGTTATTTGTCCTTTGGGCGACTAAGACCCTTACATACCAATGCCGTCATCTTTGCCTTTGTAGGAAACGGTATTTTTACAGGAGTCTATTACTCGCTACAACGACTTCTAAAGGCTAGAATGTGGAGTGATAAATTAAGTTATCTGAACTTTTGGGGATGGCAATTTATTATCGTATGTGCGGTTATAACGCTTCCTATGGGAATGACTTCCTCGAAAGAATATGCCGAATTAGAATGGTGGATTGATATCTTAATTACCATCATTTGGGTAACCTTTGGATGGAACATGTTTGCAACAATATTAAAACGAAGAGTAAAGCATCTTTATGTAGCCATTTGGTTTTATATCGGAACATTCGTTGCCGTTGCGATGCTGCATATCTTCAACTCTATTGAGATTCCAGTAAGTTTTACAAAAAGCTACTCAGCGTATGCAGGCGTTCAAGATGCTTTGGTACAATGGTGGTACGGACATAATGCGGTAGCGTTCTTCTTAACAACACCGTATTTAGGATTGATGTATTACTTCGTGCCGAAAGCTGCGAATAGACCTGTTTATTCCTATCGATTGTCGATTATCCACTTCTGGGCACTGATATTTATGTATATCTGGGCAGGTCCACATCATCTATTATATTCATCCTTACCCGATTGGGCACAATCATTAGGTGTCGTTTTCTCTATCATGTTGATCGCACCATCTTGGGGTGGAATGTTAAACGGATTGCTAACACTTCGTGGAGCTTGGGATAGAGTTCGTGATGATGTTACATTGAAATTCATGGTTGTTGCTCTAACATGTTATGGTATGGCTACATTCGAAGGGCCACTACTATCATTAAAAAGTGTAAATATTGTTTCTCACTTTACCGATTGGACAGTTGCTCACGTACATGTAGGTGGTTTAGGTTGGAATGGAATGTTGACCTTCGGGATGTTATATTGGTTATTTCCTAAATTATTCCGAACAGAATTATACTCTAAGAAAATGGCGAATCAGCATTTCTGGATTGCTACTTTAGGAATTATACTTTATGTTATCCCTATCTATATCGCTGGATTTGTTCAAGGATTGATGTGGCAAGATTTCAATCCAGATGGAACTTTAGCAAATGGGGAGTTTGTTAAAACAGTAACAGTATTAAAACCCTACTATATTTTCCGATCTTTAGGTGGATTGGTTTATCTAATTGGAGCAATCTTAATGTTCTACAACTTGATTAAGACAGCTAAACAAGGAAACTTCTTAAAAGATGAACCAGCATCTGCTCCAGCACTGGCTAAGTATGACAATAAAAAGGAATCTTGGCATAAACGTTTGGAAGGAAAGCCAGTTCAATTTATGATTTGGAGTATTGTTGCTGTTGCTATTGGAGGGTTGGTAGAAATTGTCCCTACATTGATTGTTAAAAGTAACATTCCAACTATTGCTAGTGTGAAACCGTACACGCCACTTGAATTGGAAGGAAGAGATTTATATATCCGCGAAGGATGTAATAACTGTCACTCTCAGATGATTCGTCCATTGCGATTTGAGACGGCGAGATATGGCGAATACTCTAAGGCAGGTGAGTTTGTTTATGATTACCCATTCTTGTGGGGCTCTAAACGTACTGGTCCTGACTTGGCTCGAGAAGGAGGATTACGTAGTCATTATTGGCATTTCCAACACATGATTCGTCCAAAAGAAGTGACACCTGGCTCCATTATGCCAGCATATCCATGGATGAAAGAGGACGATCTTAATACGTCTTTGACAGCTAAAAAGATTAAGGCTCTTAAGCGATTGAATGTTCCGTACGAAGAAGGTTTTGAAGATAAGGCGGTGGCAGATTTACAGAAACAAGCAAATGGTATTGCTAAAGCACTCGTAACAGATATGTATAATAAACTTCCTAAGGAACTTCAAAAAGGATATAACATTGATGCTGAAATAGGGAAGTTAGAGAAAAAAGAGATTATTGCGATAATCGCCTATTTACAACGCCTAGGTACAGATATCAAAGCAGAACCAAAAACAGATTCTAAATAAGAATAGAATGTTACGATTTATAAAACAAAACTTAGAAACAATCGCGGGAATAGAGATATTCCCGTTGATTTCATTGGTGATCTTCGTGCTCTTCTTTGTGATTATGTTGGTGCGCGTTTTTAAAATGAAAAAGAACTATGTGTCAGAAATCAGTGATTATCCTTTGAATGACAGTGATGATGAAGAAATCTTTCAACAACAAAATTAAGACTATGAAAACAAAAAATAGATATGCTTTTATTGTTCTAGTACTGCTATCTTTTGGCAGCGTTTACGGCCAAGAAGTTGCTGCAGCTAGTGAACCCATTGTGAATGTTATACCAAACTATAGAAATAATTATAAACTGTTTGTGACCTTAGCATTAATTGCTGGATTTATTATGGCAGCTATCTTTATTCTTGCAGGGAATATTAAGTCACTACTGAAAACGGACTTTTATCGAGGTAAGTTAATGCCCCAAAAAGACTTTTCTAAAAAAGATAACTCCAACATTAAGCCATTAATCATTTTAGCAATTATAACGGTTTTCACTGCTAATAATTCATTCGCATTGGACTTTAATCCAGAATATGGTAAAGACGGATTGCCATGGCTACGAGTGGAGAATTCAGATCTAATTCTACTATTAGGATTAAATGTCTTACTGTTGCTCGCTTTCTTCTACTTGAGAAGAATGTTTAGCGATTTATTGAAAGAGGTTGGGGTTGCGCAAGAGAAGAAGAAAGAAAAGACAAAGTCTATCGCTAAATTTAACGCAATAATGACGGATGCTGTTCCGGTAGAAAAGGAGGCTTCTATCATCATGGAAGATGAGTATGACGGTATTCGTGAGTTGGATAATAATCTACCGCCTTGGTGGGTAGCAATGCTTTTCGCTACGATGATTTTTGCTGTTGTGTATATTTTCCATTATCACATTTTCAGAACGGGTGACTTACAAATCGCAGAATATACCAAAGCGGTTGATAAAGCTGACACTGATGTTAAAGAGTACCTTTCTAAAATGGCCATGAATGTCGACGAAACCAATGTAACGGTGATGACAAGTGATAATGATTTAAGCGCTGGTAAAACACTTTTCCAGAACAACTGTGTTGTTTGTCATGGTGAAAAAGGAGAAGGTGATATTGGGCCCAACTTAACGGATGATTATTGGATATACACCGGCGATATCAAAGCAATTTTTAAAACAATAAAACTTGGAACGGCAAACGGAATGCCCGAGCATGCCTCTAAGCTAAACCCAATCCAGACACAACAAATTTCTTCTTATATATGGCATCTACCTTTTACTAATGGAAAAGATCCACAAGGAGATAAATATGAGAAGGAGAAAATGTAATAAGTGCTTTTTAGATGACACCAGAAGAAGAGGAAATATTTAGAGATCGAATCGCCACGGTTGACGAGAAGGGAAAACGCATTTGGATTTTTCCTAAGAAACCGTTGGGCTCCTATTTCAACAAGAGAAAAGTGTTGAGTTATTTTTTATTGATTCTTCTATTTGTGTTGCCATTTATAAAAATGGAAGGTGAACCGCTTGTGATGCTGAATGTGATTGAACGAAAATTCATCATTTTTGGTAAAATATTCTGGCCACAAGATTTGTATCTATTCGCACTAGCACTGATTATAGGTGTTATATTCGTTATTTTCTTCACCATTATTTTTGGACGAATTTTCTGTGGATGGTTTTGCCCGCAAACATTGTTCATGGAAATGGTTTTCCGTCGTATAGAATACTGGATTGACGGTGACTTCACACACCAGAAAAAATTGGACAAGTCGCCTTGGAACAAAGAGAAAATATATAAACGAATTTTAAAACACATTATTTTCATTATTATTTCCTTTGCTGTTGCTAATCTATTTTTATCTTATATCATTAGTATTGATGAACTGTGGAAAATCATTCGTGATCCCATAAGCCAACATATTGGTGGATTCATTGCTTTGATTGGATTTACAGCGGCATTCTATTATGTTTTTGCTCGACTGCGAGAACAGGTGTGCACTACAATTTGTCCCTATGGAAGATTGCAAAGCGTCTTGTTGGATGAAAACTCTATGGTCATTGCGTATGATTATAAACGAGGAGAAGGTCGTGCTAAGTTCAAAAAGAATGAGGATAGAGAAGAAGCAGGAAAAGGAGATTGTATTGATTGTAATCAATGTGTATTTGTCTGTCCAACAGGAATTGATATTCGTAATGGTACCCAATTAGAATGTGTGAATTGCACCGCTTGTATTGATGCTTGTGATAATATTATGGAAGGTGTAGGACTAGAAAAAGGATTGATTCGCTATGTTTCCGAAAAAGGAATTAAGGAAGGGAAATCGTTTGAATGGACTGGAAGAGTGAAGGCTTATTCTGCATTGCTAGTGGTTTTATTTATGTTGATGTTAAGTTTGTTGGTATCACGAAATGATTTTGAAACGAAAATTATGCGTCAGCGTGGCACTACTTTTCAAATAACACAAGAAGGACAAGTGAGTAATATCTTTGAAGTATATGTGTTGAATAAAACACGAAAAGCATACGACATAGAATTAAAGCTACAAGGTGATTATGGAACAATTACAACCGCAGTTAAAGAGTTGAAACTACTTCCTGAAAAAGAATTAAAAGAACGTTTTGTGATTAAAATTCCGTACGAGCAGGTAGCCGATAAAGAAGTGATTTATATCGATATTTATGGTAATGGAGAGAAAATTGAGTCAGTCAAGACGAAATTTATCGGGCCAGCTTTTTAAATTTATAATTATGAATTGGGGGAAAGGATTAACAGTGGCGATGATTTTGTTCATGGGATTTATCATCTACTTGACGGTTATAAAGCTACAAAAGACGTTAGACTTAGAGGTGGAGAATTACTACGAACGTGAAATTAATTACGAACAAGAAATTCAAGCACAGCGAAATGCTAACATGTTTGAAAAAATAATGATTAAAAATGACGATGAATTTATTGTTTTATCGATTCCAGAAACAATAGACATGGCTAATGTGAAAGTACTTTTCATTCGTCCAAATGATAAGAATTTGGATAAAACGTTTCATTTTGAAGACACAAAAATCCTTTTAATTCGAAAGGATGAGTTAAAAATAGGTAAATATAAATTAGAGATAACATACCGTATTGGAGACAAAGAGTGCTTGCAAAAAGAAGAAATTGTAATTTAAAATGAGTGTAGTATATATTAGTGGTCTAATTCTAGGATTAAGTTCATCGCTTCATTGTTTGGGGATGTGCGGACCACTTGTTATGGCTATTCCGATGAAACGTCACACACCGTATGCACACGCTTGGGGAATCACCCAATATCATCTTGGAAAAACACTTACATATGCCGCACTTGGCTTTATGATTGGCCTAATTGGTCTCAGCGTACAAACTTTTAAATGGATGCAGATTCTTTCTGTTGTAAGTGGTATTGTAATTATCATTTTTGGATGGGGGAAATTTATTCACATTCCGATTGGACAAACGATACTTCAAAAATTTATGCGTTTTTCAGGGACAACGCTAAGAAATATAACGAAATCTGACATTCCATTTAAGCCCTTCTTCTTTGGAATGATTAATGGGCTGCTACCATGCGGGCTTGTTTACATAGCACTGATTAATAGTCTTTTGGTTAGCAGCCCTTTTCAAAGTTCCATAGCAATGATCTTCTTCGGTTTAGGAACTGTTCCTATTTTGACCTTTGCTCGATTAGCGTCTGAAAAAATTCGATGGAAAACGAATCGTATTACACCTATTTTAATTACACTAGTTGGTTTGATGATTATCTTTCGTGGACTGAATTTGGGAATACCGTATTTAAGCCCAAAGATGGAGATAAAACAGACGGATTCAGCCTCAGGAGTAAAGGAAGAAGCTGCAGTTAGTTGTTGCCATAAAGACACTTCTTGTACAAAAGAATAGATTTTTCTAAATCAAAAATGCTTACTTTTGATTCAAAATTCATCGTATGCAAAAGATTATTATTGTAATCACGCTCTTTAGTTTAGTGGCGTGCACGCCAAAAGATAAACAGTTTTGTGAGTGTTTGAAAGTCAGTGAAGAATTCAATGAATTAACACAAAAAGGAATTGCTGGTGAACTATCACAAGAAGAACTGGTAAAAGCAAAACAACTTCAAGAAGAGAAAATAAAAATCTGTGAACCATACGAAACGATGGGTGGAGAGGAAATGTTGAAGAAAAAAGCAGCCTGCGGTTTTAAAGAATGAGTTACTTTGTTGATACACACACCCATTTATTTGCGGAAGAATTTAACGACGATCGTTCTGAAGTAATTCAACGTGCTTTAAATGCCAATGTTCAGAAGATGCTTTTACCGAATATCGATGTAGAGACTATTCCAGCGATGTATGAATTAGAACAACAATTTCCCGATAACTGTTTTGCGATGATGGGTTTACATCCTTGCTCTGTCGATGCAAATTACCGCAAATCGTTGGATAAAATACACCAAGAATTAAAGAAAAGACCTTTTATAGCCGTTGGCGAAATTGGTATTGATTTGTATTGGGATAAAACATTTGTGGAGGAACAAAAGGAAGCGTTTAAAATACAGATTAGTTGGTCCAAAGAATATGACATTCCATTTGTTATCCATGCGCGAGATTCTTTTGCCGAAATATATGAAGTACTGGATGAGGTTTGGGATGCTTCTTTAAAAGGCGTTTTCCATTGTTTTACAGGAACACTCGAAGATGTGGAAAAGATCAAAACCTATAAGACCATATACTTTGGTATCGGTGGCGTATCGACATTTAAAAAATCCGAGTTACCTTTAGTTATTCCGCATATTCCATTGGATCGATTACTTTTGGAAACGGATGCACCGTATTTAGCACCAACGCCAAAACGCGGTCGAAGAAATGAAAGTAGTTATATTCCATTGATAGCCGATCAATTGGCGACGACACTTCAAAAGCCGTTGAAAGAAATCATGAAAATAACGACGAAAAATGCACAACGATTATTTAAGATTAAATGACAAAATCTAACGTTTTACTCATCTATACAGGCGGAACCATCGGAATGGTCAACGACACCAAAACGGGTTCTCTTGCCGCTTTTGATTTTCAACATTTGCTCGATCACATGCCTGAATTAAAGCAAATGAATGTGGAAATCTCAGTGAACGCTTTTGAAACACCTTTGGATTCTTCCGAAGTTCTACCAAGTGATTGGAAGAAAATGGCTCAAACAGTTATTGATAATTATAAGAAATTCGATGGTTTTGTGATTCTTCACGGAACAGATACGATGGCTTATTCAGCATCTGCGTTGAGTTTTATGCTTCAAGGAATTGCCAAGCCAGTCATCTTTACTGGTTCGCAATTACCCGTTGGCGTTATACGTACAGATGCTAAAGAAAACTTAATCACATCGATTGAAATTGCGGCTGCTAAAAGTGAAGATGGAAGTGCTAAAATTCAAGAAGTAGCCATTTATTTTGAATACTCACTTTACCGAGGAAATAGAACGAGTAAAGTTTCTGCTCATTATTTTGAAGCGTTCAAATCTCCTAATTTACCAGAACTTGTCGTAGCAGGAGTAACCATCGATTATCAAAATATACCGACAAAACCAGCCTCTGAATTACACTTCTTTACCGATGTCGATAATCATGTAGCATTGCTAAAAATATTCCCAGGAATCAATTTTAAGTTGTACCGAAATATGTTTAATTACGATGAAGTAAAGGGAATTGTGTTGGAAACATTCGGAAGTGGAAACGGCCCGTCAGATGTTGTTTTATCGCAATATTTAAAAGAATATACCGAAAAAGGAGGCGTTGTCATCAATATTACACAATGTTCATCAGGAAGTGTAGAGCAAGGTAAATACGAAACCAGTGGATTATTTCAACGTGCTGGAGTCATTGGCGGATATGATTTAACTACCGAAGCAGCCGTCACAAAATTGATGTTTGCGATTGCTAGATTTAAAAACAAAAAGGAAATTGAACAGTTCATGCAAAAGAATATTTGTGGTGAAATGACTGTTTAATGAATTGGAATCATTATTTTTGTCGCCAACTAAAAAGGAGAGGTGTCCGAGTGGTTGAAGGAGCTACCCTGGAAAGGTAGTGTACGGGTAACTGTACCGAGGGTTCGAATCCCTCTCTCTCCGCACAATAAAAGATTGAAAAGCGTTAATTTTTGAAATATTGCAAATGCATAATTTCGATTGTGAATGCAATCGGTTTTTAATTGAGAGTTAATATTCGTCGCTATTGGGACGGAATGCAATTTGACTCAACAAGGGGAATTAGCTCATTTGGTAGAGCGCTTCGCTGGCAGTGAAGAGGTGATCGGTTCGATTCCGATATTCTCCACATAAAATTTGAAAGTTACTTTTTCTTATTTTCTCCACTATAACGAGACTGTACATTTAATCATTCTTACTATATTTTGCTAGAATGATGTAAATTAAATCGCATTAATTTCAAAAATTACAATACCTTTGTAGCTTAAATTGAATGCTCGTTATGAACAAACCCGCTAAAAGCAAATCCGCTAGAAGCACTACTGCTAAAGGTAAACCCGCTAGAGGCAGTTTCGCCAAGGGAAATCCCGCTAAAAGTAAACCGACAAAAAGTACGAAACCCTCAACAAAGAAGCACGAAACTTTACCGAAGGATGAAGAAAAGTCGGCTAAGAATAATTATCGACCAAGATCAGGTAGCCCAAGTCTTGATAAAAAATACACGAGTCACAAATTAAAAGAGAAACTTCCAGATTTGAATCGGGAAGATATGCGTTTGAATAAGTTTTTATCGAATGCAGGTATTGCTTCTCGTCGTCAAGCAGATGTTTTGATTGAGTCAGGAAATGTAACTGTGAATGGTGAAATCATCACTGAACTAGGGTTTAGAATTAAGCCGACAGACACGGTTAAGTATGACGGTGAAAAGATCCAAGGTGAAAAGAAGCGCTATTTCTTAATGAATAAGCCAAAAGATTTCGTTACCGATGATTCGATAGGGAAAAAGTCAGTGATGTCATTGATAGCTAAAGCATGTAAAGAACAAATTTATCCCGTAGGACAATTAGATAAAGAAACGGTGGGTGTTTTATTATTCACAAATGATAGTGATTTAATGAAGCATCTAACACATCCTAAGAATCAGATTAAGCGAATTTACCACGTAGAAGTAGAGCGTCCACTTTCGTATGATGACATTGAAAAATTGAAAAATGGTATTCACTTGAGTGACGGTCTGGTGAAATGTGGTAACGCTGAATATGTGAAGAATGGAAAAAGTACCGAGGTAGGAATAGAAATTCGTTCAGGAAAAAATAAAATTGTAAAGAGATTGTTTGAGAAGTTGGGCCATACAATTGTAAAATTAGATCGCGTTCAGTTTGCTGGGTTAACTAAGAAAGACTTGCCGAGAGGAACGTACCGTGAATTATCAGAAAAAGAAGTTTCATTTTTAAAAATGGTTCCATGAGAGCTAAAGTTTGGGCAGTAGTATGTATTATAGCATTGTTCAGTTTTTCACTAAGTGTAAATGCGCAAGTAAAAAAGCAAAGACCTACCAAAAATTCTATTGGTAAAGGCGCATTGTTTTTATATTGGGGATATAACAAATCGGTTTACTCTAAAAGTAAAATGAATTTTGTTGGACCAGGTTATGACTTTACCTTATCAGGTGTTAAGGCTTCTGATAGACCTAGCATGAATCTGAAGACTTACTTTAACCCAAAGACTTTCTCTGTCCCACAATTTAATATACGTGCAGGTTATTTTTTCAGTGACAACTGGGCTATTAATATTGGTTATGACCATATGAAATACGTCGTGGACGAACAGGAAAATACACTTCTTTCAGGACATATCAACCCAGGAGTTGACGCAGTATGGAGTGGAGATTACACAAATGAAAAAGTGGTGTTAAATTCCGATCATTTCCACTATGAAAATACAAATGGACATAACTATATTCACGCAGAAATAATGTACGGAATATACCTTTATCGTACACCCAATAAACAATTTGCAATTTCTACTTTATTTGGAGCAGGCTTTGGAGGAATTTTATCCTTTAACGACCTTACATTTGGTGGTAAAAAAGACATGGTAACAATTTCAATGTCTGGTTATGGTGTAAATGCACAAGTAGGTGTTCGTTTCGAGTTTTTCAATCACTTCTTTATTCAGTCTGAATTTAGTGGAGGCTTAATGCATCAAGTGAAAGTAAATAACCGACCAAACATACCTGAAGCATATACACGTCATGCTTTTGGATACGGTATGTTTCAAACAAATATTGGTGGTATCGTTTACATTCGGTCTAAAAACGGTTGTGATACTTGCCCAAAGTGGTAAACTTATTTTTCTAATTAAATTTTTTTAAGTCCATATTTATGATTTTCTGAAAAAAGATATTATATCTATTTTTCAAATAAAATCGTATAATTTGTTATTTTCAGTAAAAAAAAGTATATTTTTAATCACTGAAATCTGAATAATAACCTAATAACAAATTAATTTAAGTATGGCAACAGTATTCGAGACGCGCTTAATAGGAAACATTGGAAAAGACGCGGTAGTAAAGCAAATGGAACGCGGTGTTTTAGCTATAAATTTTCCAGTCGCACATAACAAAAATTGGAAAGACAAGAAGAATGGCAGTTTGAAAACCAAGACTACTTGGGTGAATTGTACCATTTGGAAAAAGGAAGGCGCCAACATGAGAATCCTTGATTATTTAAAAAAAGGAACGCTAGTTGAGCTTTTAGGAACACCATTTGCAAAAGCCTTCACACAAGAAGATGGTTTTGTTCGAACAGAAATTCGATTAAATGTATCTAAAACAAACATCCTTCGTCCAGCGAAAACATCAGAAGATAAGTATGAAGAATCTGATTTTGAAGAAGATGAATACACTGAAACAGAATTAGATGATTTCACAATAGACGAGGAAGATTTTTAAATTATTTAAAATATGTGAAAAAAGTTCATATTTTTTTTGGTAGTATAGAAACAATAATTATATTTGCACTCGCAATGAAATTCCTCCTTAGCTCAGTTGGTTAGAGCATCTGACTGTTAATCAGAGGGTCTCAGGTTCAAGTCCTGAAGGAGGAGCTTAAAAATCAAAGGGTTACAGAAATGTAGCCCTTTTTTTATAGAGCGGTCGTGTCTGGGTGTATTGGGATGGATCAAGTTCAAAAGTTGGGGATTAGGCATAAATTTGAGTTAATCGAAAA
>CAZDAR010000027.1:0-37753 GCA_964503665.1 uncultured Flavobacteriales bacterium
AGATGGAGGTGTAGTAGTGACAGTTGGTGTGGTAGCAGCAGATAAAGGGTCGCCATTGCTAAAGTTACCACTACTATTTGATGCACAACCGTTAATTGAAGATGATACGGTGTAATTGGTACCATTCACCATTCCAATAATTTCATTACCTGCTCCAACAGACGGACCAGGAGGAGTGAAGGTATAGGTAGCGTTAGGGTCATAATTATCCATTATACTTGAACCTTGTTGTGTACATGTAGGTGCAACAGAACTTACCGAAGGTGTATTTGGTGAATTGTTGACAATCACATCAAGGGTCGTGTCTACTGCACATTGATTATTGTCTACAACAAATGTATAGGTCGTAGTTTGGGTGTTATTTATTGCTGGAGACCATGCTCCTGTAATTCCATTATTGGAAATATTAGGAAGGGTAAAAGTTGTTCCTGCACAAATAGGACCTGGATTGGTAAATTGAGGAACTGTGTTAGAATTAGCGGTAATAGAAACTTGAGATGTAGCAGTACAATTATTAGCATCTGTGACTGTTACAGTATAATTCCCAGCTGTTAGATTCGAAATGTTTTGTGTTGTAGCACCATTTGACCAAGAGTAAGTGTAAGCTACTGTTCCACCAGTAGCAGTAGCAGAAGCTGTACCGTTATTACTGCCACAAATATCTGTCTTAGAACTAGAGGCAGCTAAAGCAGCGTCAGGTTCAATGATAGTAACGGTAGCTGTCCCTGGACAGTTATTATTGTCAGTAGTAGTGACAGTATAACTTCCTGCTGTCAGATTGCTCTGAGTTGCGCCTGTCAGATTACCCGGATTCCATTTGTATGTGTAAGGGGTTGCTCCACCTGAAGCAGAAACAGTAGCGCTACCATCATTTCCTCCTTTACATTTTACATCTGATTGATTACTTATAGCAATTGTTATTGGTGGACATGCTGTAGTATTACATGCTGGTATAGCAGCGGCATTCGCTATGTTAAAAAATACTCCTGCAGCATCTTTCACTCTGATAGGATAAGTTGTTGGTGCTGGTATAGTTGCTCCAGTAGCAAAATTAGCCCAAGAAGTAACATTTACAGCACAACCAGCTGGAATTGTACATCCAAACATACAGGCACTACAATCTTGAGTGATTACTTCATTTTGCCACGAAAAGGGAGCTGTTCCGCCTGAAGCAGTTAAATCTCCGTTTGCTTCTTTACAAACAGCTATGGCAGCACAGTCACTCACCAATACTTTTACTGTTGCTACATAACCACCTTGTGTTGTGTAGGTAATTGTATGTGTACCTGTTCCAGCAGTTGAAGGATTAAATGTTCCATTTGTCACGTCTGTGATACCTGTACCTGCCCATGTTCCTGGTGATGGTGGATTAGTACAATTAGAACCTTGTTGAGCTACTAAATTAATCGCTGGATCGCTTGTACAGAAAGTAGCAAATGGATCGGAAGGGTTACTTCCTACGTCGTCACATGAGTTCGTATTTGGCATCATAATTTCCGCAAAATCGCATGCTCCAAGTTGAACGCTCACATCATCAATGTAATAATAAGCGTAGGGATTCAAAGAGGAAACACCAGTACCAACAATCTGTGTATTGGCATCGTTATAGAAATTCCCAATCATGAAATAACTTTCTCCACCAGTTGCAACATAATCCCATGATAGAAGCACCCAATCCGTTGTTTCAAGTATCAGGTTGCAATCATAATTTAACTGAGGGGTTTCATTTATTAAAGGACCTTGAGCACATGCGTCTCGCATATATTGCGTATTTGAAAAATAGACACCGATGTTATTAGTAGCGTAATTAACTGCGTCTGCCAAGCTAACGTAAAATGAAACACAATATGTTTGTCCAGCTTGTAAAGGAGAAGATAGTTTCCCTTGAATGTATTCTCGATAACTTTGCCCAAGTGTACCCATTTCGTTCGTGATTATACCAGCGTATCTGTCACCAGTTTTAGCACATTGACTTCCTAACAAGTTGTCGGGGGCAAACATTGGGCCTGGACCTCCAACTAATGGCATGGTGTTACAAGGAGAAAATAAATCGGGTGAAGAACAAGAATCTCCAGGAGTATTGGAATTTGCATTATCCCAATCGGTCACTTGATTAAAGGATTCGCCAGCTGCAAACCCAGAACATGATCCTGTAGTGTTTTCGAAACTTGGATTCAAAACTAAATTTTGAGCGAATATATTATTAGAACTTATTATAGACCAAATGGTTATAATTATTAAGAAATATTTATTCATAAAATATGAATTAATCATTTAAGATAACATAGACAAAAATAATAAACTCTCCCACTAATGCTCAATTATAACTAATATTTAAGATTATTTTTAGTGGTTGTAAATCTCAGTAAAAACGATATGCTTTAGTTCAATTTATATTAGTTTCTAAAATGTTTGTTTTTTAAATAGATTTCAAATGAGCAAATAATCATATAGTTTTTTGGTTGTCAGTTTAATAGAAGTTTATCTTGTTATTTAGTAAACGATAATAGCGTATTGAATCTACCATTCTCTAAATAATTCGCATTTTAGACCAAGAGTATGAAATTCTTAGTAATTTTGTTTTTTAGATATAAACGTTATGGAAAAGACAACGGCAATTAACATACAATTTGATAAAACAGGTTTTGAAAATGAGGAATTAATCACCATTTACAAAGCTTTATTAAAGCCTCGGTTAATTGAAGAAAAAATGATGATCTTACTTCGTCAGGGGAAAATCACTAAATGGTTTTCAGGATGGGGACAAGAAGCTATTTCTGTAGGAACAGCGTATGCTATGAATCCAGATGAGTACTTGCTTCCAATGCATCGGAACTTAGGTCTTTTTACAACGCGTCACGTGCCATTAGATCGATTATTTTCTCAATTTCAAGGAAAAGCAAATGGCTTTACAAAAGGACGTGATCGTTCTTTTCACTTTGGCACTAACGAATACCATATTGTGGGAATGATTTCTCATCTGGGACCACAAATGGCCATTGCGGATGGAATTGCGTTAGCTTCAAAATTAAAAAAAGAGGAAAAAGCGACCATTGTCTTCACTGGTGATGGCGGAGCTTCAGAAGGTGACTTTCACGAAGCAATAAATGTCGCTTCTGTATGGGAATTGCCCGTTATTTTTGCCGTTGAAAATAATCAATGGGGACTTTCAACTCCTAGTAATGAGCAATTTAGATGTAAGCAATTTATAGATAAAGCTATCGGTTATGGAATTGAAGGAATTCAAGTGGATGGAAATAATATTTTAGAAGTAATTCGTCAAGTGCGAAAAGCTGCTGAAAAAATGCGTAAAAAACCGAATCCAGTTTTGATGGAATTTATGACTTTCCGTATGCGTGGTCATGAAGAAGCTTCAGGAACGAAATACTATCCAGAAGGTCTTCAAGAAAAATGGAATGAATTTGATCCAGTAGTGAATTTTGAGAATTTCTTATTGGCAGAAAATATCTTAAAAGAAGAGGACATTACACGATTTACAATAGATATTAAACATGAGATTCAAACTGCTTGGGATGATACTGTGAATGAACCTTCTATTATTCCAGATACGCAAAAAGAATTCGATGATTTATTTGCGCCTTTCGTTCAACAAGTAGTTGAAGCAGCTGGAAATACAACAACCAAACGATTTATAGATGCCATTTCTGACGGATTAAGACAATCGATGCAAAAACATGATAACTTAGTTATCATGGGACAAGATATAGCAGAATATGGCGGTGTCTTTAAAATAACAGAAGGATTTGTGGAAGAGTTTGGCAAAGAGCGTGTAAGAAATACACCTCTTTGTGAATCAGCAATACTTGGAGCTGGTCTTGGTTTATCTATTGCTAAAATGAAATCAGTTGTTGAAATGCAGTTTGCCGATTTTGTAACGATGGGATTCAACCAGATTGTCAATAACCTAGCTAAGATTCATTGGCGCTGGGGACAAAACGCAGATGTTGTTGTGAGAATGCCAACAGGTGCGGGAACAGCAGCTGGACCTTTTCATTCACAGTCGAATGAAGCGTGGTTTTTTCATGTTCCAGGTTTGAAAATAGTCTATCCTTCTTCTCCAAGTGATGCGAAAGGATTAATTACTGCAGCGATTGCAGATCCAAATCCAGTACTTTATTTTGAACACAAATATTTATATCGTCATTTAAAAGAAGATATCTTTGATGACTACTATACTATAGAAATAGGTAAAGCCAATACCATTCAAAAAGGAGATGAAATAAGCGTTATAACGTATGGAATGGGTGTTCATTGGGCGGTTGAAGTGGCTGAAAATCATCCAGATATAAGTCTTGAAATTATCGATTTAAGAACCTTAGCACCATTGGATAAAGAAGCTATTTTCACTTCTGTTAAAAATACAGGTAAAGTAATCGTCTTACATGAAGATAATATTACTGGTGGTGTAGGAGCTGAAATAGCTTCCCTAATCAATGAGAACTGTTTTGAGTATTTAGATGCACCTGTTAAGAGAATTGCTGCATTGGATACGCCGATTCCATTTACGGCCGATCTAGAAGATAACTATTTGCCAAAAAATAGATTGCTAGAAGCAATTCTTGAATTGAGTGCTTATTAATTAAGAATTTAAAGACTAAATAAATTCAAGGAATAGCGTTTACTTATTTGATTTTATCGAGTAAGATGTAATCAAAATCGCTTTGTTTGTAGATATATGTAGATATATTTTCAAAGCCATCATTGTTAGAAACTCTTTTGACATTAAAGTCGTTCATTATTAAGTTATTAGGTTCTTTATTTAAAAGGAGCACCGACATGAAATAATAAGTAACGTCAAAACCTTGTGCCATGATTTTGGTGAAGTCTGTATTATATTTTTGTCTAAATCCGTAGGCAACATTCTTCGTCTCAGCTTTAGAATAGTCTAAATCATTGGCCATGCTAAAGTGGAAGTTATACGTATTTTTATAATAGTTCTTCACTCTATCCATAGAAGTCCATTCTTTCGTTCCAAAAATAGAAATGGTACCAGAACCTACTTTTTTGTTGTTTTGATGAACAATATTCATAAATTTAGTCACCGCATTTGATTCTCTTGATGGATAAACAATAGTTGTGTTGACGCCTTTCGTAAAATAACCAGGAAGATCACCAACTTCACATTCGATAAATTTCACTCCTGTATTTTCATTTAATGTCTGTAGTTTATTCCTGAAAGTATTGTATAACGCCATATCATTCGTAGAAGGTTTTACTAATAGAATTTTACCTGCATCTGTTTTCTTTGATAAATAGATAGCCATTCCTTCCATTAATGACAAATCAGAAGTCATTGCATTAGCGACATACTCATTTCCTTTCAAAGGTTTGGTATAACCTAATAATGGATTGATTATTTTAATTTTATTATTCTTACAAAAAGTTGCAGCTGCATCCATTGAAGCGCCAACAAAAGGACCTATTATAATATCTGCATCTAAATGATTCGCAAGTTTCTTTTTAAAAGCAGAGGTGTCTCCTGAACAATCAATCACAAAGACATCAGCATTTAAACCAAGTTTTTGAAGTGAATCTAATGCATATTCTGCACCCATATAGAATTCTGTAGATATATCGCCAAATTTCTCGTCCTTATTAGATAATCCTAGTGGAAGTGCAATTATGATTTTGTAAGAGTCTTTCTTTTTGAAAACAAAATCATTTTTAGGTAATTCTTCTTTTTCTTCTATTTTAATTTTTGTAACATCCCTTATTCCAATGGGTTTATATTCCTCTCTTTTCAATGGAATATAAATTATCATACCTGGATTAATAGTATTGTTTTTAATACCATTGTAAGCGATAATATCTTTTTGAGGAACTAAATAACGCTTAGAAATACTGAATAATGTTTCTAATTTTGACACTTGGTGTGGAATGACAGTGTCGTAATAAATGACATTTGTAGATGAAGAATGATTGGTTTTATTTCCTTCGTCAGGAATAATTAATTTTTGTCCGATTCGGATACCAGACTCCAATCCTGTATTTGCTTCGACAAGCTCGTTTAGTGTAATGTTGTACTTTCTTGCTATCGAGTACAATGTTTCTTGCTTTTCAACGATATGAAATTTTTTCAACTTGAAGCTATCATCAAAAGCCTTTCCGTCTAGTATGGTATTAGTTGATGGAGGATTAGTTACTACTGCGTTTGTAGGGAAATATAATTTCTGTCCTATATTAATTCCTTTTTCAGCTTCTGGGTTATTGTTTAAAATATCACTCAACGAAATATTGTATTGTTTGGAGATACTGTAAAGCGTATTTCCTTTAACAACTTCATGAACAATATATTCTTTGCCATTAATTACTTCTTTCGTTTGACTGAAAATTGAAAAACTAAAAAGCAACAAAAGTAGTAGTAACGTATTTTTCATTTTATTTTTTTTATTCTCTTTTGCAAAAATCATTCCCATTCTATCGTAGCAGGTGGTTTTGAGCTAATATCATACGTTACTCTATTCACCCCTTTTACTTGGTTAATGATTCTGTTAGATGTTTTGGCTAAAAATTCATACGGCAAATGTACCCAATCTGCGGTCATTCCATCGACAGAAGAAACAGCCCGTAATGCTACTGCATTTTCATACGTACGTTCGTCTCCCATAACACCAACAGACTGTACAGGTAATAAAATTGCTCCAGCTTGCCATACTTCATTATAAAGACCTTCTGCTTTTAAACCGTTGATAAAGATAGCATCCACTTCTTGGAGTACTCTCACTCTTTCGGGTGTAACTTCTCCTAAGACACGAATGCCAAGTCCTGGACCTGGGAAAGGATGACGTTGTATTAGTGCATCATCCATATTTAGAGATATTCCAACTCTTCTTACTTCATCCTTAAATAGCAAGCGTAAAGGCTCGACCACTTTTAGTTTCATGTAATCAGGTAACCCACCTACATTATGGTGTGATTTTATAGTTTTTGATGGACCTCCAGTGGCAGAAACAGATTCTATCACATCAGGGTAAATAGTGCCTTGTGCTAGCCATGTCGCTCCTTCAATTTTCTTTGACTCTTCGTCAAAAATATCAATGAACGTTTTTCCAATTGCCTTTCGCTTAAGTTCTGGATCTGTTAATCCTTTCAATTCGGCAAAGAAACGATCAGATGCCTTAACACCCTTTACATTTAAACCCATGTGTTTATAGGATTCTAAAACTTCTTCAAATTCATTTTTACGCAATAAACCATGGTCAACGAAAATACAATATAGATTTTTACCGATAGCTTTATTCATCAAAACCGCCGTAACGGAAGAGTCAACACCACCAGAAAGGGCTAAAATTACTTTGTCATTTCCTAGCTTCTCCTTGAGATCAGCTACAGTTGATTCGACGAATGAAAGCGGTGTCCATGATTGCTCACATTGACAGATATTCACTATGAAGTTCTTCATCAGTACGTTACCTTCTGTAGAATGGTAAACTTCTGGGTGAAATTGAACACCATAGGTAGTTTCATTTTCAATTTTAAAACCAGCGACTTTCACCTCATTTGTTGAAGCGATGATGGTATAATTACTAGGTACTTCCTTAATAGTATCTCCGTGTGACATCCACACTTGAGAATTAAGTGTCATTCCTGTTGTTAGTTCATTTTTTGTATCTACATAAGATAAATTCGCACGACCATATTCGCGTATAGTGGCTGGAAGAACTTCACCTCCAAAGCTATTTACTAAATATTGAGCTCCGAAACAAATTCCTAACAATGGTAATTTACCTTTGAAGGCAGATAAATCTGGTTGTGGTGAATTCTCATCTCTTGTTGAAAAAGGACTTCCTGATAAAATAACACCTTTGATGTTATCTGTAATTTCAGGAATTTTATTCCACGGATGAATTTCACAATAGACATTCAGTTCTCTAATTCTTCTAGCAATGAGCTGCGTGTATTGAGAACCAAAATCGAGGATAAGTATCATTTCTTGCATAGTGCAAATTTAAGAGAAATGTTGGAAAAATTGAATGGGATAGTAGAAATTAATTATTAAGCTCATATATTATAATAATGGGACTAAAGAGGAAGTTAAAACAAATAATACAGAAACACCTACCTTTCAATCTCAAGAGATTAAAAGAGAACCCTCTCGAAATTTAAATTTAAACAAAAGTCAGAATAATTTTTATATATTTGTAAATTATAAACTAGAAAATCAATCATTATGAAAAGAAACCTTTTATATGTATCTTTATTTTTAGCTACTGCATTAGTTAGTTGTAAATCTAAGGAAGTTGCGGAACAACCCGTAGAGGAAGTAACAACAGAGGAAGTAACAACAGAGGAAGTAATAATAGAAGAGCCAGTTGTTGACGCTCCAGTTGAAGAAACTAAAACAACTGCTAAAAAAACGACAAAGAAAGAAGTTGAAGAACCAATTTTAGAATCTAAAGAAGCTCCAAGTATTTCCAAAACTAAAGGAGGATTAAGCGATGCTTTTAAAGAAGATGCAAAAGAAACACCTAAAATTGAAAGAAAAAAGGGTTTAGGTGACATGCTTAATGAAGGTAAATAGTAATTTAATTTTAATAATTGATTGTTTTTACAACAACATTTATTAAATTCAATTTTAAATTATTATATTTGCAATTACATATATTAAAAACTAAAATTTAAAAGTTATGAAAAAAATTTATTTATTAGCTTCTTGCTTATTAATGACAATGGGCTTAACGGCACAGGTGCAAAACGGAGGATTTGAAACATGGGCTGGAGGAAATCCTAGTAATTGGGATAATTTAAATTCACTTGCACCTCAGATTACTAATATTGGAGGAGTCATTACCGTTAATAGTGCTGCAGTTACTGCAGTGACAACCCAAGAAACTAGCACTATAGAAGGGACTTCAAATGCTAAGATTGTAACATTTACAGTTTCAGGATTGACAGGGCAGGCTGCTAGCTTTAATGGAATTAATTCAGAGTATTTAACTCAAGATATTGTAACATCTGATCAATATGCAGGTGTAGCTTTTGCTTATAAAACAACGTTGTCTGCAGGGGATGCTTCTGGAATTTTTGTTAATGCAACTAAAAACGGTACACCTGTTGCACAAGGTATAAAATCATACACAACAGATGCTGCTGGATGGGTAAGAGACACTATTTATTTAACCTATTCTCAAGCTCCTGATACAATTAGTATTTTAATTGGGTCAAGTTTAGGGACAATAGTTAGTGGTGCTGGACTTCCTGTGGCTACAGTTGATGGTTCTACTTTTGAAGTAGATGACATACAGTTTTTACCAGCGCCTAGCGCTACAGATTTCGCAAGTGTTGCTTCAAACCTTGTAGCATCTGACGTAGCTGATAATGCTAACGGGTTAGATTTACAAGTTACATTTGATGCTGCTTCAGACGAAAGTACTGTTTCTGAATATAGATTGTTTGCTATAGAGACAGGTCTTCAATTGAATAATTGGGGAGCTGCACCTACAGGGACATATAAAAAGATTACTCCTGATGGAAGTGCAGACTATACGGTAACTTTCGACGCTAGTTCTATTTATTTTAAATCGGCTGGCGGTAGCCAAGTTCAAGCAAGTCCGATTATTAATGGAGTTACAATGGATGTTTATATTCTTTCTGTAGCTGGTGGTGTTGCAACAATTGATCAAGTAGCTGGACCTTCTAATCAAGTTACATTAGGAACACTTTCTGTAAATGACTTGTCAAAAAATAACATTATAGTATATCCTAATCCTGCGAAAAATTTCGTATCTTTTGCATGGGATAATGATGTTGTTGCAACTTCTGTTGAATTATACAATACTTTAGGTCAAAAAGTAATGACTGTTTCTGCTTCTGAAGCTTCATTAGTTGATTTAAATGGATTAAATTCAGGAATGTATATTTACAGAGTTATGAATAATAGCGAAGTATTAAGTACTGCTAAATTACAAGTGATTAAATAACAAATATCATTTTATTAATTAGAAAGAGGTTGTTCATTTGAACAACCTCTTTTTTTAAATAAAAAATATGAAAAAGATAGTTTATATAATAGCGTTATCAATATTCACTTTGGGAATATTTGGTTGTGGAGAATCAAAAACGGTGGTTGTTGGCGAAGGCACAACGAATGCACAGTATAGTGATAATAAGCAAGAAGCCCAAGAGGTGAATGAATACCCCATTTTAGAATCAAGACCTGCGCCTAGTTTAATAAAGAATAAGAGTGGTTTAAGAGAAACTCTAACAAAGTGATTAATCAATAAAGCTGTAACTAGACGATTTGATTCAAACTTAAGTATTGGTTTTATTTGTACTTAGGAAATAAAGATCTGTATTCTCTTTTACTCATAGAGCTATGCTAAAATAATAAACATTCTAATTTTGTTTTAAAATTAGAAGAACTCGGGTTGAAATTATTTCAAGGTGTTGGAGTTTTAAAAAGATATGATTTATTATTATGAGATATAAGCCTTAGTTAATAGAAATCATCTTAGATTTTACGGCTATACTAAAAAAAAAGGTTTATATCTTACTTTTTGAAAATTGCAATTCAGTATTTAGAATGAAATAATCCTAAACACTCAAATGCTTCTCCATTTTTTAAACTTTCAAAAGTAACTCTTTGATTTAATCCACTTACTATTATCTTTGCATACAAAAAATACGAAATATGGAAGATAAAATTACGAAAGTTGTAGACTTATTAAATAAAAGATTTGTTTCTCATCCATGGCATGGAGTTGATATGGGTGAAAAATCACCTGAAATAGTAAACGCTTATATTGAAATAATCCCTGCTGATGCCATTAAATATGAAATAGATAAACCTTCTGGTTTAGTAATGGTCGACCGTCCTCAGAAATTATCCAATCATATGCCTTGTCTTTATGGATTCGTTCCTAAAACATTGTGCGATAAAGAAATTGCTGCTTTTGCCAATGAAAAAACAGGCAGAACGGATATTGTGGGGGATAATGATCCATTGGATATTTGTGTGCTTTCTGAAAGAGAATTTTTACACAACAACATTCTATGTGAATCTAAAGTGATTGGTGGCTTTCGCATGATTGATGGAGGTGAAGCAGATGATAAGATTGTGGCTGTATTGAAAAATGATCAAGCTTATGGTCATTTTAACGATATCTCTGAAATGCCTAAAATGGTTGTGGATAGAGTAAGACACTTTTTCTTGACCTACAAAGATTTAGACGGTGGTGCTAAGAATGTTGAAATCACACATACTTATGGACGTGAAGAAGCATTGAAAGTAGTTGAATTAGCTGCTAAGGATTATCAAATTGCGTACGGTGATGTGAACAAATATCTAGCTGAAGCGTTGATTGATGCTTGTAAATGATCTTATAATAAAGATTAACTGATTATTGAAATGCTAAAGCTTGAATGAGTTTTAGCATTTTTTATTTAAACTTCTAGAAGAGAGTGATAATTCCGATCAAAGACTTATACAATAGGACAAAATTTATTCGAATCGTTTTCTAGCACTACTTCTGCGTACAGTTTTTCGTAAATAGGAATGATTTTATCAAATGTAAATTCCTTAGATCGTTCTAAAGCACAATGTTTAAATTGATTTAAAACGGTGTCATTTCTTAAAATTCGAATGGCATTTTTAGCCATTTCTTCGACATCACCAACATTAGACATGTATCCTGAGTAACCATCTGTGTTAACCTCAGGAATACCTCCTGTATTGGAAGAAATAACAGGAACACCAACTGCCATTGCTTCTAAAGCAGCTAAACCAAAACTTTCTGTTTCTGATGGAAGCAAGAATAAATCACCATATTCTAACACTTCTTGTGTATTTCTAACCTTACCTAAAAACATGACCTTGTCAACGATGTTCATATCTCTTGCCATTTTTTCTGCCATTGCTCTTTCAGGGCCATCACCAACAAAAAGTAATTTGCTCGGTATATCTTCTTGAACGAGATGAAATATTTTAACGACGTCATCTATCCGTTTTACTTTACGAAAATTGGATATGTGAACGAGAATGCGCTCATTGTCGTCGGCATAAAAGCGTCGAATTTCTCTATTAATAGTTGGGAGTTGTGGAACGGTATGGATAAAGTTTGGGATAACTCTGATATCTTTTTCTACTTTAAAGTGTGTGTAAGTATCTCGTTTTAGAGATTCAGAAACGGAAGTTACCGCATCAGAATTGTTGATACAAAACGTAATGACCGGCTCAAAAGAAGGGTCTTTTCCAACTAATGTTATATCCGTTCCATGCAACGTGGTAATATAAGGCAAATAAATCCCTTTCGATTTTAATATCTGTTGTGCCAAAAACGCTGCAGAAGCATGAGGAATAGCGTAATGAACGTGCAATATGTCTAGCTTTTCGTATTTAGCCACATCGACTATTTTTGAAGCTAACAACATTTCGTAGGGTTGATATTCAAAAAGTGGATAATCCGATACTGATACTTCGTGAAAATAAATGTTTTTCTGGAAAGTATTTAAACGAACAGGTTCACGATAGGTGATAAAGTGTACGGAGTGGCCTTTTTTGGCTAATTCATTTCCTAATTCTGTTGCTACGACGCCACTACCTCCAAATGTGGGATATAAAACGATTCCTATTTTCATTCTCTTTATTGTATTAAATCGTAAATCATTTGATGAATTTTTGTTCGCGTACCTTGTTTGACAATTTTCCAATTCTCCGCATTTGGATATACTCTGTTAGAAAGAAAAACATACACTAATTCACTTTTTGGATCCACCCAAACATATGTTCCAGTAAAGCCAGAATGTCCATAACTTGACTGAGAAGCCGATTTACAAACAGGTCCATTTTCACCACTGGCGGTCGGACGATCAAATCCAGCACCGCGTCTGTTCCCGTAAAACTGTGCCTTTGTATACTCTTCAATCACTTCTTTCTTGATGAGTTGTTGCCCAGCATACGCACCTTTGTTCATAAACATTTGTAGAACGGCCATGATATCGGTAGCGTTTGAAAATAAACCAGCGTGACCTGCAACTCCTCCTTGCATGGCTGCTCCTGGATCGTGAACAAATCCATGAACAATTTGCTTTCTGAACAATTGGTCATCTTCGGTTGGTGCAATTTTATTTAAGGGATAATAACTTAAAGGGTTATATCCTGTTCGGTTAAGTCCCAGTTGTTTATAGATGTTATTTAGCACAAATTGATCTTGTGTACTTCCACTTAAGGTTTCTATGATTCGTTGAACAAAATAATAGCCAACATCTGAATATTTGTATTGTCCTGGTGTCTTTAATGGAGAGTGGAGAATTACATTCATCATAGTATCTCTAAAGTGGCCATCAATCCACATGTTATTAGCGACTTGACGAGAGAAAAAATCCGATTGTTCTGGACTATAAATTGATGGATTCCATTCTCCATTAATAAGTGTCTTTTTGTAAAAAGGAAAGTAAGGAGTAAGTCCAGCTTGATGCGCTAAAACAGATCGAATGCTAACGTTTTCAACGACTGATCCTTCTACTAATTCAGTCAAATAATCAGATAGTTTCTTATCTAAACTAAATTTCCCCTGACTTTGTAACAGCATTAAGGCTGAAGTGCTAGAGATAATCTTTGTAACAGAAGCCAAATCATAGATGTCGTCGTTTTTAATTTTCGTCCGACTTTCGTAGGTCATTTTCCCAAAACTCTTATTATAAACGACTTTGCCTTTATAAGCAAATGCTACTTGACATCCAGGGAATACACTGTCGGCGATGCTTTTCATGACAAGAGAATCGATGGCATTTAATTTCTTTCTAGAAATACCTAAACTTTCAGGATCCACAAAAGACAAGCGATTTAAAGCAGGTAAATTTAATCCCACTCCTTCAGTCAATACATCGTTGAGCGTATATGGTAACTTTCCTTTCATTGGAAGTGCTCCACAGATTATTTGTGCTCCACGATTCTGTGTAAAACTACTGTTGTCATAGGCAATAACTACCGCGTCAAAAGCGTCTAGTATCGTTTTATCCTTTAATAAATGTGGTGAGCCAAAAATGATTAATCCTTTTTTAGCAGTAGGAGGAAGCATTGAGATAAAGTGAAGAAGATCTTCATTCGCACACGCTAGCTCTTGATAGGTTTCATCTTTAAGATGAATGGCGATTAAAAACTGCTCCACCAATTTGAATTTCTTCAGCTGTTTTTCTGTTTTATTAAAAGTATCGAAAGAAAGTATTTGCGTACTGGTTAGGTTAGACATCATGGAAGTGAACGGAAAGGATGATCCGCCAATTGACAATACTAAACTACTAGGACTATTAATGGTAAAAGGGAAAAAACCTTCTTCATTTTTAACCATCGTCACTTCGTCTTCTGCTTTTAGATTTTTTGAATAAATCGTTTTGTAATCTTTCAATGAAGTAATCTCATCTTTTGCTAACCATTCCCCATTTTCATTCTCAATGTACTTTTTAGTGGTGACTACTTTATTTACGTCACTGTAAGAAAAAGTAGGTATTGTTATTTCTGGAGTATCATAATTTACCGCATGAACATCTTCTTTAGGAAGAAATAATGCCAGTTTATTGGACAATAATAGAACACTTATAAGGGTGAGGGAGAAAAATAAAAACGTAAAAAGAATCTTCTTTTTTTGGGTCATAATCTTTAATTCGTTAGTAAAGGTAATAAAATCTTCAAAAAATAATTCCAAGAACTGAACCAAGTTCTCTTGTTGATAAAGAAATAAGCATAATTAAATAAAAATTATGATATAGAGCTGTTAAAAAAATAACTTTAAAATAATTTTATTATTAAATCATGTTGCAAAAAATTAAAGCATATTTGTATTCTGTTTTTGAAAAATTAACGTACCTATTTTACTTTTTTATTGTCACGCCTAAATGGAAGACCAACAATTATCTCCTAAGAAATACGCTGAACTCAAATGGAGATGGCTCAAAATAAGTTATCTAATTTCTCTCCATTTACTGGCACTTTTTGCGCTATTTATGATTGGAGTTGCTTTAGCCTCCAAGTTCAAGTGGACGAATACTAAAGGTAACGTAGATGTCAATAATCGTTACTTTTCTCAGATGGCTAATAAGTATAATCAAGGATTCAAAACGGATAGTTTAAAGCTGGCTAATGAAGAACGACAATTGTATCAGAATTTAGGTTTATTGGCAAAACATTATCCATACAATGCAAAAATTATTTTGGACGCTTATGAAAATAGTGGTGATATAACGATTGCGCAACGAATGTTGGACGCTACCAATCTTCTTTTTATTAAGGATAAAAAATATCAAAAAGAATTAGAAGAAATTGAAAAACAAGAAAGTGATAATGCTGTTTCGGCTTATCCTTGGGCAAATTATAAAGAATGGAAAGATTTCTGTCGGTATGTGAAAGCAGATAAAAAAGCCATTGATTCTGTTTCGCGCATTACGGGCGTGGAATCTCGCTTAATAGTAATGTGCTTGGTGGGTGAACAAATTCGCATGTTTAATTCCTTCCGTGAGAAATTTAAACAGCAAGTCTATACCTATAACCATATTATAATGACACGAAATCGCGGTTATGGGGTAACGGGAATTTTGGAAAATACGGCTTTGCGAATTGAACGAACGTTGTTTGACCCGAAAAGTCCGTTTTATCCAGGTGATTATTATCAGCAATGTATTAATGTGAATGATACCTTTCCTGAATTTGCGGTGGATACCATCGAAGCACATAAATTCCCTACCATTCAACGCTTAATGAAAGGTGGAGATCACTTTTACTCGTATTTATACACCGCTTTATTTTTACGTCAGTTTCAAGCGCATTGGGAAAAAGCAGGTTATACTTTGGCGTATCGTCCTGAAATTTTCGGAACGCTTTATAATTTAGGCTATCAAAAGAGTAAGCCAAGTAAAAATCCTATGGTAGGTGGTTCTAATTTTACCGTTGGTGGAAAAGATTATACGTTTGGAGGATTGTGTTTTGAGTTTTATTATAGCGGTGAATTGCAAGATTTATTTCCGTTAACAAGTCGACCGATTATTCCAACGGAAGAGTTAGAAAAAACCGTTAAATTCCCAAAGAGAGAAGATGTCAAACCTATTGAAATAGATACCTTAGTTGGTTCGGGGTTACTTCCGCCAAATAGAATCGATACAACGGTAAATCATTAAGTAGTTTTAAATAGCTTTGTAAAGCAAGTGTTTAGTACAAAAGATTATTGTAAGGATATCTTATTTGAAAAACACGTTTTACTTCTTCGTAAAGAATAGCTTTTAAATCATCGATGTTTTCTTTATTTTCAGCGGAAATAAAAACACAATTTTTATCGCCTAATTTTGACATCCATGTTTTCTTCAATTCGTCCAACGAAATATTTTCCTTTTGAATAGGCGTGAGGTCATTTTCTTCTTTGGGAGTAAAAGTGTAGGCATCAATCTTATTAAAGACCAAGATATGAGGCTTTTCCACTTTGTCGATTTCATTAATAGTTTCGTTAACTACTTTGTAATGATCTTCGAAGTTAGGATGTGAAATATCAATGACGTGCAGAAGAATATCGGCTTCACGCACTTCATCTAGAGTTGATTTAAACGATTCTATTAACTGGTGCGGTAGTTTACGAATAAAACCAACGGTGTCTGTCAATAAAAAAGGTAAATTATCAATCACGACTTTTCGAACGGTCGTGTCGAGTGTAGCAAATAATTTATTCTCCGCAAAAACATCGGATTTACTCAATAAATTCATCAAGGTTGATTTGCCAACATTGGTATAACCGACTAAAGCAACACGTACTAATTGACCGCGATTGCCACGTTGTGTCACCATTTGTTTATCTATTGTTTTTAAACGCTCTTTTAATAAAGAGATTCTGTCAAGGATAATACGTCTATCGGTCTCAATTTGTGTTTCTCCAGGACCACGCATTCCAATACCTCCTTTTTGACGTTCCAAGTGCGTCCACATTCGAGTTAATCGTGGCAACAAGTATTGCAATTGTGCTAATTCAACTTGCGTTCTTGCATTAGAAGAACTTGCGCGACTAGCAAAGATATCCAAGATTAATATGGTTCTATCAATGATTTTTATTCCTAATTCACGCTCGATATTACGCAATTGAGAAGGAGAAAGCTCATCGTCAAAAATGGCAGCATCAATTTTATGTTCATCGATGTATGCTTTTATTTCTCTTAACTTTCCTGATCCAACATATGTCTTGGTGTCAATAGTTGTTAGCTTTTGAAAAAATGTTTCTTTCGTTATTGCTCCTGCTGTTAAGGCTAAAAAAGCCAATTCTTCTAAATGTTCTCTAGCGGTTTCTTCTAATGTTCCACTTTGAATCACACTTATCAGCACACACGTTTCTGCTTTTAAATCTATTGCTACAGAGCTTCCATCTTTCATTTATCTGTATTTCAGTATTTTTACGTATTCAATTAATGCAGAGACTTCTTGATCGGTTAGTTTGTCTCTAAACGGCATCATTCCAGTGGTACTACCATGAAGGATGATTTGTTGCATTTGCATATCGTTCATCATCGTTTTCTTTAAGTTAGCAGAATTACCCACGCCTTTATCGCCGTTCATTCCATGACAGGATTCACAGTGTTGTAAAAATAATTGTGTAGGCTCAATGGCTGTTGGCGCTAAATTACCATCTGCTGGCGGCACTAAACTATTGCTTCCAGTAGGAGGATTACAACTCATGAAAAAGATAAAAACAAAGGCCAACCATGGAAGACCTTTGTAAGCATATTTATTTATAAACCTCTGAATGCCCATGGAATACCTACTACAACTAATACTAGAGTAATGGTGTAAAATATAAGAATACTTTTATTCTTTAGTGCAGGAGTGGCTCCTTTCTTCGATTTACTATGGCCAATAGTGATAAGAGCCATTGCAATAACCATGATAAGAATGTGCTCCATTCCAAAGAATCGTGCTGATTTGTCTGCCATCCATCCTTCACCAAATCCAACTTTGTCGCTGATAAAATAAAGTACTAGTCCTAAAAGAATTTGAATATGAAAAGCAATCATCGTAAATAGATTTAGTAATCTATCTTTATTGGTGTATTCATTTTTACTTTTTTTCATTAGGGCATTAACGATAGCAACAACTAATAAAACCAATAGAAGCCATCTTAGACTTGAGTGCGAATGTGAAAATGCTGTATACATAATTAAAAATTAAGTTATTAAATATTTAGACAAATATAGTCATACAAATCAATTGACACTACAATTTCTAACGAAACTAATAGAAAATTGTGTAATTAAAAAAATACTAAAACATCTGAAATAACAAAGTGTATTAGATAGAAAACAACTTTAAATTGATTTTAAAATACAATTCTTAATAAGTTTCACAAGCGTCCTTCGGAATAACATAAGTTATTACTACTTTTGTAGGACAAATTTTCAATATGAGTACCAATTATCAACAAGAAGCTACTTTGGAGCAAGCAATTGAGTTAGGATTGCGCGCTGATGAGTTTGAAATGATTAAAGAAATTCTAGGTAGAACGCCGAATTTCACAGAAACAGCGGTTTATTCCGTCATGTGGTCGGAACACTGTTCGTATAAGAACTCCATTCTTTGGTTAAAGAAATTACCAAAAGACGGTCCTCACATGTTAGTGAAAGCGGGTGAGGAGAATGCCGGACTTGTTGATTTAGGTGATGGAATTGGCTGTGTGTTCAAAATTGAATCACACAATCACCCAAGTGCATTGGAACCTTATCAAGGAGCAGCGACTGGAGTTGGTGGTATCAATCGTGATATTTTCACGATGGGTGCTCGTCCAATTGCACAAATGAACTCGTTGCGTTTTGGCGATATTGATTCGGATAAAACAAAATGGTTAGTAGAAGGTGTCGTAAAGGGAATTTCTCATTACGGAAATGCCTTCGGAATACCAACTATTTCTGGTGAGACATTCTTTGACAAATCATATAATCAAAATCCATTGGTGAATGCTTTCTCTGCAGGGCTTATCGATACCAAGAAAGTGATTTCAGCAAAAGCAAAAGGAGTGGGGAATCCTGTTTATATTGTAGGTGCTGCGACTGGTAAAGATGGTATTGCTGGTGCCGCTTTTGCATCGAAAGATATTACAGAAGATTCCGCAAACGATTTACCATCTGTTCAAGTAGGTGATCCATTTTTAGAGAAATTGCTTTTGGAAGCAACAATGGAATTAGCTGAAACAGATGCAATTGTAGGAATGCAAGATATGGGAGCGGCAGGAATCACCTGTTCTTCTAATGAAATGAGTGCTGCTGGAAATGTCGGTATGGACATTCATTTAGATAGAGTTCCGACACGTCAAGACAATATGTTACCGTATGAAATTCTTCTTTCTGAATCTCAAGAACGTATGTTGGTGGTGGTTCAAAAAGGAAAAGAGCAAGTGGTGAAAGACATTTTTGACAAATGGGATTTGAACGCTGAAGAGATCGGTATTGTTACAGATTCAGATCGTGTGAGATACTTTATGAATGGTGAAATGGTAGGAGATGTTCCTGCTGAATCATTAGTATTAGGAGGTGGAGCACCACAATATGAGCGTGAATACAAAGAGCCAGCTTATTATCAGGAATATAAGAAATTTAAAATAGAATCCGTTTTACAACCGGATAACTTAAAAGAAGTAGCTTACTTCTTATTAGGTCACCCAAATATTTGCTCTAAGCTTTGGGTATATGAACAATACGATTCAATGGTTGGAACGAAAACAATGACTACGAATCGTCCTTCTGATGCAGGCGTTGTCAATATTAAAGGAACAGACAAAGCATTAGCGATGTCTGTAGATTGTAATTCGCGTTATGTGAATGCAGATCCTGAAATTGGAACGGCAATAGCTGTTTCTGAAGCAGCTCGGAATATTGTTTGTTCTGGAGGAGAGCCTTCCGCAATAACGAACTGTTTGAACTTTGGAAATCCTTACAATCCTGAATCCTACTGGCAATTTGTCGGCGCGATTAAAGGAATGTCAAAAGCATGTTTGAAATTTGAAACACCCGTTACTGGAGGAAACGTTTCATTCTATAATCAGTCTGTTATTGACGGTGTAGAAACACCTGTTTTTCCAACGCCAACAATTGGTATGATTGGATTATTGGAAAATAAAGAGAACTTAATGACACTTGATTTCAAACAGAAAGGCGATTTAATCTTTATTTTGGGTGATTCTGTTGACTGTATTGCTTCTTCTGAATATTTGTATTCTTATCATAATATAGAAGCTTCACCAGCACCACATTTTGATTTGGATAAAGAATTTGATTTACAACAAACCCTAAAAGACTTGATTCAAAATAATTTGGTGAATGCTGCCCACGATTGTTCAGACGGTGGATTATTTGTGACTTTAGCTGAAATGTCTTTCCCAAGAGAATTAGGATTTGACATAGTAACCGATTCTGAAGTACGTGAAGATGCTTTCTTATTTGGAGAAGCGCAATCACGTGTAGTTGTTTCAATTAGTGAAGATCAAGAAGATGAAT
This sequence comes from uncultured Flavobacteriales bacterium, assembly GCA_964503665.1. Lineage (GTDB taxonomy): Bacteria > Bacteroidota > Bacteroidia > Flavobacteriales_D > Crocinitomicaceae > 40-80. The sequence goes on from CAZDAR010000027.1 coordinate 20,473, forward strand.
TTTTGGAATTCATGGCGCAATCAAACGTTAGCTTTACGTTGTTAGGGCACGTAACAAAAGGAAAATTTGTTATCGACGACGAACATTATGGTTTCTGCGATGAACTAAAGACCATTTATATGGACGCTTTAGGCAAGAAAATGAAATAAAGATATTTTAATAGATGGGAAATGGAGATTTTAACGAATCTCCATTTTTTGTTATACTAAACATCTTATTCAAATAGAACGACATAACCAAATAATGGCTAATTTTACACTTTGTTTTTAAAAACACACATGAAAAAAATATGGAATAACAAATGGTTTAAAATCCCATTTAATATTTTACTCTACGGATTTGCTGCTTATGGTTTCTTCCTAGTTGTTACTTACTTCGCCATGAAATTCCAATGGACGAAGACAAGTGGAATGGTCGATGCTAACAATCGTTACTATCAATCGATGCACGATAAATACAACCAAGGTTTTAAGGTAGATAGTATTTCGAGAGAAAAGTATAAAGATGAGCTTTCTAGTCGTTTGATGATACTGAATGAATATTACCCATTAAATGCAGAGTACATTTCATCTGTTTATAAAGATACCAAAGATGAACGTTTGGCTTTGCAAATGCTTGATTTGGTTGATTTAAGATTACAGAAAAACAAAGAATACGTTACCGATAAAAAGGAGATGATGAAAAAACTGTATTCTAAAGAAAGAGTGACAGGATTAAGTGTTTTTGAATGGATGAATGTGGATGAATGGAAATACTTCAAAGAAGCGGTAGCGAAAGACAAAAAATGGATTGATTCAGCGGCAAATGTTGCTGGTGTTGAAGCTAGAACCATTGTAGCGTGTTTAGTGGGTGAACAAGTTCGATTATTCAATTCACGAAGAGAGCGTTTTAAAGAATATATTGCTCCGTTGAAGAACTTAGCATTAGAAACCAATTTGTCCTATGGAGTCACTGGAATTAAGGAAAGCACTGCGATACGAATTGAAAACTATTTGAAGGACAAAAATTCCGTTTTTTATTTAGGAGAAGATCACGAACATTTACTGGATTACGATACACTAAGAACATACAACAATACGATTAATGATACAATGAGCGTCCGACTACAACGTTTAGTTCAATATAGCAATCACTATTATTCATATCTGTATACAGCGTTGTATATTAAGCAGATAGAAGCGCAATGGCGAAGAGCTGGGTTCCCAATTGATGATAGACCTGAAATTTTAGCTTCCTTGTTTAATTTAGGCTATTATAAATCTGCTCCGAAAAAAGATCCGCAAGTAGGAGGTTCTTACTTTAAAATTAACGATGTGGAATATACCTTTGGTTCTGTCGCGTATGAATTTTATTATTCAGGAGAAATGGCCGATTTATTTCCTTTTCATCCCAATAAATTTAAAAAATTAGATTAAAATTGAAGTGCTTTCTACCGCTTATTGCTGTTTTTATTTTATTTTCAAGTTGCCATTCTCAATCGACGCAACAGCAAACATCAATTCCAAATAAGGGGTTCCACAAAGAATTGGATACGCTTGCTCAAATTGAGAAAAATGAAGAAAAGACCATGAAAAAAGGAATCGATTTAAGTATCAAAAACCCTGGATTAGTGGATGTTCAAATAATCGATTCAACGATTCGAGTTGAATTGCGTTACGCAACAACCAACAACTTTATGGGAGCTATCATGTATGATTCCATCGATCGATTGTTTTTGCAGCGCGATGTGGCTCTTAAGTTGAAGAAAGCGCAGGAAATCTTAAAGAAAATTCATCCAACGTATAGTTTACTCGTTTATGATGGTGTTCGACCATTAAGCGTTCAACAAAAGATGTGGGACGCGTTGGATAGCATTCCAGTAGCTGAACGCGGAAAGTTCTTGTCCAATCCTAAAAACGGGAGTATTCACAATTATGGTGCGGCAGTTGACCTTACGGTTTGTGATGAAAATGGTATTCCACTTGATATGGGTGCTGATTATGATGATATTCGTAAAATTGCCTATCCATCGATGGAACAAGTGTTTCTTCAAAAGGGAGAATTAACGCAGCAACATATCACCAATCGAAAGCTTTTAAGGAGTGTTATGAGTCAAGCTGGATTCTATAACATACAAACAGAGTGGTGGCACTTTAATTTGTGTTCACGAGATGTCGCGAAAGCAAAATATAAGTTGATTCAGTAGAGTGATTGCAATTTCTGAATTGTTTTATATTGATATTGAAAGAATCCTCCGCGAACTTTGCGCCTCCTTTGGGTCATTACGGTTAAAAACGTATCTTCATCCTCCACTTGTCTCATCGTTTGCGTAAGCTAAAAAACCAATAAAGCTATCCCGAAAATAAAGAAGCCAACTACAAAAATAACAAAACTATACGGTAACAATTGTTGTGGTTTCAATTTTGTAATTCCCAACAAGGGTAACGCCCAGAAAGGTTGTAGCATATTCGTCCATTGATCACCATACGCCATGGCAAGAATAGTTTTGGGTAAATCTGCGCCTAGCTGTTTGGCTGTTTCTATGATAATTGGTCCTTGAATTGCCCATTGACCACCGCCACTTGGCACAAACATATTGACCAATCCAGCACTTAAAAAAGTATAAAGTGGTAAGGTGTAATCGGTTGCTATTTGAGTAATTGAATTGGAGAATATCGCTATCAATCCACTGCTTTGCATGATGGCTAAAATTCCGAAATAAAGAGGAAATTGAATTAAAATTCCAGCGACATCACCGATAGCCGTTTGCAATGCATTAGAGAATTTAGTAATGGTTTGATGCAACACCAAAGACAGACCTAAAAAGATGAGGTTGATGTAATTCAATTGGATAAAACCTAGCGAACTATTGCCAGTGAAAGTAACCGCTTTATAAATCCCAATAAGCAAGATAGTAATTCCTAAACTGATACCTAAAACACGACTGAAATCTAACCGTTCTGCTCCTTGAATTTTTTCGGTAGGTAAATTTTCATTTGTAGAATCTAGTGCTAGTTGAAAAACAGGAATTTGCTCGTTTTTCTTTCTTCGTGCAATCAAAAAGAGCACCGTAGGAATAAGGATGAGACAAGCAAGTGCCACAGTGACATTAAGCCCAGAACCAATCGTCGCTTCAAAAGGAACGCTATTCGGATATTTCCCAGCAATTTTAGCATGTTGCATCATTTCGGGAATGTAGCCTTCTTCCATCGATTTTGTCGTCGAACTTCCGGATAAGCCACCGTGCCAAACCATCATTGTTGCATAGCCAGCAGCTCCGACTAAGCCATAATTAAGCGGTTTATTTTCACGTGAAAATTTCTCACCAACTTTTCGAGCGATGATAGCCCCAAAGATTAATCCCAATCCCCAATTGATGAATCCTAATGTAATTGCTCCTAAAGCCACAACGATGACACTAGAGGCGGTTGTATTGCAATAGTGTAATAAAGCGTTTATCAAGCGATTAGCAGCAGGTGTTAGTGCTAAAATATGACCGAGCACTAAGATGAGCATCATCTGAAAGGCAAAGTATAATCCTCCAGCGGAATTATCCCACAAACCATCTTCCCATGATAGAACTAATTTCAGAAAGTAGTCGACGTGAGAATCAGTCACTGGTTTGGTAACTAATTGCGCAATTAAAAGCGTAATAAGAGTGAGTAGAATAGCAATGGTAAAAGGGCTCGGAAGAATACTTTTGAATATTCGAATAATCTTAGCTGATTGTTGTTCCTTTTTTGCCATGTGTTTTCAATGCGCTTCTCTTGAATAATATTATTTAAAAATTATTTCCATTCGGTGACATATTCCAATGGTTTGCGATGTGCTTTTGGCCATTCAATGGAAGGATAACCGATGTAAAAAACACCCACGCATTTATCTTTTTCACCTATTTTTAAAAATTCTTTAAAAGCATCTAATCTTGCTATTCCTGGAGTCGCCCAAAATCCACCTAATCCATAAGCTGTACAAGTGAGATACATATTCTGAACGGCACATGCAACAGCCATCGTTTCATCTTCTTCACTAATCTTTTCCTTTTCATCGCGCTTCACTATAAGTGCAATGACTACAGATGAATTAAGAGGACGATTGGTCAGTTTCGCAATCTTCATCTCATTCTGCTTTTCAATAGGTGTGTTTTCAAGGTATAGCTTTACCAATTGCTCGCTCAACGTTTTTCTACTTTCTTCACTCATGAAAACTTGAAAACGCCACGGTTGTGTATTTCCGTGAGTAGGCGCCCAAAGTGCATTATTCAAAATGGTCTCCACTTGATCTTTAAGCACCTTTCGTTCAGAATATTGTTCTGGATAGATGGTTCTTCTATCTTTGATTAATTGCGTGATTTCTGATAAATTATATTTCATCGCCTTGAATTATTGTGTGATTAAAAGGTGTGATTTTGTTTTCTTTCCATTGGACTAACTGAAAGCCATTTTCATCAAAGATACCAAACGTATTGTAATAAAGCCATTCCCCCAAATTGTAATAGGTTGCTTTATTCCCGATGTTTAATTTTAAGGGTAAATGACGGTGTCCAAAGATATAATAATCATGGTGCTTTTGTTCTTCTTTCCGTAGACAATATTGATAGAGCCATTCGTCTTCTTTTCCTAAATACACTCTATCAGAAGTGCCAGTTGATTTTCGACTTTTATAGGAAGACCAATTGGCTAAACCGATACCGAAGTTTGGATGAAAACGTGCGAAAATCCATTGACAAATTTTGGAGTCAAAGAATTTCTTCAGTAGTTTATATTTTACATCACCAGGACCAAGTCCGTCACCATGACCGATTAAGAATGATTTACCTAAATAGTCTATTTCGATAGGTTTACGTATGAGTTCTACGCCTAATTCTTGGGGTAAATAATCGAAAATCCACATGTCGTGATTGCCCGTAAACCATTTAACGGGAATACCACTATCGGTAAATTCGGCTATTTTTCCTAAAAAGCGAATAAAACCTCTTGGAGCAACACTTTTGTATTCAAACCAAAAATCAAAAATATCACCTACAAGGTATAGTTCTTGACAATTTTCTTTAATCGTATCTAATAAAGTACAAATTTTAATTTCACGCTTTCGGCTCTCTATTTCGTCGGGTGCACCCAAGTGGAAATCGGAAAGAAAGTATATTTTTTTTGAAGGCTTGTCCACAATTAGAAACCGAAAATTTGTTCTAAACGCATTTTTAAATCCGCTCCACGAACATTGGTTGCGATAATTTTTCCTTCTTTATCAATAAGAACTGTAAATGGAATTCCTGATACTTCGTATAATCTTGCTGCTTCGTTCCCCCATTGTTTTAAGTCGCTCACGTGGTTGGGCCAAATAAGTCCGTCTTTCTCGATGGCTCCTAACCAAGCGTTTTTATCTTTATCCAGAGAAACACTCATCACGGTGAAACCGCTATCTTTGTATTTGTTATAGATGGCAACAACGTTTGGATTTTCTCTACGACATGGTCCACACCATGCAGCCCAAAAATCAAGTAATACCACTTTACCTCTTAAGTCTGATAATTTCATCGGTGTTCCATCAATTTTATTTTGAGTAAAATCAGGAGCGACATTTCCAGGAGCCAAGAAATTCTTCTTTTGTTCATCGATTTTCTTTTGTTCAAATTCTGCTCGCACGGCTTTTACCGTTGGTGATTTCGGGAATACACGCTCTAAATTAGTGACAATACTCTCATATGTAGGAAGTTCTTTTTCTAAATCAAGTGATTGAATGACAACTATTTGACTAGCGTTATTGGCGTTTTTCTGAATAAAGCTCATTTTATAAGAATGGAAATTATTATAAATAGGGGCAAAGGATTGCTGAATACTTTGAACTAATTCAGGGTTTTGCTGTAAATAGGTAGTCGCTGAATCATATTTAATATCATATGCCTGCTTTTCACGTAGGTATTCGTTTAGTTGTTGGCTTTCCTCTGAATTGATGATATTGATAAACTGATTCAGTGATTTTCCATCACCATAAATTTTAATGTCAGCATTTTCGCGTAATACTAAACTCACGGGTGTATTTCCCACTAGAAGTACATAATAATCTTCGTTGGGTAAGTTTAAATTCAGTTTAAAATCACCATTTTCAGCTAATTTTGCTGCTCCAAATGAACTAAAGCCATTCTGCGTTTGTTGTACTATTCTAACGGAATCGACATCTGTTGTATTAAAAATATTTCCAGAAACAGTCGCTTTTACATTCCCTTGACCGAAGCCAATAAAAGTAGTAAAGCACAAAAAGATTAAAGTCAGTTTTTTCATATTCAAATTTTTATTTCAGTAATTCACTCAATTTCTGTTCCAACGCCGCACCACGTAAATTAGTTGCAATGATATTCCCTTTTGGATCCAATAAAACGGTATAAGGAATAGCGTCAAAACCATAGAGCGGAATAACAGAAGATTCCCATTGCTTTAAGTCACTAACGTGGTATTTCCACTTTAAATTGTCCGAAGCGATGGCTCTTTTCCATGCTTCACCGTCTTTATCCAAGGAAACACTGAAAATTTCAAATCCTTTTGAATGGTATTTATCATACATTTTAACCACGTTTGGATTTTCTCTACGACACGGTCCACACCAAGACGCCCAAAAATCAACTAATACATATTTTCCTTTCAATTCGGAAAGACGCATGATTTTTCCACTTGGATTAGGAAGTGCTATTTCAGGTGCTTTTTCCAATCCAATTTGAGGTGCTGTTACTGCACCACCATTTTGTTCGTAGTTAAGGTATGCTTTATAACCTTCCTCAATTTGAGTGTATTGTTTTTCGATAGAAGCACTAAAAGGGGATTGCTGATGGTTCTGTTGATACGCCTCCATCATTGATTTTAATAGGTCTAAATTGGAAGGGTCCCAGAATTGATATCCCATTGCTGGTGTTAATGTTGTGTAGAAAATTAAATTGGCTTCACTTGCAGGATCATTTTTGATAGCTTCTCTTGAGAAATTATCTAAAGGTTTGCGAATGGTTAACAACTGCATCATTTTTTCTTCATCCGTCAATGATGGATTGTTGATGATGGGTTCTTGCTTGGAAACAAATTCATTGAAAAATACAAAGAACTGCGTCAAGTTATCTGCCCATTTTGTTTTCTTAAATGTGGGAAGACGATCGATGTTTTGCATCTCTCCACTGACTTCCACTTTGTCGTTTAGATTTAATGGTAAAGGAACAATTTTACCTTTCTCACCTCCAAATTGAAGTTGGTAAATCCCTAAGCCATTAATAGCTCCTGGAAATTCATATGTACCATTGTTATCCGTAGTTGTTTCTCCCAAAGTAACTGGTCCTTGTTGCAATGTGACGATTAATTTGACGTTCGTATTCTCTGCGCCCTTAACAGTTCCATTAATCCAAACGTTTGCTTCTTTTCCGTCTAATGCCTTTTCAGCTTGTTCGTCATTTTTAGAAGAGCAAGAAAATATGATGCTAGAAGCGATTAAAATTAAAAATAATCTCATTATAAATTGTCTAAAGTTGTTCTTAAAAGTTGATTGGCCAATTTAGGGTCAGCTTTCCCGCCAGAAACTTTCATTAGTTTACCCATAAATAAACCTAATAATTGCTTCTCTCCATTTTTATAACGTTCTATTTCAACGGTATTTTCATCAATTACTTGTTGAATATAAGCTATTAAACTTCCTTCATCCGACTCTTGAATGAGGTTATTATTTTTTGCCAATTCGAATGGTTCAACTGTCGGATTTTGCAACATCAAAGGAAAAAGCTTTTGTGAGATGGCCGTATGTGACACTTTTCCATCTTCAATCAAATTCACCAATAAACCAATGTTTTTGGCAGAAATAGGGAAATCTTCTATTTCAACACTGCGATTATTAAGATACGACTTAATATCGCCCATGACAATATTTGCAGCGCCTTTAAAGTTCTTTGTCGTTTGAATCACTTCTTCAAAATACAAAGCAATTGCTTTTGAATCAATCAGGATATTGGCATCGTATTCAGAAAGGCCATATTCAGTGGTGTATTTTGCAAAAAGTGCTCTTGGCAAAGCAGGCATTGTTTCACGAACCTCATTTATTTGTTCTTTTGAAACGGAAATGGGTTGTAAATCAGGTTCTGGAAAATAACGATAATCGTTGGCTGCTTCTTTGGAACGTTGAGAAATAGTAATTCCTTTTAATGCATCAAAACCTCTCGTTTCTTGCGCGATTTCATTTCCTTTCTCAATTTCTTCAATTTGACGACTGATTTCAAATTCAATCGCTCGTTGAACATTACGAATAGAGTTCATGTTTTTCACTTCGACCTTTGTTCCAAACACTTTTGAACCTTTCAACATCACTGAAACGTTTGCGTCGCAACGCATGGAACCTTCTTCCATGTTTCCGTCACAAATATCCAAGTATCGGACTAATTTACGCACTTCTGTTAAGTAACTATATGCTTCTTGTGAGTTTTTTATATCAGGTTCAGAAACAATTTCCAACAACGGTGTTCCTGCACGGTTTAAGTCCACCAATGTGTCGTAAACGTCTACGTCGTGAATGCTTTTCCCAGCATCTTCCTCCATGTGAATACGCGTCAAATTGATTTTCTTCTCCGTTCCATCTTCCGATTTAATATAAATATGACCGTTGGTGCAAATTGGTGTTTTGTCTTGCGTGATTTGATAGCCCTTAGGTAAATCGGGATAGAAATAATTCTTACGCGCAAAAAACTGGTAGGGTGCAATATCACAATCACACGCCAATCCTAAACGAATCGCATATTCGATTGTCTTTTTATTCATCACAGGTAAAGTTCCCGGATGTCCTAGCGAAACCACACTCACATTCGTGTTGGGAGTTGCGCCGTATTCATTGATGTCGTTGGAGTATGCTTTGGTCTTTGTCAGCATTTGTGCATGGACTTCTAAACCAATAACCGCCTCGTATTTTTCGTTTAATGACATTTTATAGTTCCCTTTTATCGTATGAATCAATAATGATTTTTCTCCAATTATAACTTACATTCTGCCGATCAATTCCTTCATAATCAATGTCATTTTTGGCTCTTGACGACTGGCAACATCGATTACATCTTGTAAACTTACTTTCTTAATTTTTCCTTTTACCCCTAAGTCAGTGATAATCGAAATAGCAAAACACGGAATCTCCATGTGCCGTGCGACAATCACTTCGGGAATCGTAGACATGCCAACTGCATCGGCACCAATGACTCTCACATAATGATATTCTGCAGGTGTTTCCAATGTTGGACCCGTCAATGCAGCGTAAGTTCCAACGGAAACTTTAATGTTATTTTCTTTGGCAATAGAAAGTGCGGTTTCAATCATATCAGGACAATACGGTTCAGACATATCTGGGAAACGAGGACCTAACTCATCGAAGTTTTTGCCAATCAATGGATGCGCAGGAAATAAGTTGATATGATCATTTAATATCATGATTTCACCTACTTCAAAATTAGGATTTACACCTCCAGAAGCATTCGAAACGAATAGTTTTTCAATCCCTAAAAGTTTCATTACACGAACGGGATACGTCACTTGTTGCATGTTGTAGCCTTCATAAAAGTGAAAACGACCCTGCATTGCCACGACGCTTTTTCCACCTAATTTTCCAAAAATCAACTTTCCACTGTGACTTTCCACGGTAGAAACGGGGAAATGAGGAATGTCTGTGTATGAAATTTCGTCAATGGTTTCGATTTCTTTCACTAATCCACCTAAACCTGTTCCAAGGATAATTCCAATAGTTGGCTCTACTTTTGTTCTGCTTTGAATATAAGCGACTGACTCTTTAAATTGCTCTAACATATTTTAGTATTTCAGTTATAAATTGTTCTTCTTTGTCTAGTTTAATTGTAATGGGTTGGTAGTACCAAGGATAGTTTTTTATCACTTCTTGAAAATCAGGTTGCGATAAACGGACATAATCCTTTTCGGTGGTCACTATAATGCCATCTCCATTAGTTACAAAAGTACCAAATTTTTCATGAATTAACGCTAGGTCTTTTGCCTCAAAATTATGGTGATCTTTAAATCGAATTAATTCCATGTCGTATTGTGCCGATAAATGTTCTATAATCGGAGTAGGATTGGCTATTCCAGTGACTAAGAGCACTTTTTTAAAGGTTTCTTTTAGAGTAGGAGAGAAGCCTATTAGTGAATCATAGATGATAGTCGAAAAGAAGACGGATTTATTGTCGGCTTTTAATCTTTTGATAATTGCTGACTTGGCTTTTTCATCGAGTTGATAAGGACACTTTGTAACAATGATACAATCTGCTCTTTTACTACCTTTCCGCCATTCACGCAAGGTTCCCATTGGAACGACATAATCCGTGTAGAAGGGTTTTGAAAAATCAGTGAGTAAAATAGAATAGCCTGCTTGAACCTTGCGATGTTGGAAAGCGTCGTCTAATAAAATGATGGATTTTCCGTCTTTTTGACGAAGATAATCAATACCATTTTTGCGATTTTCAGAAACGACCACACAACTGGTATTATCAACTCTTTTTTTGAACATTAGCGGTTCATCGCCCACTTGATCGGCTGTACTGTCTTCAGTTACTTCTATCAATCCTTTGGTGGTTCGACCATAACCACGACTCAGGAATGAAACTGAAAATTCATCTTTCAATAATTGCCAAACATATAAAGTATGTGGACTTTTTCCAGTTCCTCCCATGCTGAGATTGCCAATTACAATCGATTTTCCAGGGATTTTGTAAGAACGAAAAATTCCAGAAGAATAGCATCCATTCCGAATCGCCATGACGAGTCCATAAATAAATGAGAACGGAAAGAAAATGATTCTCCAAAAATACATGGTGTAAAGATAATGATTTTAGGAATTGAAGGTTTTTGTTTGTTGGAAGTTTTTTGATTGCTTAACTACTTTGCTTTCCAATAATGATTTCATCTGCATGATGGCTATTTTATTCAATTGAACTAATTCATCTTTTTGAGGTAATTCTTGTTCTATCAATAATACATTAATATTTTCCTTGATTGCGTCCGTAAGAATTTTGTAAATGATTTTAGATAGAATTCTTTGTAAAATCCATTCTAAATTTAATTGTTGGTTTTCGTCAGCTTTGAGACGTTGAAACTCTTTAATCAAGTACAATTTGAATTCTGCACTAATCCAAGAAGCAAATTCAAAAGCAATATCCTTATGAGCAAAGTTTCCTCCGCCTCTTCCTGTTTTAGAAATAATACCAATAGCATCAGTGGTATCTATCCACTTCGTAGGGGAAGAGTAAAGCTATTGCTTCCTGACTCTTTTAAAGGGGTCGAATTCGACCCCTTTAAAACTCGGGTTGTTAATGTGCTCCCACAAACCCAGAAATTCAACTGTACTTCAGTTCCTAAACCAATTTTTAACTATATCTTTTGGTTCATCATAATTATTAATACGAGCAATATCAGTTAAAGATATATAGCATTCATCATTTTTACAAAAGGTTGAAATGCTTTGATCTTTGACTTTTAATATTTTTTTATTCATTATACTTCCTAGTTACTTCTAAATATACAATATAATAGAACACTTGTTTCATTCCTTTTGAAAATAAATTCATTTTAATTAGATTCTTTTTGTTCGATAAAATCCTTGTAAAATTCACGATTTATGTAGCTTTAATCATTTTGGAATGCTATTTGCTTATTTGTTAAAGAATTTATTTAACAGAATAGAATGTAACAAAAAACGTTTTATTCCTTATACTATAGAATAAAGACTGCAAACTTTATTTAAAACCAAAACGAGAGAAATTATGAGTATGAACACAGTTTATCACCAAACTATCCTGCAGCAAATTGATGAGCTGGAGCTGGTGAACCTCGCTAAAAGCGACCCGATAAATTTCGAGCCTTTGTATCGAAAGTATTATGAACAAATATTTCGATATGTTTTCCATCGAGTGGAAGACGAAGCACTGGCACTCGATTTAACGTCACAAGTGTTTTTAAAAGCACTGAATAACTTATCAAAATACGAATACAGAGGTGTTCCATTTTCCTCTTGGTTATATCGTATTGCAAAAAGTGAAGTGTACCAATCTTACCGAGATAATAAATCGGATAGAACGGTAAACATTGACATTGCTAATTTGTCGTCTTTGATAGAAGAAGTCGAAGATAACTCAATGAGAGAGGAGCAAATTACGAAAGTGATTGCTGTCTTAAAGGATTTAAAAGAAAATGAACTTTCATTAATCGAGCTTCGGTTCTTTGAAAAACGTTCTTTCAATGAGATTGGAGATATATTGATGATTACAGAGAATAATGCTAAAGTGAGATGCTTTAGAATAATTGAAAAATTAAAAAAGATGTTGTAAACGAATACCTTACATTGCTATTTTAATGTAAGGTATTTTTTTTAAACGTTTAATAATGTGCTTATGAGTTCAGTTTTATTTACCCAAAAGAGAAGCGTGACTTCTGAGGAAATTCATAATAAAATGAATTTTGAGTCTGTACTGAATATGTTGGGAGAGTTAGGAAATCAAGAAAATACAATTTTTGAAACCGCTCCAATGGCTAATTTTGAACAAGTGACAGCTCAGTATGCTTCGATGACTGTAACAGGTCAATTTGTAGACGACATCCAATTTTTAATCCATTCGGTTAATTGATGGGTAGAGAATCGAAATTTTAGAGATTTACTCTTCTTCAGAATGAGTATGGGAATCGTTTTTCTCTAAAATTTCCTTTTCTTTTCGACGTTTATAGTTTCCTTCTGTAAATGCAGCCGCAATATAACCAAACAACAAAGCACCTAAAATCAATACCGTTAAAGGTATATTTACCGTAACAAATATCAAACTAAATGGTATTGTCACCCAATTCGCAATCGCAAAAACGGTAATCAGTACTATTAATAATAAACCAAGTATAAATTTGGTTTTTTGCTTCGGTGACTTACGCTCCCAGAAATCTGCCATAATCGTTTTTTTGTTTTGTAAATTTAAACGAAATTAAATTAGTTTACTAATCCATTTTATCATTTTTCTTAAAAAGTTAATTTTTTTTGTCGTATATTTTGGATATCGATAGAATGGTTTTAACCAAAACTTTTGATGCATCACACTTTTAGCATGTGAAAAACACGTAAAACTAGCGAAACCATGATAGTTTCCAAATCCAGAATTTCCTCTTCCTCCAAATGGTAAGTTCTCGTGTCCTAAATGCATCAAACAATCATTCACTAAAACGCCACCTGCTGCGAAATTTTGAATAAAGAAATCGGTGAATTTCGTGTTTTTACTAAAAATGTAAAAAGAAAGAGGATTCGGATTTTGAGCATAAAGCTCATAAAACTCTTCTTTTGTATCGTAGAAAATTATAGGTAAAATAGGTCCGAAAATTTCCTCCTTCATCAAGGGATGATCCAAAGACTCCACCTCAACAACATGTAGCGACATCCACAAATTTTCTTTGTCTACTTTTCCTTTATACAGATAGTTATCTTTTCCACTTAAATAGGAGTGAAGTCGGTCGAAATGTTTCTCGTTGACAATGTGTGTTCCTTGTGAAGGATTTTCAAAGTCAAATAGTTTGACGTATTTCTCAATTAAACGAATTAACTCCTCTCGTTTTGAACGAGGAAAGAAGAGATAATCAGGTGCGACACATGTTTGACCAGCATTGATATATTTCCCCCATAAGATCCGCTTAATAGTTTTTTCTAAGTTCGTTTTTGTATCCACAACGACAGGAGATTTTCCACCTAATTCCAAGGTAACAGGCGTTAATTGTTTCGCTGCTTGTTCGTAAATAATTTTTCCAACAGTGGTCGAACCGGTATAAAAAATATGGTCTAATTTGTAGCTTAAATATTCTGTCGTAACATCCGCTCCACCTTCTACCACTTTAACGATGCGTTCGTCAAATGTTTGGTTCAAGATTCGCGCAATCATAGATGATGTATGAGAAGCTACTTCACTAGGCTTTAGTAAAACAGTATTTCCAGCAGCAATAGCACCGACCAATGGAATTAATGTAAGATTGATCGGGTAGTTCCAAGCACCGATTATCATAGCGACACCTTTCGGTTCATAATGCGTTTCGCCACTTGCTGGATAAAGTACCCAAGGTGTGCTCACCTCTTGGTTTTTTATATATCCTTTTAGCTTCTTTTTAAAGTGCTTTATCTCTAAATAAAAAGGCAAAAGTTCTGTTAAAAGTGCTTCAAATTCAGACTTTTGAAAATCAGTTTGAAGGGCATCAATTAAATATTTTTCATTCTGTCGAATGGCATTTTCTAGTTTGGTTAGGTGGTCAATACGTTGTTTATACGTTTTATTTAACCCACCGTTAAAACCAATATGAAGGTTTTCAACGATAATTTGGGAACGTTCCATTTATTCTTCTAGATTTTTCAGTGACGCATATTAAATTCCATAACGCTCTAGCTCCTACATTTGCATTCCAATCACCATCTTCTTCTGGAGCGACTTCGTTTAAATCAAATGAAATAATACGTTTTCCTTTTTCAATTAATTGGAAAAGTAAGTAATTAATTTCACCTAATTCAAAACCTCCTGCAACAGGTGTCCCAGTGTTTGGACACAAATTCGGTTTTAGACCGTCAATATCGAACGAAATATACACATTTTGGGGGAGTTGGTCAATAATTTTATCGACAATCTGGTGCCATGTTTTTCCATTGTATTGCGCTTCGCGAATGTCCCAATCGAAGAATGTCTTTATTTTACCGTTGCTTTGTGTAGCAAAATCAACTTCCGATTGTGCAATATCACGAACGCCAATTTGTACTAATTTGACTAGGTTTTTACAGTTATTCACCACGTTGTGCATGATGCTTGCATGGGATTGTTGAAATCCTTCGTAGGCGTTTCGTAAATCAGCATGTGCATCAATTTGTAAAACACCAAACGGTTGTCCTTGTTCGTCTAAGGCTTCGATTAAACCCAATGGAGTAGAGTGTTCACCACCTAAAACAGCAGGTACTTTTCCTTGTTTCATTAATTCGATCGCACGCTCTTTTAGATTGTCTTTCAGTGCATTTTGTGTTTCGTCAATAGTTTGAACTAATGTTTTGAAAGCTAGATTATTTTCCAAAACGCCACCTTCTTCTAGAAATTGAATATAGGAAAGCGCTTTTTCACATAAATCGTCGTTGATGGCTTTCCATTCACTTGAAATAGGCGACATGTAGACTTTTGTTTGCCACGCATTCTCTAATTTCGGATGGAAAAAATCTAATTGTGGAGAAGCATCTAAAATGGCTTGAGGACCATTGCTCGTTCCCTTCCCGTAAGATGCAGTTGCGTCCCAAGGAATAGGTGTGATAACAATTTGTGCTTCGTTTTCATCGACTGGAAAACCGAATAGATTTCCGTTGGCAATTCCAACTCCGTTTGGATCAAAAGTCATATAGTAGGTTTTAATAGTGTAAATATTAATTTGATATGCTATATTTTAGTGTACATAGTTTATATTCAACGAAAATCCCAAACTCAACGACTGATTAGGATGGCGTAAAAGATTACGGTGACGAGATTTTATCCTCATAATTTCGGCACTGTCTACGACGGCTCGTTTTCTCGTCTTTAATAGCTGTGCTTTTCTCTTTTTGACGGATAAAAAGTAAAGAAAAATAAAAAAAAATGATATTTCAAGTATCTTTACATATTGTAACTCAGCTATAAAAATATAAATCCCCCTTTTAATCATCTATTGAAAACAAAAAGAGGGAATATTTTAATCTCTTTTAGTGAACTATTTCAATAATTCTTTCACAAAGTTAGGCGTTGCAAAACTTCCTCTATGAACGTCTGCATTGTAGTAACGCAATCCTTTCGCTTCAACAAATGCTTCCACTTCTGCATCTTTGTTCAAGTTTTTAGGATGCCCAACACCTTTCAAGCCGTATTGAAAACTCCACATTCCTGAAGGATAAGTTGGAACGAAGAATAACGAAACGGGCGCATTCTCATTTCCGAAAATACCTCTTAATGTAAAGTTCATTTCAGAGAATGCTTTCTCGTTGAACTTAGGAGATTCTCCTTGAGTTACTAAAATTCCACCTTCTTTTAAGATACGGTGACAATTTTTATAGAAATCCACTGAGAACAAACCTTCAGCAGGACCAACAGGATCAGAACCATCCACAATAACGATATCGTATGATTCGTCTGGTGCATTTTTTACAAACGCAATTCCATCATCTACTTTTAAGTCTAATTTTGGATTGTCAAATGCAGAAGCAATTTCTGGAAGGTGTAATTTACACGCTTCAATCACATTTCCGTCGATTTCCACCATCGTTACATTTTCTACGCATTCATGACGTAAAACCTCACGTACTGAACCACCGTCGCCACCACCAATCACTAAAATGTTCTTTGCATTTCCATGGGTAAACATCGCAGGGTGAGAAATCATTTCGTGATAATGGAACTCGTCATTAACAGTCGTCATCACCATATCGTCAATGGCAAGCATTTTACCATATTTGTATGATTCCAACACTCTTACACGTTGAAAAACAGATTCTTTATCGTAGAAAACTTCACCCGTATAACGTAGTGAAAGTGCTTGGTCATCATCTTTATCTGTAAACCAAATATTACGCGTGTACATTTCTGGATTTCTCCATTCAGCCGCTTTTTCGCGCATAGTAGAAAGATCGAAATTAGTACGCTCCAATAATTGAATAGCACCTCTTTTCATTTCAATAGCGGAATATTGTTTCGCACCAAATTTCTCTTTCAAATAATCAAAAGAAATCCATGCGTCCATTTCTCCACACGTGAATAAATCAACGGCAGCATATCCATATTCTGGCCATGTATGAATGGCTAAGTGACTTTCTTGAATTACCACCACTCCTGAAACCCCGTACGGAGAGAAATGATGAAATGTAGAATTAATCACGGTAGCATGTGCTTCTTTCGCAGCTGCCACCATATCGCGCTCAATAGATGAAACGTCGTTCATCACTTGCGGATCACAACCCATAAACTCAACGAGAATATGATTTCCTAATGCGTTACTCATTCTTGATTCTGTGTATTTATTATTAATGGTGCAAAATTACGACAATTCAATAAGATTGAAAAATGTTTAGGTGCTAATTGACTAAAAATTAATTTTTTGAGTAGACTAATAGACAGAAAACTAGGGTGTAGTAATTATATCCAAGGGAATAAATCAAATAAAAGATTCAATGGATATTAACGATATTTTTTACATTTACAGCTACTAAAGAAAAATCGTTGTGAGCAATCCCCCTACCATAGAAAAACAGTTGAGTTTTGTAGCTAACGGGAGATTTT
>CAZDAR010000028.1:0-34752 GCA_964503665.1 uncultured Flavobacteriales bacterium
AAATCGATTTGAGCCATCCCATGCACTTGCTCTATTCTTAGGAAAAGAAGAATGTTTAAAGCGTTTTGAATTGGGGCTAAAATCAGTTCAACAATGACCAAGCATACCATTGAAGTAATAGGAATTAAGACCTACTCATTTCATGGTTGTTTACCTGAGGAAACGAAAATAGGAGGCAATTATGAGGTGGATGTTAAAATGGTGACTGACTTTACGGAAGCTGCATTAAACGATGATTTGATAAAAACAATTAATTATGTTACGGTCAATAAAATTGTAGAAGAAGAGATGGCTATTCCAGCGAAACTAATTGAAACTGTGGGAAAAAGAATAGTTGACCGTATTAAGAAAGAAGTGGATGTCTTGTTAGAGATAAAAGTGATTATTAAAAAAATATGTCCTCCTATAAATGGTGATGTTCACTATGTTTCGATAGAAATTGAAGAAAGATTTTAGGAAAGGCTTGGTATAATTCTTTTTATTTCTATTTTTGCAATCTAGTCTGGTCTCGTGGCCGAGCGGCTAGGCAGCGGTCTGCAAAACCGTGTACGGCGGTTCAAATCCGTCCGAGACCTCAACAAAAACCGCTATCGTAGGATAGCGGTTTTTTTTATCACCTTATTTCTTATTTTTTTAACTCCACAGATTTCGTATCTTTGCATGAAGTACAAGGTCTCGTGGCTGAGTAGTAGGTGGCAGTCCGCAAGACTGTTTACAGTGGTGCAATTCCATTCGAGACCTCTAAATGAAGTCGTTATAATTTCGATAATGATTTTAGAAAAGTTCAATAAAAACAAAACCCGTTGAAATTTCAACGGGTTTTGTGCTTTCTATTTGGTAATATACAAAAGATTGAATTGTCTGGTTTGCTCTCCAGTCAAGTCTACTGCATATAAGATATAGGAATAAGTTCCGTCTGGTACTTTTTCCCCTGTTAAATAATTGGTTCCATCCCATTTAAATTGAGGACTGTCTGAAATATAAACAACGTTATTATCTTTATCTAAGATGGCAATTGAAAATTCTTTTAATTCTCCTATTTCTAAATAAAACAAATCATTTATTCCATCTCCGTTAGGTGTAAATGTATTCGTTTTATCCCACGGTTTTATAATGTCTTTGTGAACGGATTCTGCTTTGTTGTTGTTATTGTTGTTGTTTTGAGTAGCTGGTTCTTTTTGAACTAATTTCTCTGGTGTTGTTATTTTTGGTGTTGCCTTTTGAGCAATAGAAATCGGGCCTTCAATAACAGCTGGTTCTTTTTTAACGACTTCTTTATTAGATGGCGTTAAGTTTACTTGAGGTGGAGCTGACGTTTCTGTCACCTCTTGATGGGAAGGTTGAATAAAGGCGTTCACATTTTCCTCGTTTTCATGAGTAGTAGTAGTTAGCTTGTTCCCGCCTTTAATTTCTGTTATATTTTCTTCCTCTTTAGGAGAAGTTATAATTTCTTTTGTTGGTTGTGTGTTTTCAATTGGTTGTGGTGCTTTTTCAGTAATTACTTCAGTAGGATTAAAATAAACATACGTTGCTATACTGATAGCGATCACAGAACCGATTCCAATAAAACCTTTTATCCATAATGATTTTGAAGCAACACTTGCCGCAGTAGATGCACTTGATGCTGCAACCTGTGACTGTATTGAGTTCCATAACTCAGGACGAACATTTACCTGATGTTCATTCAAAGTCTTTGAAAATAATTCTTCTATGTAATCTTTATCTTTCAAATTCTATTTTTTCTAATTGTGTTCTTAAAAATGCTTTTGCTCTAAAAAATTGTGACTTTGATGTATTTTCAGAAATGCCTAATTTTTCAGCGATTTCTTTGTGTGAATAACCTTCTATCGCAAACATGTTAAAAACGATTCGATAACCATCAGGCAAAGCATGTACCATTTTTAATAAATCATCTGCTTGTAAATCACCATCTGTTGTTTCATTATTGGTGATTTTATAAGAAAATTCACTTACATCCTGCTCTTCAATATTGGTCTTTCGCCGACGAATTTCATCCAAAGCGGTATTTGCAAAAATACGCCTTAGCCATCCTTCAAATGAACCGTCGTGTTTGTAATGATCTATTTTCTGATATATTTTTACAAATCCATCTTGTAAAATATCCTCAGCTTCCATTTTATTAGGGAAGTAGCGCATACAAACTACCATCATTTTCGAAGCATACTTATCAAACAACGCTTTTTGAGCTTTGGCATCTCCCTTAACACATCCGGTAATTAAGGTTTTTTCATCCATAACCAAAAATAAGACTATTAAACTATTAAAAAAGTTGCATCACTTTAAAAAAAATGCACTTTTGTATTCAACGTTAAATTAGCAATTTTATGAAATCTTTCGTTATCTTTTTACTTTTCACACCTTTTATAGCAATGACACAATCTACCAGCAACTTTGATTTATTCATTCAAAATGATTTAAATGATTGGATTCCAGCCAGAATGTCCTTTGAATTAGTAGATGATGTGAATTATCTGACGATTAAAAATGCAGAAGAAAACATTCGACTAAAGCCTTCAAAAATTTCAGAAGACACCACATTTTATCATTTTATTGATTACAATGCCGAGATTGCTTTTACAAAAGAAGCCGATGGAACATTTACAGGTTATTGGGTAAATTTTGAAAGCGAACCCGTAAAAAAACGAATGATTAAAGCGCAGAAAGCAGTTGGAAAAGTGGATGAGGGAAGTATTCGTTCTGCTAATTTAAATGGGAACTGGAAGACGACCATCACACGTCCGACGAGTGAAAGTGTAGCCATTCTTGTTTTCAGACAAGATATAAATAAGCTTTATGCGACGATTCGAACAAAAGCTGGAGATTACAGATATTTAGAAGGAGAAATAAAAGGAGTGGAATTTTACCTGAGTTCATTTAGCGGTAATTCAGTGTACTATTTACAAGGAGAAGTAGAAAATGACCGTATCACTGGACGTTTAACAGGTTTGAAGACGAATGATATATTAATAGATGCTGTCAAAGATGAAAATTTTGAACTTCCAGATGCAAAATCATTAACGAAAGTCGTAAACGACAAACCGTTTAATTTGAATCTGAAAGATGAATTGGGACAAGAACAAGATTTTTATAAGTTAATCAAAAACAAAGTTTCTATTGTTAGTATTTTTGGGACATGGTGTCCGAACTGTGTCGACGAAGCGAACTATTTTAATGAATTGCAAAAGAAATTTCCAGATTTAGAAATTATCTGTGTAGCGTTTGAAGCTCCAGATAGTGAAATCGAACAACAAAAGCGAGTACAAGGTTTTAAAGCGAGAAAAAATAGTCAATTACAATTCTTAATAGGAGGAAAGGTGACTGCTGAAAATGTGCTACAGAAATTTCCGATGATAGATAAACTAAGTGGCTATCCAACTTCTTTTTTGATTGATAATAAGGGTGTTATAAAAGAAATTTACACAGGATTCAATGGTCCAGCAACAGGTGTTTATTATGATTTGTTCAAAGAAGAATTTGAAGAGATAATACGAAAATTAATAACGGAATAAGCACTTTATCGAACGACTACTAAATGAACTAGTATTACTATTTTTCATTGTAGAATTGATGATTAAAATTTAATTTATTTTTTTTACGGTAAAACATAGATAACCGCCGTTAATTAATTACGTTTTATTTATAAACATAATTATATTTTATTTTCAATATAATTTAACACACAATACACTATGACAACACTTCGTTAAAAAGTCAGTTAAAAGAGTAATTTTCAGCGAAATAAGCATCATAAAATTATGATAACCAACTGATTGTCAGTGTATTTAATTATATTTATCAAATACTAATAACTTAGAGTTATCCCACATCAAAAGTATCATTCTTTCCGCATTTAAGCAAATGGGAGAAAATATAGATGCAAGAATCCCAACTTCATTTTTTGAGGTTCTAATACTTTTCTTAAGTATCAAAGGAAAAATCAATTTTTTAAAGCTCGAACGTTCTTCAGTAAAATGCGAACAAAGTTTCAGATACATTTTTGAAAGACCTTTTAATTTCCTTTCATTCAATAAAGCGCTGACAAAAACGCATCACTAAAGAGGAAAATAATATTGGTTTTAGATGATTATTTGGAACAAGATTTGCCTTTGAATCCCTTATTGAAAATCTTGGAATTACCTCGTAGTTCTTATTATTAACAACCAACAGGAACCAAAGCAGTAAAGAAAGAAACTTCTTTCTCCTACAAGAATTGGCATACCTGTTCTTAAGCAAACGCTTCTTGAAGATATTAACACACTAATATCTCAAGAATTGGTCGATTACGGATATTACAAGACTAATATTCACCTCACGAATGGAAAGTGCTATTTGTTAGAGATTTGAATTTGAAAATGTTGAAGATTTTACGAAAACGATGAATCGATTTAAAATTTTTTATAACTTAAATCGAATACATGGAGGTCTAGGATACACTTCTCCTGCTAGATTTCTTGAAAAAAAATGGTGTTATTATGGAGAGAAAAATTGCCTAATAAGCATGATTAATTAGAAAAATGTGTCCAAGTTATTGCGTTTAAGACAATTTTTTATAATACTGTTAATACTCTTCTTGTAAAAAAGAAATACATTATTTTAATATTGATAGGCAACTATTAATGTGATGTAATCGTTTATAGGTTGTAAATTGCTTTAATTTTGTACTAGAAATTTATAGTAATTTAATGTATTACTAATGTTGATAATTATAAACTATGATTTTTCGCTAGTTTGAACAAGAAAAGTGTTGTTGAATTACCGGAATAATTAAGAAAAACTAATCGAAATGAATTTATTTAAAATCTCCGCTATTTTTATTGTACTTATATATGCACAGACTTTCTGGTCTTTTGCATATTCACAAGAAAAAAGATCCTTTAATAAATCAGAAACATGTTATTCTAATAAAAAATCATTTGTAGATTGTAAAACTGCCGATGGGAATTTTAATGTAATAATAAATTATAAAAAAGAAATCGTTACGGTTGATGAATATGATGTATATAAAATTACGAGTCATACTAATTCGCAACCCCAAACGGTTATAAAAGCAATTCATAGTTCAGGTACCCCTTATTTGATAACGATAGACTCAAAAGCAGGATGGATTACTTTTACGGATGAAACTCTAGTTAAAAGAATTAAACTCTATAGCGTTAATTAAAAATTAAAAGCATGTTACAAAGAACTACCCCTACTCATTTAAACATTGTATTGACACTTTTTTTGTCGATATTTATGAGTTTTATAGCCTATAGTCAACTACCACAATGTGATAAAGTTTATGTTCATGGTACAGATAATAGAATATATACATATAATCCAGCGACGAATACTACTTCAGTAAATAGTATAAATATGCCATCAGGTGCTATTGGATTAGCGGTTGCTAATAACTTTTTCAACTCGGCACCCTCTCCAACTTTTTATACAGTTGTTAGTGGGCGTTATTATTATTACAATGGAACTACATGGATAAATACAGGACATTCCTCTGGTGGTACCAGTGCAGTTAACCCTGGAGGTGCAGGGCCTTATATTTATAATGTTGACGGTGTCAATGATCGAATTTATCAATATAACGGTACTGGTAATAGTACACTGTTTTTGACTATATCAACCAATGGACCGTATGATTGTATGGGAGATGCTAATGGAAACCTTTACATTATAAATGGTAATCAATTGAGAATGTATAATACCAGTGGTCAATTAGTATGTACCTATACCCTTGTTGGGTATAATAATTCTGGTATAGGGGGTGGATATTCTATTGTGAATGGAATTGTTTATGCGAACAATGGAACGCAAACTTACAGAGGAATCATAAACGGATCGACTATTACTTTTACGCCATTTACCTTTCCTGGAGTTACGTCAATGGGAGATTTTGCAAACTGTGCCTTCCCTCCTTTAAATGCGAGTATAGCTACTCCTTCTACATTAACATGTGCCAATAGTACAGTACAACTTAATGCGACGACGACAATTTCGAGTCCAATTTATAGTTGGACAGGTCCTGGAATTGTTTCAGGTGGAAATACTGCCAATCCAATTGTT
Organism: uncultured Flavobacteriales bacterium; assembly: GCA_964503665.1. Classification (GTDB taxonomy): domain Bacteria; phylum Bacteroidota; class Bacteroidia; order Flavobacteriales_D; family Crocinitomicaceae; genus 40-80. The sequence goes on from CAZDAR010000028.1 coordinate 6,079, forward strand.
AATCAACCTGGAACATATACTGTAACAATTACGGCAGGTTCTGGCGGTACTGGTGGCTGTAGCGGTACAGCAACTCAATCCGTAACTGTCATTTCTACTGGTGCTACCAATTTTACAGCTTCAGCAGTATGTTCGGGTGGTAATCCTGTGTTCTCAGGAGGTATAACAGTTCCAACTTCAATGACTGCAGGAACTTTAATAGTCTCTTCTAGTTGTGGTGGTAGCCAAACATTTAATCTACCTGCACAAACAGTCGGTTCAGGTGTTTTAACCTATAACCTTCCCTATTCATTTACGGGGTCTTCAGGTGGTGGTGCAAATTGTAATGTGACTGTCACTTTTTCTAATTATGCTAGTTGTAATCAAACTATATCTGTAACAAACCCAAATTGTTGCTCACTTCCAGCTCCAACTATTACTACTTCGGCAGCCACATGTTCTGCTGCAGGTTCAAGTACGATAACCAATTATAGTTCATCCAACACATACACATTTACACCAGCAGGACCAACTGTTGGTGCAGGTGGTGTTATTAATGGAATGACACCTGGTACTTCGTATACTGTCACTGCAGGTACTTCAGGTTGTACTTCCAACGCAAGTGCCTCCTTTACAAATGGTGCACAATTAACTAATCCAGTAACACCAACGATTACCACAACAGCACCTACATGCTCTGCTGCTAGTGTAAGTACAATAACAAATCATAACGGGGCGTACACATATACTTTTACTCCAACAGGTCCTACTGTAGGAACTGGAGGTGTAATATCAGGAATGACCATAGGTACATCCTATACAGTTGTGGCTTCGTCAGGCACATGTAATTCACCAATAAGTGCAGCTTTTGTAAATGCAGTGCAATTACCTGCTCCTCCAACTCCTACAATCACTACTACACCTCCAACATGTACTGCTGCAGGTACTAGCACGATAACCAATTACAGTTCATCCAATACATACACATTTACACCAGCAGGACCAACTGTTGGAGCAGGTGGAGTTATTAGTGGAATGACGATTGGCACTTCATATACAGTGACAGCTACCAATTCAGGTTGTACTTCACCAGCAAGTGCCTCCTTTACAAATGGTGCACAATTAGCTAATCCAGTAACACCAACGATTACCACAACAGCACCTACATGTTCTGCTGCTAGTGTAAGTACAATAACAAATTATAACGGGGCGTACACATATACTTTTACTCCAACAGGTCCTTCTGTAGGAACTGGAGGTGTAATATCAGGAATGACCATAGGTACATCCTATACAGTTGTGGCTTCGTTAGGCACATGTAATTCGCCTGTTAGTTCTTCTTTTGTAAATGCTGCGCAACTGGCGACTCCTGCTGCTCCAGTAATCTCTACAACTTCTGCTTCATGTTCCGTAATGGGTACAGTAACAATAACTGGATATACCGGTACTCCAAGTGATTATTCATTTACACCAACTGGACCAACGGTAGGCGCAGGAGGAGTAATTAATGGAGCTAATGCTGGAACACCATATTCTGTTAATGTTACAAATGCTAGTGGCTGTATATCAACTGGAACTAATTTCACTATTTCTCCACAGTTTTCAACTCCAATAATTGATGCTGGAATTGATATAGCAATCTGTAATGGTTCTTCAACAACAATTACAGCATCGGGAGGTGTAACTTATTCATGGGATAATGGGGTTGGAGCTGGAGCTTCTCACACCGTGTCTCCAACAACAACAACGACTTATACTGTAACCGGAACTGACGGAAATGGATGTTCTAATACCGATCAAGTAATCGTGACAGTCAATCCATTACCAACAGCTACTATTTCTGGTATGGCGGATATTTGTCAAAACGGTACTGCACCAACTGTTACTTTTACGGGAGCGAATGGAACAGCACCTTATACTTTTACTTATACGATTAATAATGGCTCAACGCAAACGATAGTTTCTACAGGAACTACAGCTACGATTGCTGTTCCGACGAATGCTTCCGGAACTTTTACGTATGATCTGGTTTCTGTTCAAGATGCTAGTTCAACAACCTGTTCTAATCCACAAACAGGATCGATTGTAGTTGTTGTGAAGCCAAAACCAGTAGTTACTTTGAATACTTCAAATACGACGATTTGTTCTGGAAGTGGTGTGACAATTACACCTTCTTCTACGCCGACAGGAGCAACATTTGGATGGACAGTTCAAAATGTGAATACAACTGGCGCAAGCAATGGGTCAGGAACTGTTATTGCGGATAATTTATCTACTACAGGTATTACCGCAGGAACAACTACTTATACGGTGACAGCAACTTTGAACGGTTGTGTGAGTGACCCTGTTAATTCAGCTATTACAGTGAATGCTGTTCCAGTGGCATCAGCACAAGGTCAGACCATTTGTTCTGGAGCAACAACAAGTATTAACATAAATTCAAATATACCGAATACTACTTTCTCATGGACAACTGTAGCTTCAGGAGTAACAGGAGCAAGTAACGGAACAGGTGCACAAATAAATCAAACCCTAACAACTTTAACAGGCGGAACGGTAACCTATACTGTAACACCAACATTTGGAACTTGTTCGGGAACGCCAATCAATGTTGTGGTTAATGTAAACGCTACACCAACAGTAGTTGCTACACCAGCAAATAGTGATGTCTGCGCAGGTTCTTCTGTGACACTTACGGCATCTGGAGCTTCGACCTACGTATGGTCTCCTGCTGCAGGATTGAGTTCGACAACAGGAACGAGTGTAATGGCTACACCGTCAGCAACTACGACTTATACCGTAACTGGTACCAATGCGAATGGTTGTATCGGAACAAGCCAAGCAACGGTTATTGTTAGACCTTTTCCAGTATTGGTGGTAAGTCCTGATACAGTAATTTGTTTAGGAGAAACTACCCCATTAACCGCAAGTGGAGCAACGACTTATACTTGGACACCAGCAACAGGACTCGATCAAACAACAGGAGCTAACGTTAATGCGTCACCTACCATAATGACAACTTATGTCGTGAAAGGAACAACGAATGGATGCTCCACAATAGATTCTATCAAAGTTGGTGTAAATACTTTACCGACAGTTGATGCAGGAGTAGATCAGAGTGTATGTAAAGGAGTCCCGGTTATTGTTACCGCTACAAGCCCAGCGAATTTGACCTATGTTTGGAGTGATGGAATTGTGAATGGTGTACCTTTTGTAACAGATACAACGAGAACTTATACTGTCACAGGAATTGATGCAAATGGCTGTAAGAATATCGATTACATTACCATTACAACTATAGATGCACCAGAAATTACCTTTATTGCAGACACTACATTAGGTTGTTCTCCATTACACGTTCAATTTACAAATACAACCGAAGGGGCTACCTCTTATTTATGGGACTTTGGAGATGGACAAACATCTACTATGAAGAATGCTTATCATGATTATTATCTAGAAGGCTGTCACGATGTTACACTAACGGCAGAAAATGGTCTTGGGTGTTCGATATCGATAACGATGGATGACTATATCTGCGTATTGCCATCACCAATAGCTGCATTTACTGCTACTACTTATGATATTACGAATGTAATGAATGAAGTGTTCTTCCATAACGAGTCTCAAGATGCAACAACCTATGAATGGAGTTTTGGAGATGAGACAGGAACTAGTAGTGTTACAAATCCAAAACATACGTATGATCCAACTGTCATTCGTAATCACACAGTTATTTTGGTTGCAACCAATGATGATAGATGTACAGATACCGCAAGAGCAGTAATTAAAATGACAGAAGATGTAGTATTCTTTGTTCCTAATTCATTTACGCCAGATGGAGACGAATACAATAATATATTTAGACCTGTATTTGTCGAAGGATTTGATGGATTTGAATATGAAATGTTGATTTTTGACCGTTGGGGAGAAGTTATCTTTGAAACACATAACCTTAATTATGGATGGGATGGAACATATCAACTTGTAGGTGGTAAAATCTGCCAAGATGGAGTTTATACTTGGAAGATAACTGTTAAAAAGAAGGAAGCTGATGAACGAATTACAAAATCCGGGCATGTGACTCTTATTAGATAACACGAACAGATAGTACAATTAAAAGCCGAGCAATTGCTCGGCTTTTTTGTTTTGATTATTTAAGATTTCATTTATTCAAGAAAGAATAGTATTATTAATGCATAAACAGAATTAATTATTTACCAGCTCAACGAGTAATTTCTCGCATACTTTACTACTCAACATTTCTATTCTTTCACCTGAAAAATTGACGGCCATGCTATCATCGAATTCCTCAATGGATTTGATAGTAATAACTGTGCCTAAGACCAAACCTCGACTGTTTAGAAATTTTAAGAGCTCTTCTGAAGATATGCTCACTGCCATGAATTTAACGATATCACCTTCTTTGCAGTCACTCATTTTTTTAAAATCAGCTGCTTGTATATTTCCTTCCTTATCGGGAATTGGTTCTCCATGAGGATCTACTTTTGGAAAACCTAATAATTTATCCATCTTAGCGAAAAATGCAGATGATTGTATGTGTTCTATCTGTTCAGCAATGTCATGTACTTCTTCCCATCCAAAACCCATCTTTTCAAATAAATACATTTCTGTCAAACGGTGTTTACGGATAATAAGAGATGCTTCTTTTTTACCAGAGTCAGTTAACTTTATTGGTTTGTAACTCTCATAAAGTATATAGCCCTTTTCTGAAAGTCTTTTCATCATGCTGTTAACGGTTGGCATTTTAATATCTAATTGCTTGCTCAACTCATTAACAGTAGCTTCTCCATTTAGATTTTCTAAGGTGAATAATGCTTTTAAATAATTCTCTTCTGTTTGTGATATCATATTATACAAAATCTAAAGTATATGGTAAAAGATGATTTAAATTAATCAGGCTACATGTAATTTGAATGGCTTGACAACCGCATTTACTATAGCAAATATATTAAATCTTAGCCTAATCTAACAATTAATCCAAGAATAATTTATTAGATTAGACTAATATATTACTTTTATGATTCAAAGTTATATATTAGATTACTAAGAACACATTTAAATAATGAACAAGATGATTCGAATAATACATATAAAAACTTTTTTTTTAACTGCGGGATTCACGTTCTTAGGGTACTTTGTGAACGCTCAGACGGGAACCATTTCTGGGAATGTAACGGATAGTCATGACGAAACTATAGAAATAGCAACAGTCACTATTCCGTTATTAAATAAAGGAACTTTAACCGATAGCCTTGGTTATTTCGAGTTAGCTAAAATTCCTTATGGTTCATGGCAAATCGTGGTGAATTATAGTGGATTTGAAACCTACAAGGCTAATATTACAATTGATGCTTCGGAACTTGTGTATATGATTCGTTTAGAGGAAGAATCTACTTCTTTGGATGATATAGTCATTTCTGGAACAATGAAAGAAGTTTCGAAGTTGGAGAGTGCCGTTCCGGTGGAAGTGTATACAGCAAAGTTTTTCAAAGCAAATCCAACTCCTTCTTTATTTGATGCCTTACAAAATATCAATGGCGTACGTCCTCAGTTAAACTGCAATGTTTGTAATACGGGCGACATTCATATTAATGGATTGGAAGGTCCGTACACAATGATTTTAATTGACGGAATGCCCATTGTTAGTGGACTTTCTTCTATTTATGGTTTGAGTGGAATTCCGCAATCGTTGATTGACCGAGTAGAAATTGTGAAAGGTCCTGCATCGACCTTATATGGAAGCGAAGCAGTTGGGGGATTGATAAATGTTATTACGAAACGTCCTGGAAATGCACCACTTTTATCGGTCGATATTTTTGGAACTAGTTGGGGAGAAGTAAATGCCGATGTTGCAGCGAAATTTAAAGCAGGTAAAAAAGCACAATCACTTATTGGTGTGAATTATTTCAACTACCAAAATGCGATTGATAACAATCACGATAATTTTACCGATGTGACGCTTCAGAATCGAATGTCTATCTTTAATAAATGGAATTTTGATAGAAAGAACAACCGTGTTTTCTCTGTTGCAGGAAGATATGTGTACGAAGATCGTTGGGGTGGAGAGATGAATTGGGAGAAAAAATATAGAGGTAGAAATGAAGTGTACGCCGAAAGTATATACACGAGCCGTTGGGAACTTTTTGGAGTGTATCAATTACCCGTAAAAGAAAAGATTTTGTTTCAATTTAGTGGAAATGGACATAATCAGAATAGCGTTTATGGAGATGTACTTTATCTAGCCGATCAGTATGTTGGCTTTGGACAGTTGACGTGGTTTAAAACGCTCGGTAAACACGATATATTGACAGGTTTGACCTATCGTTACACATATTATGATGACAACACACCAGCAACAGGAAGTACAACAGATATTATTTTAAATGCACCAACGAATACACATTTACCAGGAGTTTTTATGCAGGACGAAATTTCCATCAACGATCAACACAAAATTCTCTTAGGCTTGCGCTATGATTATAATTCTCTTCAAGGAAGTATTTTAACGCCGCGTGTGAATTACAAATTGAACTCGAAGAATAAACGAAATATACTTCGATTGAGCGTTGGAAATGGGTATCGTGTTGCAAATGTTTTTACGGAAGATCATGCGGCATTAACTGGTGCTAGAGATGTTGTTTTTGCCAATAATCTAAATCCTGAAACATCTTGGAATGGAAATATCAACTTCGTCAAGAAAATAGTCGCAGGAAGTACATTTATTGGCTTAGACGCCACTGTCTTTTATACGTACTTCAACAACAAGATTGTTGCTGATTACGATACTGACCCAAATAAAATCATCTATGATAATTTAGATGGTCATGCTGTTTCGCAAGGAGTTTCCTTAAACATTGATGTAGCTTTTCCTTTTGGATTGAAGGTTCTAGCGGGAGCAACGGCTATGGATGTTTATAGCAAATCGGGCGGAGTCAAAACGCAACAATTGTTTACTGAAAAACTTACTGGAACATGGAATATTGGCTATACCTTTAAGAAAATCGGATTGTCCTTCGATTATACGGGGAATCTGTATGGACCAATGCGATTGCCACTTTTGAGTGATACCGATCCACGACTTGCATTTTCTCCTTGGTGGAGTATTCAAAATATTCAATTGACGCAGAAAACAGGGAACAATTTTGAAATTTATGGTGGCGTGAAAAATCTATTGAATTGGACACCGAATAAAGGAAATCCTTTCTTGATTGCGAGATCAAATGATCCATTTGATAAGAGCGTACAATTTGATGCTAACGGACAAGCGATGGCAACACCTGACAATCCATATGGATTGACTTTTGACCCTTCGTATATATATGGATCAAATCAAGGAATAAAAGTATTTTTAGGAGTGCGTTATACGTTGCCAAGTAAAAAATAATACGATGATTAAAAGTTTTTACCAACGGCATTTCTTATTTCTCACTTTCGTTATTTTAATGACGGTAAGCACAACAACTAATGCTCAAGTTACACCAATTCCAATAGAAAAAATGGATAGTTACATGTTGGAAAATACGAAACCAATAGTGATATTAATGACGACAGATTGGTGTAAATACTGTCAAATACAAAAAACACAATTACGAAAAAACAAATCTTTTCAAAATAGTGCAATCGACTTTTATTACGTGGAATTCAACGCCGAAAGCAAAGACGATATTCACTTTCATGGAAATACTTATTCCTTTCAATCAGTAGGCGTTTCATCAGGCATTCACGAACTAGCAATCGCATTTAATAGCGGTGACGAAACCCTCTCTTTTCCAACCTGGATTATTTTGGATAGCGATTATAATATACTTTTTAAAAATAATGGTGTCCTATCGGAAAAACAACTGAATGAAGTGTTGAATACTTTGTATGAGGTCATAAAAAACCCTCACTAAAAAAATTAATGAGGGTTGAATTCAATTATATTAAAAAGTAATTTCTACTTATTAATAATCACTTTCTTCGTCTTCGTACCAGTTCCATTTGAAATTAAAAGCGTATAAACACCATTCGATAACTTCGTGGTGTCAATCGCTATCAGTTGTTCTTGGCTAGTAGTCGTGTAAACAACTTGTCCTAAAGTATTCACCAATTTAATGGTAGACGGTTGAGCAAATATTTCATTCACTTCAACATACAAAATGTTTTGCGCTGGATTTGGATACACATTTAGTTTTGCACTCATTGCTGTATTGCTAACGCCCACGTATGTTCCCGCTTCAACAACAGCGAAATACGTACTGTATTCTGAACCCCAATCATCATGTGGAGTTCCAGAATAAGCGTAGTTTTTCATAGAGATTTTACTGCCATTCAACTTCTTCACTGAAAAAGATCCTGATTTAACACCAGCACTATTATCATACGGCCACCAGTGTAATCCCATATTGTTACCACTCGTAATCGTTAACTTATAAATTCCTGCTGCTGGTAAACCAATCGTGTCAATGTATTGCGAGTCTGCATTCGTTCCATCTTTTAATGCAACAATATCACCGTTCATATTTGTAATCATCCATTTCTGATTTGGATTGCCAATGAATACACTTCCGTTTTGTTCTTCTAAATTTCCTGTTTTCAAAGAAACAATGATATCACTTGGCCATAACGGTGCCGCTTTGAAATTAGAAGAAAAACGATTGTTGGTTGCATCTTCGTCGACTTGTCCATTTACGGTAACAATCTCCACCTTGAAGTTGAAATTCCCAGAAGCATTTGCCATCGACATATTAACCAATTCCTGTAAAACAGGTAACTCAATTATTACATCTTCCAAAGGTGCTATCGTTCCGTTCCAAGTGTAGGTATGTTCGGTTGAATCTTGAATGCTGTATTTAAACTCAATACTAGAAATAGGTGTACTTCCAGAATTATGCACTAAAATTTGTGGTTTACTTCCCGTTGGATTCTGGCGGTAATAATTTGGATCGTTAGTAGGTGCGATAATATCATTGATAGATGCATCCACCGTTTTGTTAAATGCACCATAGTAGAAAATCGTCGCACTTGAGGTATAACTTCCGATAGTACCGCTTCCTGTATAAGGACCATATTGAAGATTGATGGTGTAATTATCGTTTTCAGAAACGCCTGTCAACACATGGTCAATTGGAAGAACGGAAGCACCCGGACACCAGTTCGCACGGTTATAAATCCATGTTCCACCTTGTGGATACAAGTCGTTCATGGCGCAATTATCTCTCCAAACATCTTTCTGGGCAATCGTATTTCCATTCAAATTCACTTTGTAATAATGATTGTCGAATTCACAACAACCGTTATCGTCGCTACCATGACCGGTAACAATATAGCGTAACGTGGCACTTTCGGTATTCGCAGGAGCAGTTAAACTCGCAGTGGTAAAAGCATCATTTATAGGATTATTAGAATCGCCATACGAATGTGTAAAGTCATACAATTTCTCAAAACCAGTCACTGTTCTATCAGGAGTTCCTTCGATGAAGGCAAATTTAATGTTCGCCGTAAAACCACCCGAATAACCCGAATAATGAATCCGAACAGTGGCTGAATCTTTCAATAACGCCGCATAATCAGTTACTTCAAAAACGTAGGGTTGCTTCCAAGAACTGCCAAAACGAGACCAACCCGAATTGGCATACGGTGTAATCAAACGGCTTAATTCCAAGGTGTCGCCTCCAGGTGTCATCAAATAATTTTGAACGGTATAATCCCATTGGTGACAGTATTGAGAACCTGCAGGACAGTTGTATTGTCCCAAGGTAAAGACCATTAATATCTTGCGGTACGTCACACTACCATCTGGAAAAACAACTGTATCGTCGAAGTTATTGTAGTAGTCTAGGTTGACTTGATTCGCTTGAACCCAAGTGGTATCTCCTGGAGCAGCGGTTGTAATCGTGTTAAACCCTAAACATAGAAGGGACAAGTATATTATTTTATTCATATAATGATTTCTAAGATTCAAAAGTACGACTTTATTTTTTAGTCTTTTGTTTGAAAAATGGATTTAGAAGTATTTTAAAGTGTATGCAAATCATCGTACCGCTGGATTTTTAATCCTGCGGACAAATCTCTATAACATCGATCTACTACCGTAAGTAAAAATGATAAATTAAAAGCCTCTCGAAAATCTGTGCCCAACTTGAGATTAGGATGTCGCTACCTGTTCCGATGTAGATTCGGAATTGATTTTTTCGACTGGACGCAAACGACGACCACGAAGTAGCACCGAAGGTAAATTGCCGTTACAAAAATAACTGTCTAAGCGCTAGCGAGTTTTATTTTTGTAGGCAATGAGTAAGATTTGGGTGGCGAAAAAGATCACGGCGACGTGGTTTATCCTTAAAACTTCGGCACTACCGATTACCTTCGGTGCTGTCTACGACGGTCTCTTTTTTACGTCTTCAAAAGCAGTGCTTTTTCTCTTTTTTTCGGAGAAAAAGAAAGAGAAAATCTACATTTTAAAAAAGAAAAACACCACAGCCGCCCATTCTTTCTTCACGCCTTTCGCATACCCAATTGTCGAATAACTACTATTCTGAACCGTGCCATCGTCTTTAATATACCCAATAGTCGAGTAACTACTATTCTGAACCGTGCCGTCTGCTTTCACATAACCAACTGTTGAATAACTGCTATTCTGAATGGTGCCATCGCTTTTGATATGCCCAATGGTCGAATAACTACTGTTTTGAATCGTACCATCACTTTTGATATGGCCGACCGTCGAATAACTGCTGTTTTGAATCGTGCCGTCGGATTTAATATAACCAGTTGTACCGTAACTACTGTTCTGGATCGTTTGTGAAAAGCCAAAAGTGGCGGTGAAGAGTAGGAGAGAGAAGAAGATTTTTTTCATGGGGATTGGTTTGAGAGAATCTGCGGATGAATATTGATTTTACAAATAACGTTTTTTAAGCCTATGTAAATTTATATATTTTAGTTAATCGGTCAAAATAAACGACAACTTTTTTTAAAACTAAATTTGTATTTTTTAATTCCCTCCCCAAACCCCACAACATGACAAAAGTCATATAATTACGAAATTAAAGTCATTTCTATCCTAAATACTTCGGCCTATATTTGTGATATGAATATCGTAAATTCATGATAAACTAATTAAAACAACAATCTATGTTATCAAAATCACAAGCAAGAACGTTTTTCTTAGGTGGAACTGTGGTAACCTTCTTAGCCTTTATTGGTCTGACGGTGTATTCCTTTCAGCCGAAGATAGACCAGTCGAATCACAGCGGTATAGATGCCGATGTAGTTCGAGGAAAGGAAATTTGGGAGGCTAATAATTGTATGGGATGTCATACCATTTTAGGCGAAGGTGGCTATTATGCACCGGAATTGACCAAAGTTATTGAGCGTCGAGGAGAAGGATACGTGAAAGCCGTATTACAATCGCCCATTCCTTGGGGGCCAAGAGGTCGTAAGATGGTGAAGTATGAAATGAATGATGCAGACGCAGCAGCAATGGTGGCGTATTTTAAGTGGATTGGAAAGATTGACTTGAATGGCTTTGATCGTATTGTTTCGCCATTAGCAAAACAAAAATAACTAACTACTTAATTTAAAAAATCATGAAGTATAAATCACAAAAAGTAGCCTATTGGTTCTTCGCAGCATGTATATCATTGCTCATTTTGCAAATTGTATACGGCTTTATCATGGCTTTCGCACACGCAGGAATGGAAGGTCTTCACGACTATATTCCATTTAATACTGCAAGAGCGGTTCACACTAATTTACTAGTCGTTTGGTTATTAACGGGTTTTATGGGTGCTGCTTATTATATTATTCCAGAGGAATCTCAAACCGAATTAATCAGCGTGAAATTAGCGTATGTTCAGTTGATTTCCTTATTGGCAGTCGGTGTTGCTGCTATCGTGGGATATCACTTTAACATCTGGGAAGGACGTAAATTCCTCGAAATTCCACGTGAACTGGACTTTTTAGTCGTCGTGAATGTGTTACTTTTCTTAGGAATCATAATCGGTACTTTAATTAAAGGAAAACGAAGAACAACGACTGCTTTAGTATTGACAATGGGATTGGTTTTCTCCGCGTTGTTGTATTTACCAGGAATGATTTGGTTTGATAGTCAAGTAACTGACTCTTTCTTCCGTTGGTGGGTAGTTCACTTATGGGTTGAAGGTGTTTGGGAATTGATTATGGGTGGTATTTTATCTTACTTATTAATCAAACTAACAGGTGTCGATCGTGAAGTAATTGAGAAATGGTTGTACGTGATTGTCGGATTGACATTCTTGTCTGGTGTTCTTGGAACAGGTCACCACTATTATTATATCGGTGTGAATAAAATCTGGTTAATCGTAGGAGGTATTTTCTCTGCTCTAGAGCCACTCGCTTTCTTAGCAATGGCGTTGTTTGCACTCTATATGTATAAAAAAGGGGAGAAAAAGCATCCAAATAAGATTGCTCTTTATTGGACAATTGGTGCTTCTATCGTTTCATTCATCGGAGCAGGCGTATTGGGATTTGCACACACGTTACCACAAACCAATCTTTACACGCACGGTACTTTAGTCACCGCTTCCCACGGACATTTAGCGTTCTGGGGTGCGTATGCAATGATTGTCTTTGCAATTATAAGTTATGCATTACCTAATTTGACGGGAAGAAAATACCATAATAGCGCAAACGGTCAGTTGGCGTTTTGGTTAGCCAATTCAGGAATGATAGGAATGACCGCTGCTTTTGGTGTCGCTGGAATTGCACAAGTGTATTTGGAGCGTAGAATGAAAATGGAATTCATGGAAGTTCAAAACGAAGTCATGATACACTTTATTATGTTAATCGTATTTGCCTCTCTGTTTTCAATAGGTATTATTATGTACATCGTAGAGTTCTTCCGATTCGGTAAACCAACGGATGAAGCACTAGTGACCAACAATGAATCGAATGATTAAAAAGTAGAAAGCTTGTCCATCTCTTTATTATTGCTTTTGTTGAGAGATGGACTTGATTTTAAAGAGGCGTTGTTTCGTGCAACGCCTCTTTATAAAAGAAGTAAAAAAAGCTATAAAAGCAGCGCTTCGACTTCGCTCAGCGAACTGTTTTTACAGCATTTTTTTAAGCATTAATACAAAATAAAAATTATTCGCAAAAATTAAACATTATGGAAGTTATTGAAAAATCCATTTATTATAAGCCCGTCGGTTCGGAAGTAGAAGTTTTTAATAAGATTTTAAACTTAAAATTACCGCTTCTACTAAAAGGTCCAACAGGTTCAGGAAAATCTCGATTTGTCGAGTTCATGGCAAACGAGTGGAATAGAACTTTGATTACGATTAGTTGTCATGAGGAAACATCCGCTATTGACTTGATTGGTCGCTATATTATAAAAGGCGCTGAAACAGTTTGGGTAGACGGTCCTTTGACGACAGCTGTCAAAAAAGGCTATATTTTGTACTTAGATGAAATTGCTGAAGCGCGCCCCGATGTGATTGTGGCGATTCACTCTTTAACGGATCACCGACGCGAATTGTTTATTGACAAATTAGGAGAAACGGTGAAAGCACATCCTGAATTTCTGTTGGTGGCCTCGTTTAATCCAGGATATCAAAAAGGATTCAAGGAATTAAAGCCATCGACTCGTCAACGCTTCATTTCGCTTTCTTTTGACTATCCACAACCAAAATCGGAAGTGGAAATTTTAATTCAAGAAACAGGAATTGACAAAGACATTGCTCAAAAATTAGTGACAATTGGGAGTAAAATCAGAAATCTCACAGAATTGGGATTGACGGAAACGGTTTCTACCCGATTGTTGGTGAACGCAGCGAAAATGATTCACGATGGATTACCGAAACGCTTATCGGTTCATGTGGCGGTGGTAGAACCATTGACGGATGAATTGGAAACACTTCAAGCACTGAAAGACTTATGTGACTTGATGATTTGATGAACTATAAACGAGGGAAAATCCCGATTAAAGCATTTTAATTATGGGCTTTGAGTTAGACGAAATATTGTACGGAAAGGTGGTTAAATTCCTAAAGAAAAGGAAAATGAATGCCGCTGATTTACTGGCTCGAAAGACAGAGTTGTCGATGGTAAAAGCACGCATGACTTTGATTGCACGTGCCATTACAGGCGTACCGATTGAAATTTACCCTGCGGAACGAGAAGGAGGTTACAAGGATTATAATTTTTTCCTTCCTGCCGAATGTTCGCTTTTCTTTTCGAGAGATGAAAATTTGCAGTTTTACATTTTTAGAACCTTGTATCTCTGTACACAGCGACAATTGGAGTTGAATTGGAAAGATGGTGATTACAACGAGGAACTTTCTTCCCAAAAGGCGATTGAAACGGCTCCAATCGTACTTAAAAAACTGTTTGAGGATTATCCGTCACTACAAGATTGGTTTGAATCATTCTATAATCAATTGCCGAAAGATAGCAAAACACAAAAACGAGATGTCTTTTGGTTGTACGGAAAATGGATGAGAAATTCACCACCGAAACCGAATGAACCGCTCAAGAATTTTGATGACGCAAAGAACATTCTCCAAAATAAAATAGAAGCCGATACAACGTTGCAAGCAAAAGCAGTCGAGGAAATTGAATCATTGACTATCGACAAAAAGCAACAAGAAGATTATGTGTTAATGCACAGCTTTGAGAAAGTCGAAACAGCCGAAGAATTTAATGGCAATTGGCGTGATTTTGATGGGAAAGACGATTTGAAAGATCACCAAGAAGCGTTGGACGAAATGAACATGAAATTCACCGTTCGCGTGGATGACAATGTCCATTCAGTTTATCAAGCGGACTTTGTGGAGAATACTTCTGTGGCAGAAAGTGCCGAAGTCGATGAAAAGGGCTTCCACCAGAAGTACGACGAATGGGATTTCAAAAAGCGTAGTTATCTAAAAGACTATTGTAAAGTTTATCCAAAAACACAAATTAAAGCGGACTTGCTGTATTACAAAAATACGGTGTCCAAATACCAATCAACACTCATTGGCTTGCGAAAAATGCTGACGAGTGTGAACAATAAAATGCAACAACAACGCCGTCAATTACAAGGCGATTCATTCGATTTAGACGCGTTGACGGATTTATATACCGATATTCATGCGAAAAAATCACCCGATGAACGTGTGTATTTATCGAACCGAAAAAAAGAAAAAGACATCGCTATTTTACTCTTGCTAGACGTTAGTTTGTCCAGTGATGGATATGTTGCTGGAAGACGCGTAATTGATGTAGAAAAAGAAGTTTCCATCTTGTTTGGCGAAATTTTAAATGAGTTTAATATCGAATTTTCAATCGATGGATTTTCGTCTAAAACACGGAATTTTTCTACCTACATCACTTTCAAAGACTTTAAAGAAGATTGGAACAAAGCGAAATATAAAATAGGTGCCGCAGAACCGAATGGTTATACCCGAATTGGTCCAGCATTACGACACGCCGGTGCGCGATTGGATAAAACAGATGCCAGCAATAAATGGATTATTTTAATCTCCGACGGCAAACCCAACGATTACGACAAATACGAAGGACAGCACGGCATTCACGACATAAAACAAGCATTGCGCGAACTAAACGAACGGAATATCAATTCCTATGCTTTAGCGATTGAAGCGGAAGCGAAATATTATTTACCACAGATGTTTGGACAGAATCATTACCAAGTTTTACCTTCTCCGGAAACCTTGCTACAATCACTGGCGAAGCTGTACGAGAAAATTAAAAATCAATAAAATGAAAACATTAGAAGAATATCTCCCCGAATTAAAAGAAGGACATCCCGTTCGCACTTATTTGTTAGAAGCTGGAGTTATCAATGATTTAATGAAAGAACTACAACAGATCGATTTCCTGAAAGAAACTCAGAAATTATACAACGCTTTCAATCAATTGTCAACCGTTGAAAAACGTTTTGCCCGAAAAGAAAATCAGTTATTTCCGTTTTTAGAACAATACGGTTGGGATGGTCCATCGAAAAATATGTGGACGGTTCACGATCGTATTCGTGATTTATTCCGTGACACAAGAGGTTATTTTGAATCGAAAGATGACGAAGGAATAGAGATGACTGTAAAGGCAATTCTGTTTAATTTAAAACAACTTTTGCACATTGAAGATACTGTTTTATTTCCGAAATCACTGACACTTTTAGCCGATGAAGATTGGATAAAGATGAGTAAAGGTGAGGAAGAAATTGGTTGGATGTTGAAAGAAGCACCTGCCAGTTATCCAAGTGAACCAGCGTATGTTCATCCCTCTGAAGATACGACGATAAGAACCGATGTGGTTTTTGACAAAGAAGCAGCACATTACGACGAAGGATACATGACTGTTGAGCAAGTGAATTTGATGTTTCGAACTTTTCCATTTGACATTACCTATGTAGATGAAAACGATAAAGTGGTGTTTTATAACAAAGGTGACGAACGTTTATTTCCGAGAAGTCCAGGCGTTATCGGTCGAGAAGTGAAGTATTGTCATCCACCGAAAAGTGTCGATAAAGTGCTAGAAATCGTCGCTAATTTCCGTGCAGGAAAACAAAACGAAGCCGCTTTTTGGATAAACATTAAAGGCCGTTTGATTTACATCCGCTATTTCGCAGTGCGAGATAAAGACAAAAATTATCGAGGTGTCATGGAAGTTTCGCAAGACATTACCGATTTGAAAAGTATTGAAGGCGAAAGAAGATTGATAGAATGGAAGTAGAAGTTAAAGTCAATCCACGGTCATTTTTTTACCCACCAGGTGGTATTTTACTGTGGATTATCATTTATTTGGAATTGCTTACCTATGCAATGGCGTTTGCGGCTTTGGCCTATTATGGATCACAAGAACGTGCCGATTTTCACCGGGATAGTTTGTTACTCAACAAAGGAATTGCAACTATGAATACAATTCTGTTAGTGACAAGTGGCTATTTGGTGGCTCGTGGCGTGAAAGATTTCAAAGCAGGTAATAATCAACGAACGGCACGTTTTTTTGGTTGGGCGATTCTAGCCGGAATTGGTTTTCTAGGGTTGAAGAGCTTCGAGTATTATACTAAAATCGAAGCTGGCTTAGGCATGGACCACAGTTCGTTTTTCACCTTTTATTGGTTATTAACCGGTTTTCATTGGGTACACGTCTTAGTCGGTGTGGTCATTCTATTTGTCATGCGCATCATTATCCTCAAGAAAAAAGACGAAGCCAAACTCGAAGATGTTGAAGCTGGCGCTGCTTTTTGGCACATGTGCGACATCATTTGGTTGTTATTATTCCCAATTCTTTATTTACTCTTCTGACATGCAAAAAAGGCTCACCTATTCCTATATTGGTTTAGTTATTCTAACGATAATCGGAGCAATGCTTTCCAAACTTCCCTTTAATTCACTTATCGTGATTACGATTGTTCTTATTTCCGTTTCTAAATTTCTCTTAGTTGGTTTTGAATTCATGAACCTTAAAAAAGCGCATCCATTCTGGAAGGGTATTTTTATTGTGTATAGTTTGGTTATTGGAGGATTGTTTGTGTTGTTTTTGAGGTAGGGACGATGAGGTAAAAATTAGTAGTGTTGCCCTCAATAATTCCTCCGATACGCCCCAATCTGGCGATGTATTCCAACCGTCATATATCCATCAAAAAATACACTTTTCTCCACTTTGTCAATCATCAAACGTGGTTCGATAAATACTTTCCATTTGTCTTTCATGATGCCATATGCTAAGTGCGCTCCGACGGTATAATGCCATCTTGTTGTTCCACGACCAATCGTGTAATTGTATTCTTCTTTTCGTTGGGTGTATGGAAGATAAATATCACCGCCCGGATTGTCGGTACTAATTGCCATATCGCCTTTGAGGTAATACTGTAAAAATACGGTGAAGTCATAATGCTTGAATTTCCAGTTGAACTCGTCGTATAATTCGATGAAATTAGCGCCGAGCGGGTGGGCTTTTGGTAAACGTTCATTCGCATAAACGACATCAGGGCGAATTTGTGTGTAGGTAAATGGACGCACTAAGTTTGCTTCGAAACGATGAAAAAAGCGATGTTCTCCCACTTTAAAATGCGATTTCACACCAATTTGAGCGGCATATTTGTTGGCCCACCAACGTTTCCGTGCTTTGATTTCGCCTAATAAAAATTCATCTAAAACTATCGAACCATAGAGCATGGTTCCGCCGTTTTGATAACTGGCGTTCAATCCTAAAATAACGTTGTCGGTAGAACCTAAGTTGTATTCTTGCGGTCGATAGAAAATAAAAGGATTCATGTATTCCAGCGAAATTCCACGGTTGTACAAGGTATCTTTCATGCCATACACAACGGATTCAAAGATACCCACATGAATGCTTTTGGTTACTTTATAACTGATGTAATGCGTTGCTGCTCCTTTCGGTAAGTAGTTTTTGGTAAACATTCCTTCCGACCACACTTGTTGTAAAAACTCGTATTGTAATCGCCAAATACTACCTTTTATTTTCACAAACGGACTCGGTGCACTCTGTTGTCCCATCATCAAGGAACGATCGCCTTCGCCATAATGCTGATTGTCGATACCCGCTTGAATTTCGATTTGTTTGATTGGTCGATACGTGAATCGAAAACGTAAGTCGTTGTAGATATAATTTTCAGCAGGTGTTTTTTTATCGATGCTATTCATGAAATATGCCTTGGTTTGCAAATCAGGGCTGTATGAAATATTCGGCGCATTTGAAAAACCTGCCGTATAGCGCATCTGAAACGCAATCTTCTTTTTAAATCCAACTTCGACCATCGCGCCTGCACCTAATTGTGTCTTAAATTGACGATTGCCATAACTGCCAATAATATCGGGAAAAACATCCCATTTTACAACTTTACTGGAATCGAATAAGCGTTCGATATTTTCAAATGAAAAGGATTTCACCGAACTGTGATTTAAGCCATTTCTAATCCACTCGGATTCTACCTCTGAAATTTGACTCATCAACGAATGCGTTGAGAAAAGTGTCAATAGGAGTAACCATTTTTTCATCAGAAGTCAAAATATTGGTTAAACAAACTAGCCTTGAGCCCTGCCATGATAAACTGCTGAACGGATGTATTTCCGCCACCAATTGATGTGCGATTGGTAAAGCTGAAATAAACGGTACCATTGTATTTACGGTTAAAACGATAACCGACTTCAATTTTTTCGTAATGTGTGGCGTACGTCAATTCATCTGGTGAAATCGCTAATATGTTCTGATTGATAATCGCATTCGACCCTAATTCACCTAAATCGCTTCGGTTTAAATTATGATAGTAAATACCCGTAAATTCGGCGTAAAATCGTTTCCATTCATACTGGGTACGTAATAGAATCTCTGCAAAATTATTTCCTTTTGGATGTGCGAGTGCTATTTGTGCATTGCTGTAACTCAACTTGCTATTGTCGTCTGCATAAAAGTTCTTCGGTACGACATTATTTTCTACTTGAATTGTCCAGTTTTTAACCGAAAATGCATCGAAGTAATAAACGCCTAATTGACCTGCGATTCCTGTTCCCACATTTAGACGGTCGGCGACAACTTGTCCATAGAAACGCCATTTTTCGAGTGCCCATTCGAAGTGCAAACCGATAACACCATTCATGATTTTATTTTTCAATGCTAAATCCGTGTTGATGACAGGAATTGGAAGAATACTTTGCCATTGGAGGGGATGTTTTATTAATGAATCTCCAATCAATGTATTCGCACCACTGAATAAACTTACCGCTATGTTTTTAACTGGTTTGTAGGTCAAATATACAGCGGTATATAATTTATTTTCGTACGGCGATTCGACAAATTTTGTTTTCGGCTTACGGTATAAATTTCGATGGTTTTTGATGAGCCATTGATACGACCATTTATCATTGAATTTATAGATTGTCCGCAATCCTAAAGCAGCGATAGAGTTATCAGAAAGTAGGAGAGAACGATAACCGGCACCGACAAAATTATTTTGATTTCCAAATTCGAAGCGTAGTTTTTTAGTTGCTTGATAATTGACCATCCCAATAGAATAGGTGTAGTCAAAAGCATCTACTTTAAAATCTTTCGTTCTACTTCCTCCAGGAATAGTGGCGTTTTTAAGCGTATAACCGTTTGTTTTGACAAATAATTCGCCACTTTGCTTAAAATGAGCCGTTTCATAATCCATGAACCGTGCTTGGTTTTCCGCAAAACTAAAAAAAAACGAGAATTGTTTTCCGATAGAACCACTAACAATAGCACCACGAACATTCCGGAAGAGTTTGGCTTTATCTCTGGAAGACCGATTCACGTCATCGCCCATTGAAAAATCAATTAATGGACTGATATAAAGTGTTGTAATTTCTTTTTCTAATTGTACCCAATGACTTTGTAGCACCCAATTCATGAAGCTACTATATTGAACAGAAGAATCTCTAACGATACGATGTAAGTCGAGTTGTGTTTCGTTTGCAGGAAGTAGATTTTCATGGACTTCTTTTCCCGAATGTTGTAAGAATTGACGTTTGTAAAAATCGTTCAAAGGCAAACTGGACGATTGTGAAAATCCGAAACTAAAAAATCCAAAAATAAGAAGGAGCAATCCTTTAATTTTCTGCATTATTTAAATCATTAAGTAGTGGAGCAGTATAGGCAATAAACCAAGGATTCACAAGGTTTTCTTTATTGTAAATTAATGGGAAATTTGTCTCGTATTGGAAAATCTCACCACCTAATTGACGTAAAATAGCATGACCAGCAGCAATGTCCCATTCCATTGTTGGAGCAAATCGTGCATAAACATCAGCAGTTCCTAATGCTAAGTCAAAGAATTTCAAGGCACTTCCTTTTCCAAGGTAAGAAAGTTCACCGTATTTATTTTCTAAATCTTCGACAAAATCTTCTGCTAGTCCTGTGAAATGAGAACGAGAAATAATCAATGTCAATACTTCGTTTCGCTCTTTTTGGCTCTTAACTTCTTTTAATTCATAAACGCCATCTAAATGGGAGGTGTAAACACCAAAATTTTCGCCACCTAAAATTACTTCTTTGGTGAGTGGTGAACAAATCACCCCAAAAACAGCTCTATTTTTATGAATAAGCGCAATGTTAATCGCAAATTCTCCATTTTTCTTAATGAATTCTTTTGTACCATCTAGCGGGTCGATACACCAATAATATTCCCAATCTTTTCGTACGTTATAAGCCGCATTTCTCACTTCTTCACCCATAATAGGAATGTTCAAATGCTCTAAATGCTGATGTAGAATTTTAGAAGAAGCTAAATCTGCTTGCGTGACAGGACTTCCGTCATCTTTTATAACTGTTTGAATTTCATAATTGTACACTTCTATGATTGCTTCAGAAGCCTTCTCCATACTGGCTAAGACGACTTTGTAAATAGTATGTAAATCAATCGGGTTACTCATAGGTTACAAATATAATGAAAATTTAGAGCGAGAATGAGAGAATAGAACGAAAAGTGGCTCACAGATAACACAGATAGAAAGGAAGAATGAGAAAGAGAGAAGAGGGTGGTGTGTTTTAAGCGAGAATCGCCCACCAAAAAGGTAAAATAACACCAAATAAAAACGAAATCTTTAGAAATAAATCCGCTTTCTTGATGAGAATACGGCGCTTTTTAAATAAGTAAATGAAAGCCAATCCTAATGAAAGAATTACGAAAAGTAAGGGTAGTTGAAATTTCATTAACAGCCACCAATCAGAAACGTTTGAGAAAAGAATAAGTGCTAAAAAAGTAATGGTCATCAGCAAGAAAAAACCAGTGTACATCTTCATTTTTTTCTCGCCCAATTGAATCGCCAATGAATACGAACTAATCAATTTATCGCCTTCGATATCTTGAATATCTTTGATCCATTCACGGGAGAAATTCAACAGAAATGCAAACAACGCAAAGAAGAAAATAAGCCCATTTTGTCCATCCATTAAAATAGTGCTATCCAATGTCGGAATCGTTGTTAATGTAATATCATTCAAGTCTAAGATGCCACCTGAAAGAGCGAGTGATTCATGAATGTAAATTCCAATCAAAATCGGAACAAGAGCCGTTAAACACGCGATTAAAAGATTACCCAAGAAACTAATTTTCTTTAGTTTCTTAGAATAAATCCATAGCACACCAAAACAAAGAATAGGAATAAACAATAACCATAGTGACCAATAGAAAAAGCTCAGATAAAGAGCAATTAATAAAGTGTTGGCATTTAAAAACCAATAGAGAATTGTTGCATTCTCTTCAGTTATCGATTCGCCAATGATTATCTTGTCAGGCTTATTGAATGTATCCGCTTTTACATCAAAAATATCATTGATGACATTTCCAGCTCCAGCCACTAACATTGTCACTAATACTAACAATCCAAAGTGAAAATGGTCAATTGTTGAAAAAGCAATATTATTTCCAAAGTGAGCATAGAAAAAATAAACCGAAATCATTGTTATAGCAATGATGAGCAGGTTTTTAAACCGCATCAATTGGAAGTACGCTTTCATTATTTAATAATCATGTATTCCGTTCTACGATTTAACTGATGTGCTTTTTCTTTTTCAGCATCAGAAGTCATTGCCTCGATTTGTGCATTTGAAATCCGTGGTTGAGAAGCACCGTATCCTTTTGCAGTCAAACGATCTTTAGCAATTCCTTTTCCTAGTAAATAATTCACTACTGCATCGGCTCTTTTTTGCGATAAGTCTAAGTTTAATTCGCTACTACCACGTGTATCTGTATGTCCAGAAATCTCTACTTTTACCGTTGGATTTTTCGTTAAGAATTCATACATTTTTCCTAATTCTACTTGAGATTCAGGAAGTAAGTCGGCTTTGTTCAAATCGAAAAAGATATTTTCTAACACAATAGGAGTGGAGGTCGTAATTGGAATCATCGGTATGTTCATGTGAAACGATTCTTCGTCATCCTTCAACTTCAAATCGAAATTCTTAGAGAAATTCAAATAACCATCCATTTCGACACTTAAGGCATACGAAGCATTTTCAGGAAGAGAAACTAAAAACTCACCCGTTACTGGATCGGCTTGTGAACGAATCACTTCTTTGTTGGTTTTTAAATCATACAAATAGAATTTACCGTGTAATGGCGTATTGGTATTAATGTCGAATACCAATCCTTCGAAATAAGTGGTGCGTATTGGGCGAAGATGAGCGGGCATTTCAAAAGAATAAATGTCTAATTCACCAAAACCACCTTCACGATTACTCGCAAAATAAGCAACTTCACCATCAGCGCCAACGAGTAATGAGTTTTCATCTGCGTTCGTGTTGATAGGATAACCCAAATTAATAGGTTTCCCCCAGTT
Organism: uncultured Flavobacteriales bacterium; assembly: GCA_964503665.1. Lineage (GTDB taxonomy): Bacteria > Bacteroidota > Bacteroidia > Flavobacteriales_D > Crocinitomicaceae > 40-80. The sequence continues at coordinate 29,364 of CAZDAR010000028.1, forward strand.
TCCGTCATCTTGTAAACGACACATGTAAAGATCAGAGCCGCCTAAACCAATGTGACCTCTTGACGCAAAGTAAAGAGTCTTCCCGTCTGGATGAATGTAAACAGATTCCTCGCCTTCAGGTGTATTGATGTAATTCGGTAATGGTTTTCCTATCCCCCAATTTCCGTCTTCTTGTAAATAACTTACATAGATATCTGTATTTAACATTCCACCTTCTGTTCTTACGCCACGAATGTAATACAATGTTTTTCCGTCAGAAGAAAGCGAAGGTTGAGATTCCCATGCACTTGTATTGGTTCTTCCTGGAAGGTTTACAGGATCGGTCCAACGACTTCCTAATTTTTTAGTTACAAAGAAATCACAACTTCCTTTACCAAAACGATTCTCGCCATAATATGTACCAGAAGCATCTGGACACGCCACAAAAATTAAAGTTCTTCCATCAGGACCAATCGTCGGGGCTCCCTCATTATTTACTGTGTTGATATTGGTTGGCATAGGTATTGCCGTTTGAAAAACTCCATTTTCATCTTTTGTTGATATAAAAAAGTCCTCTTGACGTTGTTTCAAATCTTCTATTTGGTTGGTTAGCTTCTCGACTCTTGAATCAAAGATTCGTCGGGTGAACAACAATGTTTTTCCGTCAACGGTTATCGTTGGGAAATATTCAGGGTCTTTTGTATTGACACCAGGTCCTAGGTTTTTAGGTTCAAACTTATACGGATGTGCCATTAATTTAATAGAAAGTTCGAGTGACAAGCGTAACTTTTCGGACTCTTGATACATTTTCATATTCGTCGGATTGTTCTGATTCATCTTTTGGTAGTACTGAATACTTTTCAATCCGTCTTCGTATTTTCCTTCTTGGTATTCTAAATTACCTAAAAAGAAATATGTAGAACCACTAGGCGTAATGTATGGGTTGATTGCCAACGCTTTTTTGTAAAAATCAATTGCTTTAACATTTTGACGGGCATATTCTGCATACTCTCCCGCTAACATATAAGCTTCCCAAAAACGATTGTCGCGCGCAACAGCACTTTCCAATAACTTGATGCCACCATCATAATCTGGGCGCATGTATTTGGTTAAATGTGTTTTAGGATATTGCATTGCTTCTTCGAAAAGTTTGATGGCTTTTTTATCTTTCGTGGAATAGCTCATTTGAGCTGATGCTATATTTATCGCAAAAAAGCATAGAAGTAGTAGTAAAAAGTTTAATTTTTTCATGGAATATTCATGTATTTGTGTGTTTGTAGTGAGATTCTCCATTGAGGGTTTGATTTAACATACTCAATAACCAATGTCAAATTCTGTTCCTTTTTTGACCATTCTGGTTGAAGATAGAGTAAACAATCAGGTCGAACGCGTTTTGCATGCTCTTCTGCCCATTTAATATCGGACTTATGGAAAATTACAACCTTTAATTCATCTGCTTTTAAATAAGCATTGTCGACAGGTGCTTTAAACTTTTTAGGCGAAAAGCAATACCAATCGACCTTTCCTTTTAGCGGATAACACCCTGAAGTTTCAATAGCAATTTCGTATTCTTTTTCGTGAAGCGCATTAACCAGCGGAGTCAAATTGTACATTGCTGGCTCTCCACCAGTTATAACGACAAACTTTCCAGGGAACATTTCGACTTCTTGAATAATCTCTTCGACCGTTTTCTTCGGATGAATGTCAGCATCCCAACTTTCTTTGACATCGCACCAAACGCAACCGACGTCACAACCTCCTAAGCGAATGAAATATGCCGCTCTACCCGAATAATGTCCTTCACCTTGAATGGTGTAAAACTGCTCCATAATAGGATATGTAACTGTTTGTTTTGGTTGATTCATGGAATCAAAAATACATATCATTTCTTCATAAATGATAAATCAATCCAATAAATCTTGTTGAACTTTTGTTTTGGATTGCGAGAACAAATGAAATATTCATAAATTTGAAGAATCATTCATGTAAAATCAAACTGTGAAAATCGATAAAAGAGACATTATTAAATTTGGTAATCTTGAATTCTTGGCCAAGCAAGTGGTGGAAGGATTTATTACGGGTATGCATAAAAGTCCTTTTCATGGTTTTTCGGTTGAATTTGCTGAACATCGTCTATATAATCAAGGAGAATCGACACGTCACATCGACTGGCGACTTTTCGGAAAGACAGATAAAATGTTCGTGAAGCGTTACGAAGAAGAAACGAATTTACGTTGTCAAATAGTAATCGATAATTCGAGTTCCATGTATTATGGAAATGGAAACGTGACGAAAATTCAATATGCGATTCTTGCTGCTGCTTCCATTATCGAAATGATGAAGAAGCAACGCGATGCCGTTGGATTACACTTTTTCTCCGAAGACGTTAATTTCTCTACGCCGGCTAAATCATCATTGGCGCATCATCAATATTTGATCGCTTCATTGGAAGATTTAATGCATAAATACGATGAGAACGATACAACCACGACTGATGTGATAAAAAATATTCACGAACTAGCAGAAGTACTCAATCGCCGTAGTTTGGTCATGATTTTTACCGATTTACTATCCAATCCAGAGAAAGAAGCCGAGTTGTTTGAAGCATTGCAACACATGAAATTCAACAAGCACGAAATCATTCTTTTTCATGTAACAGATGCTAAAACCGAACAATTGTTTGAATTAGAAAATCGTCCCTATACCTTAATTGATATGGAGACGAAAGAAAAAATCAAATTGCAACCGCACCAAATCAAAGAAAAATACCAAGAAAGCATTCAACACTATTTTAATGAAGTGCGCTTAAAATGTATCAATTACAAGATTGACTTTGTGGAATTGGACATTAATAAGAGCTTGGAAGTAGCGTTGATGAGCTATTTGAATAAGCGACAGTTTTTGTGAGAAGAGCTGTTTGAAGTGATTTTGGCACTTGAATCGCCACTCTCCAAATATATTTTCAATTCATTTGGGAAGATTAAAATTAAATGTCTACATTTGCAACGTCGAAAATCGGCTACATAATAAACATTAATATAATTTTGGCATGTATTTATCTAAAGAAAATAAAGAAGGTATCTTTGAAAAACACGCAGGGTCTGCAACAAACACAGGTTCAGCGGAAGGGCAAATCGCATTATTCAGTTATAGAATTAAGCATTTAACGGAACACCTAAAGAAAAATCGTAAAGATTTCGTTACGCAGCGTTCGTTACAGTTATTAGTTGGTAAAAGAAGAAGTCTTCTTGATCACTTAAAGAACACTGAAATTGAAAGATACCGTGCAATAGTTAAAGAACTTGGATTACGTAGATAATAAAAGAATATTGTAGAAAGGGGGGCAATCGATATAGTATCGATTGCCTTTTCTTTTTATTTAATTAAAACAAAAGATATGAAATTAGGAATTTCAATGTCCTTGACTACTGGAGGAAAAGAAATCACAGTAGAAACAGGGAAATTAGCAAAACAGGCAGACGGATCAGTTGTTGTTAGAATGGGAGATACTATATTGTTAGCAACAGTATGTGCATCCGCTGACGCAAAAGAAGGGGTAGATTTCTTGCCATTAACAGTAGATTATAGAGAGAAATACTATGCAGGAGGAAGAATTCCAGGTAACTTCTTTAGACGTGAAGCACGACCTTCTGACAATGAAATATTAACAATGCGTTTAGTGGACAGAGCTTTAAGACCGCTTTTTCCAGATGATTTCCATGCTGAAGTACAAGTAATGCTTCAACTGTTATCTTTTGATGGCGAAAACTTGCCGGATGCTTTATGTGGATTAGCTGCTTCTGCTGCTTTAGCCGTATCAAACATTCCGTTCAATGGACCGATGTCAGAAGTTAGAATTGCACGTGTCGAAGGTGAATTAGTGGTGAATCCAACAGCATCTCAATTGAAGATTGCGGACATGGACATGGTGATTGCTGGATCTGCAAAGGATATCGTGATGTTAGAAGGAGAAATGGCGGAAGTTTCTGAACAAGAAATGGTGAAAGCGATTCAAATGGCACACGAGGAAATTAAAAAGCATTGCCAATTCCAATTGGAATTAGCCGATCAAATTCCAGGCTCTTCTCCAAAAAGAGAATATTGCCACGAAGTGCACAATGAAGAAGTAAGACAAAAAGTATACGATTTCAGTTATGAAAAATGTTGTGATGTTGCTCGTAAAGGATTGGCATCTAAGCATGAACGTTCTGAATTATTCGGAGCTATCAAAGAAGAACTGAAAGCTCAATTCTCAGAAGAGGAATTAGCAGAAGTAAAAGGATTTGTTTCTACTTACTTTTCTAAAGTAATGAAGAAAGCTGTTCGTGATGTGATGACACATGACCAAATTCGTTTAGACGGAAGAAAATTTGATGAGATTCGTCCTATTTGGGGTGAAGTTGATTATTTACCAATGTCTCACGGTTCTGCTATCTTTACAAGAGGTGAAACACAATCATTAACAGCATTGACTTTAGGAGGTCGTATGGATGAGCAAATGATTGACGGTGTGGTAACCAATGGATCCGATAAATTCTTATTACATTATAACTTCCCTCCATTCTCAACTGGTGAAGCAAGACCGATTAGAGGTGTTTCTCGTCGTGAAGTAGGACATGGTAACTTGGCATTAAGAGCATTAAAAGGTATGATTCCTGAAGATTTCCCTTACACGATACGTTTAGTGTCTGAGATTTTAGAATCTAATGGTTCTTCTTCCATGGCAACTGTTTGTGCTGGAACAATGGCATTAATGGATGGTGGTGTTCCAATGAAAGCACCAGTTTCAGGTATTGCGATGGGATTAATTGCTAACGACGGAAAATTTGTTGTTCTTTCAGATATCTTAGGAGACGAAGATCACTTAGGAGATATGGATTTTAAGGTAACTGGAACATCTAAAGGTGTAACGGCTTGTCAAATGGATATTAAAGTAGATGGATTGCCATACGAAGTATTAGAAAAAGCATTGATTCAAGCAAAAGAAGGTCGTTTACACATCTTAAACAAGATTGTCGAAACGATTGCTGCCCCAAATCCAGATTTCAAAGCACATACGCCAAGAATCGAAGCTTTTGACGTTCCGAACGAAGTAATTGGTGCGATTATCGGACCTGGAGGAAAAATCATTCAAGGACTTCAAAAAGAAACGAAAACAATTATTACTATCGAGGAATTAGAAAATGGTATGGGTCGTGTTCAGATTGTCTCTAACAATGGAGAGAATATGAAAACAGCGATGAATGCAATTAAATTAATCGCTTTCCCTCCACAAGTAGAAGAAGGTAAAACCTATGTTGGTAAAGTGAAGTCAGTTAAAGAATTTGGATGTTTCGTAGAGATTCTTCCTGGAACGGACGGATTGATTCATATTTCTGAATTCTCGTGGGAGAAAGTAGACAAGATGGAA